>NZ_CAWPSZ010000003.1:0-297466 GCF_963890955.1 Pseudomonas sp. MF6747
AGTGAAACGATGCATCGCCGATGGTAGTGTGGGGTTTCCCCATGTGAGAGTAGGTCATCGTCAAGATTAAATTCCAAAGCCCCTGTTTGCTAACGCAAACAGGGGCTTTGTTTTGGGCGGTCGAAAAGCGCAAGTGCAAGCGTACTTGCGAACGAAGTGCACCAACAAAACGCGCATTCCCTGAATAACCCGATCATCGCAAAAGCCCAACCTTCTCCCCGAAATCGCCAATATCAGCAAACGCTACGTCCTCCCATTATTGCGCCGCATGCCGCGACGGCCCGCTTGACCAGCGGTTCAATCCGTCCGACAAATTTGCACAGTTATTTCTGAACCAGACCATTAGAATAGGCACCTAACCTTTTTTAGAGTTCGAGCCCTAACTATGCCCGATCCGGTTGATACCCCAGCGGTGTCGGATTTACCCCTGGACGATCTGGTGGCATGCCATGAGTGCGACTTGCTGATGCGCAAGCCCACGCTCGCTCGAGGCGAAAAGGCTCAATGCCCACGCTGCGGTTATGAGCTCTATGCTCACCGCTACAATGTCGTTGAGCGCAGCCTCGCCTTGGTAATCGCCGCACTTTTGCTGTATATCCCCGCGAACTTTTTACCCATCATGCAGCTCAATCTACTCGGGCAGTCCTCAGAGGATACCGTTTGGAGCGGCGTTGTAGGTCTGTTCGATACCGGCATGCAAGGCGTCGCCGCAGTCGTGTTTCTGTGCAGCATGGGCATCCCATTGCTCAAATTGCTCTGCCAATTGGCTGTGCTGCTGAGCATTCGCTGGAAGATCGGCCGCAGCTATGGGTTGTTGCTCTACCGCATTTACCATCACTTGAAAGACTGGGGAATGTTGGAGGTCTACCTGATGGGCGTGCTCGTGGCGATCGTCAAACTCGCCGACATGGCCTCCATCACGGTCGGCCTGGGGCTTATCTGTTTCGTCAGTCTATTAATGGTTCAGGTGCTGCTTGAGGTGGTGATGTCGCCCCACCAGATCTGGCAAGCGTTGTCAGGAGAGGATGATCATGCGGGCGATTGATGCAGGCATTCTGATTTGTACCGAATGCTATGAGCTGAACAAGCAAGAAGCCGACACCGATGAGCAGCTCTGCACCCGTTGCGGTGCGCTGGTCCACGCCCGTCGTCCCAACAGCCTTACGCGTACCTGGGCGTTACTGATCACGGCGGCGATCCTGTATATCCCCGCCAACCTGTTACCAATCATGACCATCAACTCCCTTGGCCAGGGCGATCCAAGTACCATCATGGCCGGCGTGATCCAGTTGGTGCAGCACGGCATGTTCCCTATCGCTGCTGTGGTGTTTATTGCCAGTATTCTTGTACCGACATTCAAGCTGGTGGGCATTGGCCTGCTGTTGTTCTCGGTGCAGCGTCGCCAGCCGCTGTCCGCGCAACAACGGATTATCATGTACCGCTTCATCGAATTCATTGGCCGCTGGTCCATGCTGGATATCTTCGTGATCGCCATCCTGGTAGCGGTTGTTAACTTTGGGCGACTTGCCAGTGTCGAGGCTAATCTCGGTGCTGCAGCGTTCGCCAGTGTGGTGATCTTGACGATGCTTGCCGCAGTAACTTTTGATCCCCGACTGATTTGGGACAACACGGAGTCGGACGACGACCATGAGTGATTTGCCAAAAGCTAAAACCCGCCCGGCCTCCAACTGGTCGGCCATTTGGGTGTTGCCCCTGATAGCCCTGATCATCGGTGGTTGGCTGGGATGGCGTGCCTATTCCCAACAAGGCATCGAGATCCAGGTGCGCTTTGAAAGTGGCGAAGGCATCCAGGCCAACAAGACCGAAGTGGTCTACAAAGGCATGCCCGTGGGCAAGGTCAAGACCCTGGCCCTGGATGACGAGGGCAACAATCGCGGGGTGATCGCCACCATCGAGATGAACAAGGATGTGGAGCAATACCTCAAGACCAACACCCGTTTCTGGCTGGTCAAACCCAGCGTCAGCCTCGCCGGTATCACCGGTCTGGAAACCCTGGTCTCGGGTAACTACATTGCGGCCAGCCCTGGCGACGGCGAGCCGTCGCGCAAATTCAAGGCCCTTTCCGAAGAGCCGCCTTTATCCGACGCCAAGCCCGGCTTGCACCTGACCATCAAGGCCGATCGCCTGGGCTCGCTCAACCGTGGCAGCCCGGTGTTCTACAAGCAGATTCAGGTTGGCCAGGTCAAAAGCTACCTGCTGTCCGAAGACCAGAGTACGGTCGAGATCAAGGTCTACATCGAGCCCACTTACGCCAGCCTGGTGCGCAAACATACGCGCTTTTGGAACGCCAGCGGCATCAGCATCGACGCCAACCTCTCCGGCGTGAAGGTGCGCAGCGAGTCGCTCTCGAGCATCGTTGCCGGCGGCATCGCTTTCGCTACACCCGAGAACCGCAAGGACAGCCCTCCCACCGATCCAAGCCTGCCGTTTCGCTTGTACGAAGACTTCGACGCAGCGGCGGCCGGTCTCAAGGTCAAGGTCAAACTCACCGACTTCGAAGGCCTGCAGGCCGGGCGCACACCGGTCATGTACAAAGGTATTCAGGTCGGTAGCCTGAAGACCCTGAAGATTGACCCTGACCTGTCCAGCGCCAATGCCGAGCTCACCCTCGACCCGCTTGCCGAAGACTACCTGGTGCAAGACACCCAGTTCTGGGTGGTCAAACCGTCCATCTCGCTTGCCGGTATCACCGGCCTGGAAGCGTTGGTTAAAGGTAACTACATCGCCATTCGCCCTGGCGACAAAGGCAGTGCGCCGCAGCGCGAATTCGTCGCTCGGGCCAAGGCACCACCGTTGGACCTGCGCTCCCCCGGCCTGCACATGGTGTTGTTCACCGACAGCCTAGGCTCGCTGGATGTCGGCAGCCCGATCCTCTACAAACAGGTCAAGGTGGGTTCGGTACAGAGCTACCAGTTCTCGCGCAAGAACAAGCAATTGGTGATCGGTGTCCACATCGAGAAGGAATACGAAAACCTGGTCAACGGTTCGACGCGCTTCTGGAATGCCAGCGGCGTGACGCTGACAGGCGGGCTCACCGGGGGCATCCAGGTCAAGAGTGAATCCCTGGCCAGCTTGATGGCCGGCGGTATTGCCTTCGAAACCCCGGAACCGAACGTGCCGCTGAAAAAACGTATCCCGCGCTTCCGTCTGTTTGCCGATCGCGAGGCCGCCAATCAACACGGTACGCTGGTGACCATCAAGGTCGATCGTGCCGACGGCCTTCGCCCCGGCACCGCGGTACGCTTCAAAGGCCTGGACGTGGGCAAGATTGAAAGCGTCGACCTCAGTGCCGACATGCAGTCGGTGTTGCTCAGCGCGCGCATCACCCAAGTGGCGGATCGGATCGCCCGCGCCGGCAGCCAGTTCTGGGTGGTCAAGCCTGAGTTGGGCCTGATGAAAACCTCGAACCTGGAAACCCTGGTCACGGGCCAATACATCGAGGTGCAGCCATCTGCGAAAAACGCCGGCCCACAAAAGAGCTTCGTCGCGTTGGACAAGCCACCGGAGGCGGCCCGTCAGGAGGAAGGCCTGAGCCTGGTACTCAGCGCCGCACGCCGTGGCTCGTTGAAGGAAGGCGTGCCGGTCACCTACCGTGAGGTCACCGTCGGCAAAGTCACCGGCTACGAGCTGGGTCAAACCGCCGACCGCGTGCTGATCCATATCTTGATCGAGCCCAAGTACGCGCCACTGGTGCGCAGTGGCAGCCGCTTCTGGAACACCAGCGGTTTCGGTCTCGACTTCGGCTTGTTCAAAGGCGCGACAGTGCGCACTGAATCCCTGGAGACACTGGTCGCCGGCGGTATCGCGTTCGCCACGCCAGACGGCGAGCGCATGGGCAATGCTGCCCGGCCGCAGCAGACCTTCCCGCTGTTCGACAAGTTTGAAGATGAATGGCTGACGTGGGCGCCTAAGATTTCGCTCGGCAAGTAAACCGAGGCGCGGCCATCGCGCGCAAGCCCGGCTCCCATATTCAAGCGCATTTATCCTGTAGAAATGCGGTCACCTGTGGGAGCGGGCTTGCCCGCGAAGAGGCCATAACCGGCGAAAAAAAAGGCCCCTGGGTGCTCACCCAGGGGCCTTTTTGCATTTCAGCTCAGTGGCTCAAACCTCATCCAGCTCCGGCTCATCCGCCTGCACATTCACGGTCGCCTTCACTGCATCGTGACGACGGATGTACTTCCAGTCCGCCTCATCAATGTAGATGCCGTTCGGCCCGCTGCCACCTTCCAGGTCGATCGCCACCTGGGCGGACACCTGCGGCTTCACACTGGCCAGAATCGGCACAAAACCCAGCTGCAAACTGGTTTCCAGCAGCGCCGCCTGGTTCTTCTCATCGATGTCCGCTGCCTCATCGAGGTAGTACGGCAAACGCACGCGCCCGGCCTGATCACGGTCCATCAAGTGCAGCAACAAGTACATGTTGGTCAGCGCCTTGATGGTCATGGTGGTGCCGTTGGATGCCGCGCCGTCGATGTCGGTGTGAATCACCGGCTGGCCATGCACCTTGGTGATCTCGAACGCCAGCTCGAACAGGTCCTTGAGGCCCAACTGGTTATGGTTGGCGGCCACAAGGCGGGCCAGATATTCCTTGGCCTCTTCGTTCTTGTTGTCCTGCTCGGCGCTCTGGCTGAGGTCAAACACCGACAACGTCTCGCCTTCTTCATACTGACCGGCACTGTGGATGATCTGGTCGATATGCTTGAGGGCTTCCTTGTTCGGCGCCAGCACAATGCGGAAGCTTTGCAGGTTGGACACCTGGCGCTTGTTGATCTCGCGGTTGAACAAGGCCAACTGGTGTTCCAGGCTGTCGTAGTCGCTGCGGATATTGCGCAGGGTGCGCGCAATATCGGTGACGGCTGCACGGCGCGCCTTGCCCAAGGTCAGGGCTTCGTCAGTGCGGTGCGCATACGCGTTGATCAGCAGTTGCAGGCGACGTTCAACGTCATCCTCGCTGTCAAACTTGGCCACGCCTTTAAGGCGAACCTGCGCATACAAGGCTTCGATCTGGCCGTCGGCGCGCAGCAAACCCTGCCAGCTGTCCTGATAGTCATTGAGCAGCGGCAGCAGGTTATCCATGGAGTCATCGACCGGGTCCATGAACGGCGTGCCGAACGGCAAGTCTGCCGGTAGCAGCTGGCGACGGCGCAACGCGTCATCCAGGGTGCGTTGCTTGGCTTCCATATCGCCAATCTGACGCCCAACCAATTGCAGCTTGGCCGACAGCTGCTGCACGCGTTCGGTGAAGGCGTCGCTGGAGCGCTTCAACTCATCCTGGGCGGCTTCCATTTGCGCCAGGTTTTCCAGCTTCTCGCCTTCTTCAGCGCTCAGGGTCTGGGCGCGACGGAAGTCCTCCAACGCTTTCTGCGCATCCAGCACTTGCTGGTACAGCGCTTCAGTCTGGGTCTTGCTGGCTGCGCGGTCGGAGGCTACGGCCTGCTGGGTCTTGAGTTGCTTGAGTTCTTTTTCCAGGCGCTCTTTCTGGTCGCGCAACGCCGCGCGGTCCGCCAGGGCCTGCAACGCCGGTGGCTCAATGTGCGAGATGTCGATGGACAGCCCAGGCACTTCGAAACGCTCGCCTTTGAAGCCGTCGAGGATCTGCTCCAGGGATTTGACCCACTGGCCGTCCTCATCCAGCGTAATGCCGTGCTCGCCCAATGGCAGGCTGAACAACGAGCTGTTGAACAGGCGCATCAGACGCTCGACATCCTGCTGCGAAAACTCTTCGCGCAGTTTGGCGTAGCTGTTGTTGTCCGCGTGGTCGAGCTGCTGCTTGACCGACTTCAAGCGTTTTTCCAGATCGCGCAAGCGCTCGTCCAAATCCTCGGCGCTGAACTGCCGCGACTGCGCCAGGGCGCCGGCCAATTCATCGTGAGCATCCTTGGCCGCCAGCAGCTGCTGCTCCAGCACCTTGACGTCATCCACCAGGGCGAAGCGATGCTTGAGCACTGACAGCTCGCCCAGCCAACGCTGGATGCCGCTGATTTCCCGCTCCAGACGCATCAGCTCCTGGGTGCCACCGCGCTGATCGTTTTGCAGCGCGTCCTGCTCATTGCGGTAATGCTCGGCCTGGATCGTCAGCTCTTCCTTGCGCGCGCTGGCGTAGTCCGACCAGGTGCCCAGCAACGAATCCAGCAAGGGCGACAGGCGATGCAGTTTGCCGCGCAGAACATCGCGCTGCCGAACGCCATTGGCCAACGCCTCAACCAACGGGCCGGCAGCCACCAGCGAGTTGTAATCCTGCTCCATGCGTCGTACATCACGGAACGCTTCTTCGCACGCCGCGATGTAGTCCACGCTGCCGGAACGCAGGCTGTGTTCAAAGGCATCCAGGAACAATTGCTTGAGCTTGGCCGCGGTGATTTCGCGCATGTGCAGCAGGTTGATAAACAGCGCGCGGAAGGTTTTCAGGCTCTGCTCGCTGGTGGAGCGCAGCGGAATCAGGGTCAGGTCCAGCGGGATCGAAGTGTGGCCGCCCACCAGCAAACGGCGCAGTTCGTCCGGCTTTAGCTCGTAGGCTTTCAGGCCTTCGCGCTCAAGGTTGGTGAACAGCTCTTTCTGACGCAGGCAAGTGTCGTTTTTCTGGTAATGCGCCAGGTCCAGCTTGCCGGCGTAGGCAAAGAACTGGTGCCCGAAACCACCGCCCGGGCCACGCCCGACCACGCCGATCACGTGCGGGCCGTGGGGCAGCGAGACTTCCACGAGGATGTAGCTGGTGTCGGTGGCAAAGTAGAAGCGCCGCGATTGCTCCAGGGTGTACTTGCCGAAACTCATGTCCGACATGCGCGCCAGAATCGGGAACTGCAGGGCGTTGATCGAGGCGGATTTACCCAGGTTGTTCGCGCCGTACACCGACAACGGTTCTTCCAGCGGGAACAGGCCCAAACTGTAACCGGCGGTGTTCAATAGGGCGAAGCGGCGGATGCCGTAACGTTCCTTGCTCATGCGTCGGTCTCCTGTTCTTCGGCAATGGCGCGGGCCAGGGCGTCTTCTTCGCTGTCTTCGTCAAAGTCGCTCAAGTCCAGCGGGTCGTCGGTCTTGAGCAGTTTTTCATCGCTGTCTTCGTCGATGATCACCGGCGCCGGCAGAGGCAGCACGCTGTGCACACTGGCGGCGAGGTCGCGGTCCTGCTGCACCGACAGGCACACGTCGAGGAAACGGTGCATCGGCGGCAGGAAGCGATACACACCGTTGTCTTCGCTGGCAAAACCCAGCTGCGTCATGCGGCGCATGATTTTTTCTTCAAGTTCTTCCTGGGTCTGCACTTCGGCCTGGATAAACAGATCGCGGTACTTCTCCAGCAACGACGGCAATTCGTCGCGGCCCAGGCTGCCGCCGTCGAGCACGGCGATCGGGTCGCGGCCCTGGTCGGCCAGGTGCTCGACAAGGATGAAGGTGAATAGCGCCAGGCGTTGGGCAGTCTTGTTCACTTGCGCGCTGGCAATCGCCGAGTCCGGCACAAAGTAATAGAAGCCGCGTGTATCGCACACCAGCTCAAAGCCCAACGCCTTGAACAGCGTGCGGTACTGGTCCTGGAAGTTCGACAGCTGTGCGTACAGCTCCGGGTCGCGGCGGCTGACGTGGTAACCCTTGAACAGCTCGCGAAAGATCGGCGCCAGCTGGGACAGTTCGGATAGATCAAGATGCATGAGGTGTACTCGCAGAATGCTCGGCGGCATCGGTGCCGGCCGGGAGCAGGGCGAAGGAGCGCAGGCTGACCTGGTGCTCGTGTGTGTGGTAGTCGCGGCGTTCCAGGCGTTCGCGCTTGAAGCGTTTTTCACGCGAGAGCCGCGAGAACCAGTACAACAATTCGTCGGTGGCGCCGTCCGGTTCCTGCTCCAGCAGCCAGGTCATCAGGTCTGGCATCGGCAGCGCGTCTTCGCAGCGCTCGAGCATTTCCTTGACCGTGCGCGGAGCACGCTGGGCGTCGCCCTTGTGGGATTTGTGCGCCTTGGGGAAACGCGCCGGTTTCGGCTCGAAATTCGCCAGCGCGTACACATAGGCCTCGACCTGGCTGGCACTGCCGAGAAAGGTGCTTTGCGGTCGCGTGAACATCGGCATCGCCGCTTGCGGCACGGCGTCCAGACCTTTACGGCGGATGGCCGACAAGGCCAGCGCGGCGCCACGGGTCACGGCGTTGTGCCGGCGTGCTTCTTCACGCAACGGCAGCAGCAGTTCGCGCGCATGACGCAAGGTCAGCTGGGCGCTGGTCTGCATTTCGAGGATGCGCGCGTGGGTGCGCAGCAGCATGTCGTCATCGACCAGGTGGCCGAGGCGTTGTTGCTCGGTGAGCATGCGCAACAGCACGTTTTCGACCTTGCGCACGCCTTGTTCAAAGGCGCCGTCGGCGTTCACCAGCTGAATCATCGGCTCGACGTATTCGTCCCAGGTCGCCAGCACTTCGGCATACCGCTGGCGCAACGGAATCTGCCGGTCGCTGGTCTTGGCGCGGTCGGCCACGGCCGCGAGGGCTTGCTCGTCGTTGGCGAGTTTTTTCAATACATCGCGTACGCGCATGTCCAACAGGCGCAGTTGGCGGGCCAGGTCGTGGCCATCCCGGATGTCGAAGGCGTCCTGAATGTAGCCGGCCAGGCGCTCGAGGTGGCGCAGGTAGGCTTCAATTTCCAGGCACAGGCCAAGCCGGTGCTCCTTGCGAAGATAGGCCAGGAAGTCGTGGATCTGTGCGTTGAGCTCGAAACGGTTCGGGCTTTTGGCGACAGGCACCAGGATATCCAGGCGAATCCACACGTCCAGCAGGCTGGTGATGTCCTGGGGCGTGCTGTCCAGTTGTTGGGCGGCCAGTTGCGCGCGCAGTTCGCCAAGGCTCAAGGTGCCTTGGTCGAAGTGTTCGCACAGTGGCTCAAGTAAGGCCCAGTGTTCGGCGAGGGCGCGCAGGACGCGCTTGGGTTCGATCATGGGAATGGCCGGCTGGTTGGCGATTAAAAGTCGCGATTGTACTGCATCAGGCGCGGGATTTATCCACAGCCGGTCAGTGCACAGTGGGCGATTGTTACCGAACAGCGGTAGAATCCCCGCTCTTTAGTTATCCACAAGTGGCCGAGCTGTGCTTATCGAGTCCCGACGTCGCGCTTACTTGACCGCCATGCAGGTGGTCAACTGGCTGCCCCGCACCGAACTGCCGTTTGCCGCCCCATCGCGGCCCGAGCTGCTGCAGGCGCTTGAGCCTTATGAGGCGTTCGACGTGTCGGGGGAAGAGGCGGCTGCGCCGGTGGCCGTGGTCAAGCCCACGCCTGAATCGCGCCCTGTCGTCGAGCGGGTGAAGGTCGAAGTGCCGCGCCCGGCGCCAATGGCCAAGCCGGTGGTGGCCGAAACGGTTGCGCCGGTGGCCAAGGCGCCGGTGGTGCCGCCGCCGCGCTTTGCCCTGCAATTGCTGCGGGCCGGGCGTTGTCTGCTATTGGTGGAGTTACCCACAGGCGAGCGCTTCCAGACGCGCGACCCGGCTTACATGCTGCTCAAGGACATGCTGCGTGCTGCCGGCCTGCCCGACAGCCCGCAAATCGTCGGCGACCCGGTGCGCTGGCCGCTGCTGGTGCGTGGCAACATGGACCAGGGCCCGGAAGCCGCGCGGGATTTTGTGCAAGGTTTTGTTTCGGCGCGCCTCGAAGACGAGCCGTGCGTGTGCCTGTGGTTGATCGGCCTGCCCGCCGTGCGGTTTGCCGGCGAGGCGAATGCCGAGGCCTGGTACCGTGAACTGCAGGTCGAAGGCCTTGGGTCGGTGTGGGCCCTGCCGGGCCTGGAATTATTAATGGAAGAGCCACAGCGTAAGGCTGATGTATGGCAAGCCATGCGCCGGCTGATGGCGCGCTGGAAAAGTACCGATGAGTGAAGCTTTATCTTTCCGCCCAATGACCGAGGCGGACCTCGACGCTGTACTGAAGATTGAATACGCGGCGTTCAGCCATCCCTGGACCCGCGGGATTTTTCTCGACGGCTTGGGCAAGTACCAGATCTGGTTGATGTTTGAAGGTGAGCAGCAGGTAGGCCACGGCGTGGTGCAGATCATCCTCGATGAAGCGCATCTGCTGAACATTACCGTCAAGCCGGAAAACCAGGGCCGGGGTTTGGGCCTGGCGTTGCTGGAACACTTGATGTCCCGCGCTTATGCCGCCAATGCCCGCGAGTGTTTCCTGGAAGTACGCGACAGCAATACGGGGGCGTTTCGCCTGTACGAACGTTACGGTTTCAACGAAATCGGCCGTCGGCGCGATTACTACCCGGCCGTGGGTGGCCGCGAAGATGCAGTCGTGATGGCCTGCACGTTAGTGGACTGAATACACACGCCAATGTGGGAGCGGGCTTGCTCGCGAATACGGAGCATCAGTCAAAGATTTACTGACTGAACGACCGCATTCGCGAGCAAGCCCGCTCCCACATGTTGAACCGCGCTGTATCAGCGGTTGCCGTCGACCGGGTCGATGTCGGCCAGCTCAGCCTCATCGAGCCCGTTGCCGCCGCCGATCTCATCTTCATCGACGATGCTCAGATCGTAATCCGCCGGGTTATCCTCGCCTTCCTCCCGCGCATCCCGCGCACCGTCCTCATGGATAAGGGTTTCGGGGCTCATATCGTCGTCGGTCGGCTCATGGTCCTGCGTAGAGGCCCCGGTCATCCCGGCTTCGCGTACCCGTTCGTCGGGCATCAGGTGCTCGCGCTCGCCTGCCGGGATCTCATCGCCGATTTCCGCGGTCGGTCCGTCCTCGTCAAAATCCAGCTCGCGCATCGAGCCCATGCGGTCTTCGTTATCGTCAATCGGTTCCGGCTGCGTAGCGCCGTAGGGACGTCGTGATTCAGTCATGGCCAATCCTCATACTGTGGGGCTTATAGTGTGTGGACAGGCACGGCGCCCTAAAGATTCAAGCTAATTACGGCTTGGCGTGACCCGGACGAGCGGTTGTCTGTCACACAGCTGCGCATCATTCCTGAGGCTTTCCCTGATGAACGAACTACAAGACCTGCTTGATAACAACGAACGCTGGGCGGACGCGATCAAACAGGAAGATCCCGAATTCTTCGCCAAGCTTGCCCGCCAGCAAACCCCGGAATACCTGTGGATCGGTTGCTCCGACGCCCGCGTACCGGCCAACGAGATCGTCGGCATGTTGCCGGGTGATCTGTTCGTGCACCGCAACGTCGCCAATGTGGTGCTGCACACCGACCTCAATTGCCTGTCGGTGATCCAGTACGCAGTCGATGTGCTCAAGGTCAAACACATCCTCGTCACCGGCCACTATGGCTGCGGCGGTGTGCGCGCGTCGATGCAGGACCGCCAGTTCGGCCTGATCGACGGCTGGCTGAGGACTATTCGTGATCTTTATTACGAAAACCGTGACCTGCTGGCCCAGCTGCCGACCGAAGAAGAGCGCGTCGATCGCCTTTGCGAGCTGAACGTGATTCAGCAAGTGGCCAACGTCGGCCACACCAGCATTGTGCAAAACGCCTGGCACCGTGGGCAGAGCCTGTCGATTCATGGCTGCATCTATGGCATCAAGGATGGCCGCTGGAAAAGCTTGAACACCACCATCAGTGGTTTTGAGCAGCTGCCGCCGCAATACCGCCTGCGCCCGTTGGGCGAAGCCTAAGGTCTTTTGCGTTCACGCCACCGGGCCATGAACGCCTGACCTTCGCTGTTTAACGGCTCCTGGTTGCCGGTGATCCAGCCCCGGCAGTTCAGCTCGCCGCACAGGCAAGCGAACTGCTGGGGCAGCGCGTCCTCGGTACTGGCGTAATCCAGCGTCAGCAAGGTGCCGGGAGCGATCGGCTGTATGGTCCAGAGCTCCAGGTCTGTGGTGTCGAAAAACACATTCGGGTCGCAGGAGTGCATCAACAGGCCGCAGAACCAGGAGTCATACAGGTGGATACGGGGTGACAGCTGCAGCGTATGCGGGCGCCGCTCCCCCACGGCGTAGCCGGAAACCTTGGCGATGCGCACACGGCTGTCGAAGGCGATACGAGCTTTGACCCCGGCAGGCAATCCGTTAGCGTCCTGAATGGGCTGGAATTGCTCGGTCGAAGGATAGCCCGGTTCAAAAAGCAGGGTTTTGAAAGGGTAAAGACAGTCCTTTGTGCTGGTTTTAGCCTTATCCATGGCTTGAGTTTTCATAACTCTCCTGGCTTAGGCTGCATCGACCTACTGAGTTGTCTGACGGCCAGTCTTGCAGCGAATGTGTGCGGCCCCAGACTCGCCCAAGTTGAATTCGATTTCTACTGTCAAATCTGACAGTAGAAACCGTTTTGTTTGTGCGTTTTATAGCGCTGGCGCGGTGAGCGACGCTGCCGGCACCACGCCTTTGAGCTGTTTCAACTGGGCCTTGATCGCAGGCGTGGCGCATTTGGCGTTGGCCTGTTCCGGGGTCAGGTTGCGTACCGAGGTGTAAAACAGCTCACAGGTCTGCTCCTTGCGCGTGACCTGCCAGGTGTTCATGCACGCCTTTAGCAACACATTCGGATCGCTGGCGGGCTTCTGCCCGATGCCGGCTTGCCAGCAGGCAGCGCTCAAATCCTGGCCCATCACCTTCAAGCCGGCTTCGTCGGCTTTTTGTTCATTGCCGTCGTAGGTGGCAGGGTCTGCCGCGTACCAGATGTAGCTGGGGTGGTTGGCGCCCAGCACCGACACGGGTTTGCCTTCGGTCGGGCTGATCTGCGCCAGGCCCAGCACCGCCACCGTCTGACCGTACTGTTGTTTGATCCAGCTGCGCACCGGCGCACCGAACGCCACCATCGGCAATGAGCCGTTGGCGTGCAGGCTCAGCTCCTTGACCATGCGGGTCTGATAGTCGGTGAAATAGCTGTAGACCGTTTCCAGGTCCTTGCCCGCGTTGGACGGCGCGGCGATGGGGGCGATATCGATGATGGTCTGGTAGGCCGGGGTTTCGGTGGCCGGGATGCCGTTGTCGGTGAGCAACGTGGCCCAGCGATCGGTGGTGGCCGATTCCAGGTAATCCTGGGCCTGGGTCAGCGAGTAATCCGGCGGGAAGTGCAGCAGCTCGATGCTTTTGCGGTTTTCCAGGGCCATGCCCAGCGGCAGGAACAGGTACCAGTTGTAGGCCCATTTGCCGTCGGTGTTGAGCTTGCTGGCGCCTTGGTAGGCCAGGTCAGCGGTGTTGAGCAGCGTGGTGAGGGGCTGGCCGTAGTGGTCGGGTACGCCGCTGAAGGTCGCCACGACCTCGCCGTCATGGGTTTTCACGCTGACTTTGGCGCGGCTGTACCCGTCGCGCTGCAAGCTCTGGTTCAGGTAGTGCTCGGCGGTCTGCTCCAGCGTCCATGGCCGAAAGCAGATCACGTTGCAATTATTGGGAAACGCGAACAATTGGGTGACGCGTTGCGTGCTGCCCAGTGGTACTTCGATATCGGCGTGTACGACCGCACTGGCCAGCAGTGCGACCAAGGTGAAGGACAGCCTGGTCGGTTTGAACATAGTTGGTTCCTTGTCAGCGAAAGCCCGTCTGCGCGGGGTGAAAGCCCACCTCCACACAGTAGCGGCTGACCAGGAAAACCGCGTGCTAAATCGCCAGGCGTGTCGCTATTGGATAAGAAAACCTACACCTTGAATTGCAATGCGTTGCTCAAATCGCCCATGGGCGTCTGGCCGCGGGAAATCATCGCGTCGTCGCGCTGCTTGAGGCCGTCCAGTTTCTCCAGCTGGAACACCCTGGTGATCAAACGCAGGATCGATGCCGTGTCGTAAACCGTGTGGTCCACGGTGCTTTTGCGCGCAAACGGCGACACCACCAGCGCTGGAATTCGCGTGCCCGGGCCCCAGCGGTCGCCTTTGGGCGGCGCCACGTGGTCCCACCAGCCGCCGTTTTCATCGACGGTCACCACCACCACCATGTTTTTCCACTGCGGACTTTCCTGCAGCACTTTCAAGGCGCGAGCGATATGGCGATCGCCCGAGGCCACGTCGGCGTAACCGGCGTGCATGTTCAGGTTGCCCTGAGGCTTATAGAAGCTCACGGCAGGCAGCTTGCCGGCCTGGGCGTCGGCGAAGAATTTGTTGGTGCTGGCCTCATCACCCAAGCCGCCATCGCGCAGGCGTTTATCACGCTCGGCGCGGTTTTCTGGCCCTTGTTGCTTGAAGTAGTTGAACGGCTGGTGGTGATACTGAAAGTTGGGGATTTTCGGGATGCCGCCCGAATCCTTGAACTGGTCGAGGGTCGCTTGCCACGCCCCGGCGTACCAGGCCCAGTCGACGTTCTTTTTCGACAGCTTGTCGCCGATGTGTTCGTGGGTCTGCGGCACGAGCACGTTGGGCAGGTCGGGTTTGGAGTAATCCGGGTTTTGCGGGTCGCGGATCCAAGTCGGCCAGTACGGCGGGGCGAGGGTGTTCACGCCGTAGCCGTCCGGCGTCAGTGCGCTGGGGCCAAACTGCGGTGGGCCGGTCATGGCGCTGGCGGGTGACTTGTCCAGCGGCTTGAGACGCGGGTCGGCAGGGTCATCGCTTTGCAGCGTGGCAATCTGCGCCTTGGCCACCGACTGCGCGGCGTTTGGATAAAACGGCGCCGTGGCGCTGATCAGGTACTGGTGGTTAAGAAACGAGCCACCAAATGCACCCTGAAAGAAGTTGTCGCACAGCACAAACTCCTTGGCCACATCCCACAGGCGCAAGGAATAACGGCTCTGGGCGTAATGGCCCATCACCAGGCCACCGGAATCGCCCCAGGCCACAAAGTTGTCGTTCTTGCCGCCGTTGATCTGCATCTGGTTCTGGTAGAACACGTGCCACAAATCGCGCGTGACCAGGCTCAAAGGCAGGTCTTCGGCGTTCGGGCCCTTGAGAGCAAACGGTGCGTTGGGCAGGTTTTCCTGGAATTGCACTTCGCTGGGGTAGGTCACCCCATCGACAGTTTGCGGGCCGACTTGTAACACACCGCCCCAGGTTGGCGGCAGGCTGGTCAGCAGGCTGCCGTCGCGGTCGCGTTGCTGGGCCTCGGCGCCGGAGAGTGCCGAGAGTGGTTTTTCCACGCCAGGGAAATCAGCAAACAAATTGTTGAAACTGCGGTTTTCGGCATAAATCACCACCACGGTTTTCACCTGGTCGTGCAAGGCCTTGTCCAGCTCTTGAGGTGTGAGCGGTCGCGTCACCGGTGTGCTCGGTGTTTCACCGGTGTGGCCGCAGGCACTCAAGGTCGCGCCGACCCCCAGCACTGCCGCGCCCCCCAGGAAACGCCGGCGGCTGGTGTCTACCGGCGGTTGGGCGATGGAATCGGGGGAAGGGCGGTCTTCGTGCTCGTCACTCATTGCTGGGAGTCCCTGCGCGGTGGTTGTTTCAAGATATTTCGCAGGACGGTAGCAACGCAATGTGACGAAAAGAAGACAGCCGGGTTAAAGCCGCAGATCGAAATAGGGCAGCGGGCTTGCTCGCCAAAGCGCTGTGTCGGTCAACCGTTTCACTGACGCCGCGCATTTTTGCCAGCAAGCCCGCTCCACCCTGACCCTGTTATGGCATGACGGGTGGCAAATACTTCAACGTCGTCCCCAACGCCCACAACAGGAACAACACCAGCGGCGTGTGCACCAGCAACTGCACAAACGAAAACCCGATCAAATCCCGCGCCTTGAGCCCCAACACGCCCAGCAGCGGCAGCATATAGAACGGGTTGATCAGGTTCGGCAGCGCCTCGGCCGCGTTGTAGATCTGCACCGCCCAGCCCAAGTGGTATTGCAGGTCGTTGGCCACTTGCATCACGTAAGGCGCTTCGATGATCCACTTGCCGCCGCCCGACGGAATAAAGAAGCCCAGCACCGCCGAGTACACGCCCATCAACAGCGCATAGGTGTCGTGTGAAGCAATTGAGGTGAAAAAGGTCGAGATATGGTGCGCCAGGGTTTGGCCGTCGCCGCCCTTGACTACCGTCATCAGCGCCGCGATGGAGCCATACAGCGGAAACTGGATCAGCACGCCGGTGGTGGTCGGTACGGCGCGCGCCACTGCATCGAGGAAGCTGCGCGGGCGCCAGTGCAGCAGTGCGCCGACCATGATGAACAGGAAGTTATAGGTGTTGAGCCCCGAAATTGCGCTGATCGCCGGCTTGGTCGAGAACTCATGGAACAGCCAACCGGCCGCCAGCAACGCCAGCAGAATAGTCAGCAGCGGGCTATGTTCCAGCCATTCGCCCGGGCGGGTAGCCGCTTGAAGCTTAGGCAGGTTGAACGCCGGGTCGACGCCGCAGGCCTTTGCATCACGGGCGCTGTTCGGGCCGGGCGCGGTGGCGTAGGCGATGATCAACGAGACCACGATCAGCGCCAGCAACATCACCCCGGATTGCCACAGGAAAATCGTGTCGGTGAAGGGGATCACCCCCGTAATCGACAGGATCGACGGCGGCAGGCTGGCCGGGTTGGCCTGCAATTGCGCGGCCGACGACGACAGCCCCAGCGCCCACACCGCGCCCAGGCCCAGGTAGGCCGCAGCACCGGCTGCGCGGTAATCCATGCGTAAATCCGTGCGGCGGGCCAGTGCGCGCACCAGCAACCCGCCGAACACCAGCGACAAGCCCCAGTTGAGCAGGGACGCGACCATGGAAATCAATGCAACCCAGGCCACCGCCGAGCGGCCGTTTTTGGGGATACGTGCCAGGCGGTCAATCAGTTTCACCGCCGGTGGCGAACTGGCCACCACGTAACCGCCGATCACCACAAAGGCCATCTGCATGGTGAATGGGATCAGGCTCCAGAACCCGTCACCAAAAGCTTTGGCGGCTTCAGTGGGTGCGGCGCCCATGCCCAGGGTTGCCACGGCGACGATGATCACCGCGAGGGCGGCAAACACCCAGGAATCCGGAAACCAGCGTTCGGCAAAGTTGGAGCAACGCAGGGCAAATCGGGCATAGCGGCTTTCTTCGATAGCATCGGCCACGAGTCATTCCTCTTGTATTTATTATGGTGTTGGCAGTTTTACGGCATGTTCCGCTACGGCCATTGATATGGGAATGCAGTTATCTTCATCGATCCATGAGTAAAACAAATATATCCGTCGCGATTGCCATCACCGGACTCAACTCATAACCTGCACGCCATTTTGTTTGTCTGCCGAGCTTGCACATGACTGCCACCTTTTCCCCACAGGCGCAGCGTTTTTCCCGCTCCGACTACAAAACCCTGGGCCTGGCCGCCCTTGGTGGCGCCCTGGAAATCTACGATTTCATCATCTTCGTATTCTTTGCGCTGACCCTCAGCCAACTGTTTTTCCCGCCCGAAATGCCCGAGTGGCTGCGCCTGCTGCAAAGCTTCGGCATCTTCGTGACCGGCTACCTGGCGCGCCCGCTGGGCGGCATCCTGATGGCGCACTTTGCTGACCACCTGGGGCGCAAACGCGTGTTCAGCCTGAGCATCCTGATGATGGCGTTGCCGTGCCTGCTGATCGGGGTCATGCCGACCTACGCGCAAATCGGCTATTTCGCCCCGCTGATCCTGCTGGTGCTGCGCGTGCTGCAAGGCGCCGCAGTGGGCGGCGAAGTACCCAGCGCCTGGACCTTCGTTGCCGAGCACGCACCGCGTCATCATCGCGGCTACGCGCTGGGTTTCCTGCAAGCCGGCCTGACCTTCGGCTACCTGCTGGGCGCACTCACTGCCACGCTGCTGGCGCAAGTCTTCACCCCAGCCGAAATCCTCGATTACGCCTGGCGCTTTCCGTTCCTGCTCGGTGGCGTATTCGGCGTGATCGGCGTGTGGCTGCGCCGCTGGCTCAGTGAAACTCCGGTGTTCCTCGAAATGCAGGCCCGCCGCCAAGCGGCCGCCGAACTGCCGCTGCGCACCGTGCTGCGCGACCATCGCGCCGTGTTGCTGCCGGCCATGATCCTCACCTGCGTGCTCACCTCGGCCGTGGTGGTGCTGGTCGTCATCACCCCGACCCTGATGCAAAAAACCTTCGGCATGAGCCCCAGTCACACCTTCGCCTTGAGCGCGCTGGGTATTGTTTTTCTGAATATCGGCTGCGTCCTCGCCGGCCTGCTGGTGGACCGTATCGGCGCCTGGCGCGCGGTGCTGGTCTACAGCCTGTTGCTGCCAGTGGGGATTGCGCTGCTGTACGCGAGCCTTATCAATGGCGGCGTGTGGCTGGGCGCGGCGTACGCCGTGGCGGGCTTGAGTTGTGGCGTGGTGGGCGCGGTGCCGTCGGTGATGGTCGGCCTGTTTCCGGCGCATGTGCGAGTGTCGGGGATTTCCTTCACCTACAACATTGCCTACGCGTTGTGGGCGAGTACCACGCCGTTGTTGCTGATCGCGCTGATGCCCACGCGCCCGTGGATTTGCGTGGGCTATTGCGTGGTGATGGGCGCGGTCGGGGTGGCGAGTGTGGCGCTGTTTGGCAAGCGCCACACCTTGGTTACCTGAGGCTCAGGTCAGAAAGTGCCAGAGCAACAGCGTGCCGACCAGGCCGACCACGGAAACGATGGTTTGCAGCACCGACCACACCCAGATCGTCTGCTTCAATTGCAAGCCAAAGTACTCGCGCACCATCCAGAACCCGGCGTCGTTGACGTGACAGAAGAACACCGAGCCGGCGCCAATCGCCAGCGCCACCAGTGAACTCTGTGTCGCCGCCAAACCCGCCATCATCGGCGCGAGAATGCCCGCCGTGGTTGTCGTGGCGACGGTCGCCGAACCGGTGGCCTGGCGCAGGGCCACGGCAATCAACCAGGCCAGCAGCAGATACGGCATGTGCGCGCCTTCGGCGACTTTACTGATGGTCTGGCTGACGCCGGCATCCAGCAACGTTTGCTTGAGGCCGCCGCCGGCGCCGATGGTCAACAGCAACACGGCGATGGGCGCGAGGGCTTTGCGCAGCGTATTGCCGACCTCGGCGCGTGGCATGCCGGCGGCCCATCCCAGGCAGATCACGGCGGCGATGACAGCCAGGCCGAGGGCGATCAGCGGTTCACCGAGAAACTTCAAGGTCAGTGCCAGCGGGTTTTCCGGCGCCATCGCAACTTTTGCCAAGGTGCTGCCGAGCATCAAAATCACCGGCAACAAAATGATCAGCAACGACACCCCGAAACTCGGCTGGCGCGGTGCCTTGGGCGGTGCGCTGAACAGCGCGCCGATGTCGGCCGGTTCATCCACCTGCATGCGCTTGGACAGCCAGTTGCCATACAGCGGGCCCGCGAGAATCACTGCTGGCACCGCCAGGCAGAAGCCCAGCAACATGGTCAGGCCCAAGTCGGCGTGCAATGCGCTCACCGCAATCAGCGGCCCCGGGTGCGGTGGCATCAGGGCGTGCAAGGTGGTCATGCCCGCCAGCGCCGGAATGGCGATTTTCAGCAGTGGCTGATTCGAACGTTTGGCCATTACAAAGATGATCGGCACCATCATCACCAGCCCGACTTCGAAGAACAGCGGCAAGCCAATCACCATCGCCACCAATGCCATCACCCAAGGCAACGACTTGCCTTTGCCCAGCCCGAGCAAGGTGGTGGCGATACGGTCGGCGGCGCCGGATTCGGCCATTAACGCACCGAGCATCGAGCCCAGAGCAATGATGATGCCGGCCTCACCGAGGATCGCCCCGGCGCCTTTGCTGAAGGCCTTGGCGACGTCTTCCGGCGGCAACCCCGCGCCGACGCCGGCGATAAACGTACCGATCAGAATCGATAAAAATGGCGGCAGCTTGGTCGCGCTGATCAACACAATGATGCTGGCGATGGCCAGCAGAACGCAGAACATGAGACGGGTGTCGTGAACCATCCACGCGGCAGTCGATAACTCCAAAACGGGACTCCTTATCGAACAGGTTGGCTAATTTGTTTCTTTTTGTTTCCTGCTCGAAAAGCATACCTGATAGAACTGTTGCAGAGCGTCCATGTGCGATTTTGGTGCGCGCGATATAACGACGAGCTGTCGCGCAGATGACAAATTTGCAACCCCTGCGCGGGGATCTGGCCTATAGCTCTATGATCAACGAACCCCACTTCTCGAGGAATTTTCATGAGCGCAGGACATAACCACGGCCAGGTACGTGCCGGCCACGAGCGTCTTCTATGGATCGCCCTGGGGCTGACCAGCAGCTTCATGATTGCTGAGGTGATCGGCGCGTTTATCACCGGCAGCCTGGCGCTGCTGTCCGACGCCGCGCACATGATGACCGACGCCCTGGCGCTGGCGATTTCTCTGGTGGCCATCCAGGTCGCCAAGCGTGCGGCCGACCGCAAGCGCACCTTTGGCTACGCGCGTTTCGAGATCCTCGCGGCGGCGTTCAATGCGCTGCTGTTGTTTGGCGTGGCGTTTTACATTCTGTATGAGGCCTATCAACGGCTGCAGGCACCGGCTGAGATCCAGTCAACCGGCATGCTGGTGATTGCGTTTTTGGGGCTGATCGTCAACCTGATCTCGATGAAACTGCTCAGTGCCGCCAGCGGTGAAAGCCTGAATGTGAAGGGGGCATATCTGGAGGTCTGGAGCGACATGCTCGGTTCCATCGGCGTGATGATCGCGGCGGTGGTGATCATGTTCACCGGCTGGGGCTGGGTTGACTCGGTGGTGGCGGCGGCGATTGGTTTCTGGGTGTTGCCGCGCACCTGGACGCTGCTCAAGGAAAGCATGAACGTGCTGCTGCAGGGCGTGCCGGACGGCATCGATATCGATCAGGTCGAGCAGGCCATTCGCGGTGTGCCGGGGGTCAAGGACGTGCACGACCTGCATATCTGGGCCCTGACCAGTGGCAAGAATGTGCTGAGCACGCACTTGGTGGCGGATGCTGCGCTGAACACGGAGCAAAAAATCCTTAGTCAGGTGACGGAATTGCTGCACGAACAATTCGATATTTCCCACGCCACGATCCAGGTGGAAGGCGAAGGTTTTGTGCACGACGAGCATGACGAGGTGCATGCCTGAGCCCGGCTAACGGATTTGTAATGTTGCGCCCACGGCCCTGATAAGTACCGAAAGCTACATTGCCCCCCGCTGGGAAATCTCAGCGACTTCATGGGCGTGGAACTTTCGTTATGGCACTTTCCGTTAGAACATTTTTGGGGGCAGCAGCGTTGTGGGTGGCCGCAGGCGCTGCCCAGGCGCAAACCCTCTCTCTGGATGCAGCCCTGCAAGCCGCCTTCGCCAACAACCCTGACCTGGCCGCTGCGCAATGGGAAATCGACATTGCCCAGGGCGGTCGCCAGCAGGCCGGCTTGATCCCCAACCCGGTGGCTTCCTGGGATGCCGAAGACACTCGCCGCAACACGCGCACGACCACCCTCAAACTCAGCCAGACCCTGGAACTGGGCGGCAAACGTGGCGCGCGCATTGACGTCGCGACGCGCGCCCAGGACGCCGCGGCGCTGACCCTGGAGCAGCGTCGCAATGGCCTGCGCGCCGACGTAATCGACAGTTACTACAGTGCTTTGCGGGCCCAGCAGCGCCTCGACTTGGCGCAACGCTCGATGGCCCTGGCCGAGCGTGGCCTGGTGGTCGCCAAAGGTCGCGTCACCGCCGGCAAATCATCGCCGGTGGAAACCACGCGCGCACAGGTGCAGGTGTCGCAGATCCGCCTGGAATTGAACCGCGCGCAAATCGGCCTCAGCGATGCCTATCGGCGCCTGTCCGCCAGCACCGGCAGCGCCACGCCTGACTTTGAGGACGTGGCCGCGCAAAGCCAATCCGCACCGCCCTTGCCGGCCGCCGCGCAACTGCTCACGCGGCTTGAGCAAACCACCGAACTGCGCCTGGCCGACCTGCACATTATTCAAAGCGAAGCCAGCGTGGGCCTGGAAAAGGCCCAGCGGATTCCCGACCTCGATGTGTCCATCGGCAGCCAGTACGACGCCAGCGTGCGTGAACGCGTGAACCTGGTGGGCGTGTCGATGCCGATCCCGCTGTTCAACCGCAACCAGGGCAATGTGCTCGCCGCCAGCCGCCGTGCCGACCAAGCCCGCGACTTGCGTAACGCGGTCGAACTGCGCCTGCGCACCGAAACCCGCCAGGCGCTGGACCTGTGGCAAACCGCCGATACCGAAGTGCGCGCATTCAACCAACACATCCTGCCCGCCGCCCAGAGCGCGGTGGACAACGCCACCCGTGGCTTCGAGATGGGCAAGTTCAACTTCCTCGACGTGCTCGACGCCCAGCGCACCTTGATCGCAGCCCGCACCCAATACCTGGTGGCGACCGCTCAGGCGACCGACGCCTGGGTGCGCATAGAACGTATTTACGGCGACCTCGCCCGGTTTTGATCTTTTCTGGAGTCTTTTATGAAGCCTAAACACGGTGTGGCGCTCGCCGTCGCCCTGAGCCTGATGCTGTCTGGTTTTGCACAGGCCGAGGAGGAGGAAGGCAAACTCGAACTCACCGAGCAACAGATCCAGGCGGCCGGTATTCAGCTCGCCCAAGCCCAACCGCGGGCGATCAGCACGCTGCTGACGCTGCCGGGAGAAGTGCGTTTTGACGAGGACCGTACCTCGCACATCGTGCCGCGTGCGGCCGGTGTGGTGGAGGCGGTAAAGGTCAACCTTGGCCAGTCGGTGAAAAAGGGCGAGGTGTTGGCCGTGATCGCCAGCCAGCAGATTTCCGACCAGCGCAGCGAGTTGGCCGCCAGCGAGCGACGCGTCGAGCTGGCGCGTACCACCTTTGAGCGTGAGCGCCAGCTGTGGAAGGACGAAATCTCCGCCGAGCAGGATTACCTGCTGGCGCGCCAGACCTTGCAGGAAGCGGAAATCGCACTGAACAACGCGCGTCAGAAGATGACGGCACTCAGCGGCAGCGCCGTACTGGCCGGCGGTAATCGCTACGAGCTGCGCGCGCCATTCGCCGGTGTGGTGGTGGAAAAACACCTGGGCGTGGGCGAAGTGGTAGGCGAAACCAGCAACGCCTTCACGCTCTCGGATTTGTCCCAGGTGTGGGTCACGTTCGGCGTGTTTCCCAAGGACCTGAACAAGGTGCGCGTCGGTAAACCGGTGAAGGTCAGCTCCACGGAAATGGGCACCGACGTTCAAGGCACCGTGGCCTACGTCGGCAACCTGCTCGGCGAGCAGACGCGCACCGCTACCGTGCGCGTGACTGTGCCCAACCCCGACGATGCCTGGCGCCCAGGGTTGTTTGTGACTGTGCAACTGGCCACCGACACCTACCAGGCCAAGGTCACCGTGCCGCAAACCGCCATCCAGACAGTCGAGGAAAAACCCTCGGTATTCGTGCGCACGGCGGACGGTTTCATCACCCGCCACCTCGAACTGGGCGTGAGTGAAAACGGCTACGTCGAGGTGCGCCACGGCCTGGAAGCCGGTGCGCAAGTCGCGACCGAAGGCAGCTTCATCCTCAAGTCCGAACTGGGTAAAGGCTCGGCCGAGCACGCCCATTGATCCTGCGAGTGATTCCCCATGTTTGAGCGCCTTATCCAATTTGCCATCGAGCAGCGCATCATCGTGCTGCTGGCGGTGCTGTTGATGGCCGGTGTCGGCATCGCCAGTTATCAGAAGTTGCCCATCGACGCGGTGCCCGACATCACCAATGTGCAGGTGCAGATCAACTCGGCGGCGGCCGGCTTCTCGCCGTTGGAAACCGAGCAGCGCATTACCTTTCCCATCGAAACCGCCATGGCCGGCCTGCCGGGTTTGCAGCAGACGCGTTCGTTGTCGCGCTCCGGCCTGTCCCAGGTCACGGTGATCTTCAAAGACGGCACTGACCTGTTCTTCGCCCGCCAATTGGTCAACGAGCGCCTGCAGGTGGCCCGCGAGCAATTGCCCACCGGCATCGAAACCGCGATGGGGCCGATCTCCACTGGCCTCGGGGAGATCTTCCTGTGGACCGTCGAAGCCGAAGACGGCGCGCTCAAGGAAGATGGCACGCCTTACTCGCCGACCGACCTGCGCGTGATCCAGGACTGGATCATCAAGCCACAGCTGCGCAACGTGCCGGGTGTGGCCGAGATCAACACCATCGGCGGCTTTGCCAAGGAATACCAGATCGCGCCGGACCCAAAACGCTTGGCGGCCTACAACCTGACGCTGACCGATTTGGTCACCGCGCTTGAGCGCAACAATGCCAACGTTGGCGCCGGTTACATCGAGCGCAGCGGCGAGCAGCTGTTGATTCGCGCACCGGGGCAAGTGGCGTCGATCGATGACATTGCCAACATCGTGATCACCACGTCGGACGGCACGCCGATCCGCGTGCGCAATGTGGCGCAAGTCGACATCGGCCGTGAGCTGCGCACTGGCGCCGCCACCGAAAATGGCCGTGAAGTGGTGCTGGGCACGGTGTTCATGCTGATCGGTGAAAACAGCCGCACCGTGTCCCAGGCGGTGGCGAAAAAACTCGAAGATATCAACCGTTCGCTGCCCCAGGGCGTGGTTGCCGTGACCGTTTATGACCGCACCAACCTGGTCGAAAAAGCCATCGCCACGGTGAAGAAAAACCTCTTCGAAGGTGCGCTACTGGTGGTCGCGGTGCTGTTTCTGTTCCTGGGCAATATCCGCGCGGCGTTGATCACCGCAATGGTGATTCCGCTGGCGATGCTGTTCACCTTTACCGGCATGTTTACCAACAAAGTCAGTGCCAACCTGATGAGCCTTGGCGCGCTGGACTTCGGGATTATTGTCGACGGCGCGGTGGTGATCGTCGAAAACGCCATTCGCCGGCTGGCCCATGCGCAGCAGCGCCATGGCCGCTTGCTGACCCGCAGCGAGCGCCTGCACGAAGTGTTCGCTGCGGCCAAGCAAGCGCGGCGCGCACTGATCTTCGGGCAACTGATCATCATGGTGGTGTACCTGCCGATCTTCGCCCTCACCGGGGTGGCCGGGAAGATGTTCCACCCCATGGCGTTCACCGTGGTCCTCGCTTTGCTCGGTGCGATGATTCTGTCGGTGACCTTTGTGCCGGCCGCGATTGCGCTGTTTGTCACCGGCAAGGTCAAGGAAGAGGAAAACCTGGTGATGCGCACGGCGCGTCGGGCCTATGCGCCGGTGCTGGATTGGGTCATGACGCGCCGCCCGCTGGTGTTCGGCCTGGCGGTGCTGACCATCGTCGCTTCGGGCGTGGTGGCCAGCCGCATGGGCAGCGAATTTATCCCCAGCCTCAGTGAAGGCGACTTCGCTCAACAGGCCCTGCGCGTACCCGGCACCAGCCTCACGCAATCGGTGCAGATGCAGCAGCAGCTGGAAAAAACCTTGATGGCCCAGGTGCCGGAAATCGAGCGAGTCTTTGCGCGCACCGGTACCGCGGAAATCGCTTCCGACCCGATGCCGCCGAATATTTCCGACAGCTATGTGATGCTCAAGCCCAAGGACCAGTGGCCTGATCCAGCCAAATCCCGCGAGACGCTGATCGAAGATATCCAGCGCGCCAGTGCGATTGTGCCGGGCAGTGCGTATGAGCTGTCGCAGCCGATCCAGCTGCGCTTCAACGAGTTGATTTCCGGGGTGCGCAGTGACGTGGCGGTGAAGGTGTTTGGCGACGACATGGCAGTGCTCAACAAGACCGCCGCAGAAATCGCCGAGACCTTGCAGACGCTTGATGGCGCCTCGGAAGTGAAGGTCGAGCAGACCGCTGGCCTGCCGGTGCTGACCATCAATATTGATCGCGACAAGGCCGCGCGGTTTGGCCTGAACGTGGGCGACGTGCAGGACACCATCGCCGTCGCCGTGGGTGGGCGCCAGGCCGGCACGCTGTACGAGGGTGATCGCCGCTTCGACATGGTCGTGCGTTTATCCGATGCGCTGCGCACCGATATCGAGGGCTTGTCGCGGCTGTTGATCCCGGTGCCGGCGCTGGCCAGCAACGCCTCGGGCCAGTTGGGTTTTATTGCCTTGTCCCAGGTCGCCAGCCTGGACCTGGTGCTGGGCCCGAACCAGATCAGCCGTGAGAACGGCAAGCGCCTGGTGATTGTCAGCGCCAATGTGCGCGGGCGTGATATCGGTTCGTTCGTCGAAGAGGCCGAGTCTGCCATCAGCACTCAGGTGAAGGTCCCGGCGGGTTACTGGACCACCTGGGGCGGCCAGTTCGAACAGCTCAAGGAGGCCTCCGAGCGCTTGCGTATCGTGGTGCCGGTGGCGTTGCTGCTGGTGTTCGGGCTGTTGTTCATGATGTTCAACAACCTCAAGGATGGCTTGCTGGTGTTTACCGGGATTCCGTTCGCGTTGACCGGTGGGATCATGGCGCTGTGGCTGCGCGATATTCCGTTGTCGATCTCGGCGGGGGTGGGGTTTATTGCGTTGTCGGGGGTGGCGGTGCTTAACGGGCTGGTGATGATTGCCTTCATCCGCAACCTGCGTGAGGAAGGGCGTCCACTGTCGGTGGCGATCCATGAAGGGGCGCTCACACGTTTACGCCCGGTGTTGATGACTGCGCTGGTGGCATCCCTGGGGTTTATCCCCATGGCCTTGGCCACCGGCACCGGCGCCGAAGTACAGCGCCCGCTGGCGACGGTGGTGATCGGCGGGATTATTTCTTCTACGTTGCTGACCTTGCTGGTGCTGCCGGCGTTGTATCAGTGGGCGCACCGCAAGGAGGAATGATGCGGGTGGGGTGAGCGGGCATGTTGTGGCGAGCGGGCTTGCCCCGCGTAGGGTGGCGAAGCCGCCCCAAATCTTTCGCCACGGTATATCAGGGATACGGAGGTGGGCCTGATGGGGGCTGCTGCGCAGCCCAACGCGGGGCAAGCCCGCTCGCCACAACAAGCACGCTCAGCCTTGAGGGGCTTACACCTGAGGAAACACCAGGCGAAACACGGTGAAAGCGCCGGGCGAACTGCGCACGTCGGTTTGCCCCTGGTGCAGGGTCATGATCGATCGCACGATGGCCAGTCCCAGGCCGGTGCCGCCCTCGGTTCGCGCACGGCTGCTGTCGACTCGGTAGAACCGTTCGAACAGGTGCGGCAGGTGGTGCGCTTCAATCCCCGGGCCTGGGTTGCTCACAGACAACGACACGCTGTTGCCGTAAGCCTCCACGCGCAATGAGATATGCGCGCCCGCTGGGCTGTGGCGGATCGCATTGGAAAGCAGGTTGGAGAGCGCGCGTTGAATCATCAGGCGATCGCCGTTCACCAGGGCCTCGCCGCTGAGGGTCAGGGCCAGTTGTTTGTCTTCGGCACTCAGGGCGAATAAATCCATGACCCGATGAGCTTCGTCCGCCAGCGATACTGCGGTAAACGAAGCTCGCGCTGCCGGGTGGCTGACCTGGGCGAGGAACAACATGTCGGAAACGATGCGTGCCAGGCGCTCCAGCTCTTCGGTGTTGGATTCCAGCACTGCTTTGTATTCGTCCGGTGGGCGTTGGCGCGATAACGTGAGCTGGGCTTTGCCCATCAGGTTGGTCAGCGGTGCACGCAATTCGTGAGCAAGGTCGTCGGAGAATTGCGACAGTTGCTGCACCCCGGCGTCCAGGCGGTTGAGCATCACATTGAAGCCTTGCGCCAATTCGCCCAGCTCCTTGGGCAGGTTGTCGACGGACAAGCGATGGGTCAGGTCCTGGGTGGTGACTTTGGCCGCCACATGGCTGAACTGCTTCAACGGCGCAAGCCCGCGCTGCACCAGCCACCAGGCGCCCATGCCGATCAGCATCAACAACATGGGCAAGGCGATCACGGTGGCGCGCAGGTAGGCACTGAGCAGCGCCTGATCGTCCATGCGGTCCAGCGACAACAGCACGCGTACGCGTTCGCCGCTGGCCAGGCGCATCAGGCTGGAGGCGCTGAGCACCTGGTTGCCATTGCTGTCGGCCCAATTGAGGTAGCCGAGCGTTTCTCGCGGTGTGAAGTTTGTCAGCAGCGGCTCCTGAGGCTTGGCACCGATGCTCAGCAACACCGTTTCATCGGGCGCGGTGCCGACGATAGTGAGGTAAAAATTGTCATGGCCGATCACCAGGTCCATCAGCGAATGCGGGCGCGCCCGGATGGCGTGGGCGTCGAGGCCTTGAGACAGGCTGTGCTGGATCTGTTCCATCTTGCTTTCCAGGCCTTTGCGCGCCAGTTTTTCCAGTTCGTGGGTCAGGGCGAGATACGCCAACGTCGCCAGCAACAGCACCAGGCCCGCGCCCATGAGGCTGACCGTCAACCCCAGACGCATCGACAAACTGCCGGTTTTCATGGCCGTGCTTCCAGCACGTAACCCACGCCGCGAATGGTGTGGATCAGCTTGACCTCGCTCTGATCGTCCACCTTGGCCCGCAGGCGGCTGATGGAGACTTCCACGACGTTGGTGTCACAGTCGAAATTCATGTCCCACACCAGCGAAATGATCTGCGTGCGCGTCAGCACTTCACCGGTCTGGCGCATCAGCACCTGCAGCAGTGCGAACTCCTTGGTGGTCAAGTCAATGCGCCGTGTGCCGCGGTACGCGCGATGGCGGCGGGGGTCCAGTTCCAGGTCCGACACGCTGAACACTTCCGGCTGTGGGATGTGCTCGCTGCGCCGCAGCAGGGTGCGTACCCGCGCCAGCAATTCGGGAAACTCGAAGGGTTTGACCAGGTAGTCATCGGCGCCCATGTCCAGGCCCTTGATCTTGTCGGCCAGCCGCCCGCGGGCGGTCAGCATCATCACGCGCTGGGTGCCGTTGCGGCGCAATTGCTCCAGCACTTCCCAGCCATCCTTGCCCGGCAGGTTGACGTCAAGAATCACCAACTCATAGGCGTGCTGCTCAGCCAGGTGCAGGCCATCAATGCCATTGGACGCGCAGTCCACGACGTAGCCACTTTCATTCAGGCCTTGCTGCAGGTAGTCAGCGGTTTTTTGCTCGTCCTCAACCACAAGGATACGCATGGGGATTTACCTTTTACTGAAAGAGAAGGGTTCCATTTCCCTATGGAATTGGGTGTGTTGTGAGTAGGAAAATTCTGAAGTGTGAAGCAGCTTCAGGGTCAACTGCGGCAATGGGTCGCGACTAAGCCTGCGCGCAAAAAAAACGCCCCAGAGGGGCGTTAAAAAATCATCTCTTTCCAAAGGAGCTAAAAAAAGCTTCAGAGACGAATGTTGCTCGGTGCTGACAAGCTGAAGCGAGTATAGGAAGTTCAACTTAACGGGAAGCTGGGGCCAATGTTACAGTTTTGATAGATAGCAATTTGTGAACAGATGTTAGTCAAGCGCGAACGAATGTAAGCACTCGAGTGGGCGATTGTTCAAAGTGCGACCAATGGGTATTGCGCAATCAAGCGAACTTCTTCCAGGTCTGACTCAAACGCACTGGAGCGCACGGTGGCCTGGCGCAAGCGCAACGACAAATCTTTCAGGCTGCCGCTTTGCACCACGTACTCGGCCTCGACATCCCTTTCCCAGCGGCGTTGATCTGTCAGCGGGTTGCCGGATGCATCGCGGCGCATGTACACCGCGTTGGCGTGGCTGTAATCGGCGCCGGTGCCTTTGGCATAACGGGTCATGAACGACAGGCCAGGTATACCGAACGCCTGCATGTCGAGGTCGTAACGGGCCATCCACGAACGCTCCTTGGGCGAATTGAAGTCGCTGTACTGGATCGAGTTATTGAGGAAAATCGAGTCCGATTGGCGCAGGTAATCAAAGTCGTCATCGCCGTTGTTGCGCTGGTGCGAGAGGGCCACGCTGTGAGCACCGACCTTTACCCCGAGCCTGGCACTCCAGATGGTGTTGTCGAATTTGCCCAGCAGCTGTTTGCCTTCGTCCACGGCCTTGTAATAGTTGAAATCGCCGAATAACGACACGTCGTCGGTCAGTGGGTAACTGGCGGCACTGCCGACGTAGTACTGGTCCCAGGCGTCCTTCAGTCGGCTGCTGTAGAGGCTCACGTTCAGGTGTTTGTTGACGGCGTACTCCCCCCCGAAATAGCCGATCCAGGGTGAGTCGACCTTGCCCGCGTAGAAGGTCGCGAAGCCCTTGTTCATCCCGCTTTCGCTTGGCTGGCTCATGCCGCTCAGGCGTCCGCCTTGCAGGCTCAAGCCCTCAAGGCTGGTGTTCTGCGCGGTGACGCCGCGAAAGCTTTCCGGCAACAACCGCGAATCGCCGTAGGCCACCACCGGCGTGAGCGGGAACACATCGCCGGCCTTGATAACCGTGTCCAGCACGCGCCATTTCGCCGCGCCGCCGACTTTGCTGTAGCTGCCTTCGGGGTGATTGTCGCTGTCCACCGGCAGCACGCCGAACGAACCCTTGCCGCCGCTGCGACCGGTGCCCGAGTCGAGTTTCAGGCCGTACATGGCAAACGCATCCAGGCCAAAGCCTACGGTGCCTTGAGTAAAGCCGGATTCGAATTTGCCGATCAGACCCTGCGCCCAGGCTTCGGAATACCCATTGCCGGTCGGGCTGGACTGGCCCTTGCGGTCATCGCGATTGAAGTAAAAGTTGCGCGCCAGCACGGTTACGCTGCTGCCTTGGATAAAACCATCGGGCGTGTCTTCCACCGCCCCGGCTGCCAGAGGCAGTGCAACAATCAATGAAAAGGGAAGGGTGTAGTAAGCAATGCTCATGTTTCGCTCCTGGGTGTTGGCAGTTTTCAGCTTCTTATAGGTAGGGGCGTTTTTATTGATCTGGCCCGGGCTGATAGTTGCAAACAGTGGATAACGGTCAGGTGGCGCGAACATTACAATTCTGGAAGCTCACCGCGATCTAACAGATAAGTAATGTTTTGGTGAACATGGCGACAGGGTTGGTTGATTAGTCTCGTGACTGAACTTATCAACCGAGGAACCTGTAATGACATTTTATAAAATTGGCTTGGGTGTATTAGCTGCAGTCCTGTCACTGAGTGCGATGGCCGAAGGCGGAGGCGACCGCACGTTTGCGCTGATGATGGAGCGTAATCAAAAAGCCATGGCGGCTTACGCGCAAAAAAACGGCCAGCCAGCACCCCAGGTGCAGGCGTATCGCTATGGCATGGCGCTGGATATTGCCAAGGTCGTCAACGTTACGCCGCCGATCAGTTCGTGCAATGCCGTGCCTTCACGCATGACCTATGAAGACTCCAGCGGCAAGCTCAATACGGTGGAATACAAGGTGATGGGTGTTTGCCGAAACAACGGCAGTTAATGGATCCAAAAAAACAGTTGGGCGCGCCACAAAAAAGCGCTTCAGAAAACCTCGTCAGCGCCGATGCAGGTCAGATCCATCTCCCCAAATGACCATCGGTGCCCCATGTTCAACACCCGTTTGAAGCAGGAGCTGTCGGCTCTTCGCGAAGAGTTGTCCAGCTTGCAACAGGTCAAGGAGAGCCTGGAAAGCGAAATGCTGTGCCTGACGCTGGACGCCGAAGGCCGGGTGGAGTGGGCAAATGCCAACTTCCTGCAAGAGCTGTCGTACCAGGCCTCCAACATTGTGGGGCGGCACATAGACGAGCTGGTGCCCACGCACCTGCGCCAGGACGAATTCCAGCAGCGCTTTCGCAATGCCCTGGTGCGCGGCGAACACTTCGCCGGCACCGTGCGCCTGATGCGCGGCAACGGCAAAGAGGCATGGTTGCGCTCGATCCTGCAACCGGTGCGCAGTTCTGACGGGCGCATCAAGCATTTTTCGATTTACTCCAGCGACCTCACCCGCACCATCGAGGGGTCGCGCGAGCATGAGAACCTGATCACCGCGCTGGTGCGTTCCACTGCAGTGATCGAGTTCGACCTCGGCGGCCATGTGCTGACCGCGAACGACCGGTTCCTCGGTGGCATGGGCTACAGCCTGGCGCAGATCCAGGGCAAACATCACCGTATGTTCTGCGAACCGGAGGAATACAACAGCGCCGAGTACCAGCATTTCTGGAAACGTTTGAACGCCGGTGAGTTTGTGGCGGCGCGCTTCAAACGGGTCGACAGCCATGGCCGTGTGGTGTGGCTGGAGGCGACCTACAACCCGGTGCTGGATGCCAATGACCGCCTTTACAAAGTGGTCAAGTTCGCCACGGTGATCACCGACCAGGTCAACCAGGAACAGGCCGTGGCCGAAGCCGCAAACATCGCCTACAGCACCTCGCTGCAAACCGACAACAGTGCCCAGCGCGGCACCACTGTCGTGACGCAGGCGGTGGATGTCATGCGTGATCTGGCCAGGCACATGCAGCAGGCCGGTGATGGCATCGAGGCGCTGAACGCTCAGTCCCAAGTGATCGGCACCATCGTCAAGACCATCAGCGGCATCGCTGAGCAAACCAACTTGCTGGCGCTCAACGCGGCCATCGAAGCGGCGCGGGCCGGCGAGCAGGGCCGTGGCTTTGCGGTGGTGGCCGATGAAGTGCGTCAATTGGCCTCGCGCACCAGCAAGGCCACCGAGGAGATCGTCGGCGTGGTTCGTCAGAACCAGGACATGGCCCGCGATGCGGTGTCCTTGATGACCGAGGGCCGTTTGCAGGCCGAGCAAGGCTTGGCCCTGGCGGCCGAGGCGGGCACGGTGATTGTGGAAATCCAGGACGGTGCACAAAAAGTGGTGAGCGCGGTCGGGCAGTTTGCCAATCAGCTGTCGAGCTGACCCGCAGGGCTTGTGCTTGAGGTATCGTAGGTTTTTTCTTGCTTGAAGAGCCGTCTCTCCATGAGCCCTACCCACCGTCGTCCAGTACCTTTGTCCAAGGCCTACCGTTTGCTCAATCACGGGCCGACCGTATTGGTGAGCGCGGCCCACGATGGCAAGCGCAATATCATGGCCGCTGCCTGGGCCATGCCGCTTGATTTCGAGCCGCCGAAGGTCGCCGTGGTGCTCGACAAGGCCACCTGGACCCGCCAGCTGCTGGAAGCCGCCGGCACCTTTGTGCTGCAGGTGCCTTGCGTGGCCCAGGCCGATCTGGTGCAGACGGTCGGCAACACCACGGGCGCAGACACCGACAAATTCGCCACCTATGGCTTGCAGACATTCAGCGCTGAACACACCGAAGCGCCGCTGCTGGAAGGTTGCGTAGCGTGGCTGGAATGCCGCCTGCTGCCCGAGCCTCACCACCAACAGACCTACGATTTATTCCTCGGCGAAGTCGTCGCGGCCTATGCCGACGCGCGCGTGTTCAGCGACGGGCACTGGCATTTCGAAGGCCATGACGAATTGCGCACCTTGCACCATATCGCGGGCGGAAATTTCCTGAGCATCGGCGAGCCGGTGGTCGGGCGCCAACTGTAGGCTTTACCAGCGGGCGTTTGCCAGTGCCTGGGCAAACGCCATCAGCTTGGGCGAATACTGCCGGGACGGCGGATAGACCAGTGATATCGCGCGACTGCGCCCGGCCACGTCTTCCAGCAACGGCACCAGGCGCCCGGCGGCCATGGCCTCGCGCACCGCAAAATCCATCACCTGGGCGATGCCGAACCCCCCCACCGCGCCGTCTACCAGCGCATCGCCGCTGTCGAAAATAAGCCGCCCATCGACGCTCACGTCCTGCACTTTGCCCTGGCTCATGAACTGCCAATCCACCATGCGCCCGCTGCGCAAGTTACGCACAGTGAGGCAGCTGTGGTCCTTGAGTTCGTCCACCGTTTGCGGCGTGCCGCAACGCGCCAGATAAGCCGGCGAGGCCACCGTGACCCAGCGCAACGGCGGCAGGGCACGGGCGATCAGGCGTTGATCCTGGATCTCGCCCGTGCGCAACAGGGCGTCGAAACCTTCGTCGACGATATCCACCAGCCGGTCAGTCATCACCGCTTCGATGCGCAATTGGGGATAGCGCAATGTCAGTTCGCCGATCACCGGCATCACCACCTTGCGACCGAACAACGACGGTGTGCTGATTTTCAACAGGCCGGACGGGCTGCTGCGTCGGTCGAGCATCAGCTTTTCGGTTTCAGCCAGTTCTGCCAGTAACGGCGCGCTGCGCTCGTACAGCATCTGACCGTCGGGCGTAAGGCTGACGCTGCGCGTGTTGCGTTGCAGCAAGCGCACACCCAGCTGGCTTTCCAGGCGCGAGATGGCGCGGGACAGCCCGGACTGCGTCAGCCCCAATTCGCCGGCCGCGCGGGTAAAGCTGCGGGTTTCGGCCACGCGGACCAAGAGTCGAACAGCGTTCAGATCCATGATTAAAGTCATTACTGAAAGAGTGATAGCGCTATTTATCATCTGTCGGGCATGAAAGAAACTGGCACCTCTTATTTTCGGACTGGACGCTGTGATGTCTCCCTCTCGACCCTCTGGCTGGATGCTTTTATTGCTGGCCACCGCACAACTGATCATCGCCCTGGATGCCACCATTGTGTTTGTCGCCCTGCCGCAGATTGGCGCGCACCTGGATTTTTCCGCGCAGCAATTGCAATGGGTGGTGAGCGCCTACAGCGTGGCGTTTGGTGGCTTTCTGTTGCTGGGTGGCAGGGCGACGGACTTGCTTGGCAAGCGCCGTTTTTACCGGGTGGGCCAGTCGCTGTATGCGCTGGCCTCCCTGGCGGCGGTGCTCGGCGGCAGCGCGGTGTTGCTGGTGCTGGCGCGGGCGGTGCAAGGCGTGGGCGGGGCATTGTTGTTCCCGGCCACGTTGGCGTTGATCAACACGCACTATGCCGAAGGCCCTGAACGCAATCGGGCGTTTGCGGTGTGGAGTGCGGCCTCGGCAGCGGGGCTGGCACTCGGCGCATTACTGGGCGGCGTGCTGACTCAGGTGTGGGGATGGGAGGCGGTGTTTCTGGTGAATGTGCCGTTGGCGGGCGGCTGCGCGTGGGCGGCGCGTTACTGGATTCCAGCCGATGGCGAGCGTGTACGTGGGCGCAAATTCGACATCGTCGGCGCCTTGACGGTGACCGTCGGCGGCACGTTGCTGGTGTTCGCGCTGGTGCAAGGCCCCGAGTGGGGCTGGTCGGCGCCGCAGACGCTGGGCTGCATCGCCTTGGCGCTGGCGTTGCTTGGGTTGTTCGCTTGGATCGAGCACCGCGGCAGCGATCCGCTGATGCCGCTGCGTTTGTTTGCCTACCGCGAACTGCGCATGGCGATGCTGCTCACGGCGGTGTTCATGAGCAGCTTTGGCGTGCAGTACTACTTCCTGGCGCTGTATTACCAGCAGGTCTATGGCTACAGCGTATTGCAGGCCGGTTTGGCGTTTTTACCGGCGACCCTGGTGTGCACGTTCGGCATCTGGTTGGCAGAGCGTTCGCTGGCCAGGCTGGGGTTGCGCAACACTTTGGTCAGCGGGCAACTGGCGGGCGCGGTGGGCATTGCACTGGTGTGTTGGGCGTTGCCGACGGGCGTAGGGTTTTGGTCACTGTTGCCGGGCATCTTCATTTTGAGCATCGGGCAGGGTATGACCTGGACAGCGATGTGGGTGGCGGCGGGGCTGGGCATTCGGCCTGGGGAGCAGGGCGTGGCGGCGGGGATGGCGTCTACCAGCCAGCAGATCGGCGGGGCGTTGGGCCTGGCGGTGCTGGTGTCGGTGGCGAATGCGGGCGGGATCGAGCTGGCGCTGTGGTGGAGCGCGGCAATTGCCTTGGTCGGCGCGGTGTTGGCGCTGCGGCTCAAAACGCAAGCGCCCGAGCCGAATGCGATAGTGGAAACAACATAGAACCCATGTGGGAGCGGGCTTGCTCGCGAAGGCGGTGGGTCAGTCACTCATAAGTCGACTGACACTGCGCTTTCGCGAGCAAGCCCGCTCCCACATTTTGATCGTATTTCAAGTTGGGCATTTCAGCGCCCGAGCATCTTCACCCAGCGCGACGGCGGCATGCCGTAGGTGCTGCGAAACTGTCGAGTCATATGGCTCTGGTCGGTGAAACCGGCGGTCAGCGCCGCGTCCACCAGCGATTGGCCCTGGGCCAGCAAGCCGCGCACCAGGTCCAACCGTCGCATGGTCAGGTACCGATAGGGACTGGTGCCGAACAACAAGCGAAAATCCCGCGACAGCGCCCACCGATCACGGCCGCAATGGTCGGCCATTTCATCCAGGGTGATGCTGCGGCCCAAGGCGCTGTGGATAAATTCCCGCGCGCGCTCGGCGGCGACGTAATCGAAGGATTTACGGCTGATGATCACCCCCGAAGCCGCGCTCAGGGCTTGCGCCAGGTCGTACAGCGCGTCCTGTTCCTGCATCGGGTCAATCGGGCAGTCCAGGCTTTGCAGCAACACCTCGCTGGCGCGGAACAGCCGTGGGTCAGTCGACAAGCCGTTGTGGATAAACGGCAACGGCCGGCCGCCGAGAATCTGCTGGATCAGCGCCGGCTCCACATAAATCATGCGGTACTTGAAGCCTTCCACGCTGCTGGCGCGGCCGTCATGGGATTCGTCGGGGTGAATCACCATGGTCGTGCCGGGCAGGCTGTGGGTCATGCAGCCACGGTAGTGGTAGCTCTGCACGCCAAACAAGGTGCGCCCGATGGCGTAGGTGTCATGGCGATGCGGGTCGAATGCAAAGCCGGCAAAATACGCTTCGATACGGTCCAGGCCGCTGGCGTGTGGGGCGCGGTGCAACCAATCGAGGGTGGAAGTGGGTTGGCCCATGGTGACTTGTCACAAATAGAGGTGGGAAACACGTTAACCCAGTCTGGCGTGCCGTGTCTGTCGAGGTCTTGAACGATTGTGCGTGCTTGAGAGGAGGTATTCGCCAGCGTAAATGTTGATCTGGGTTAATAAATGATTGTTTTACGATAATTATCTATTATTTTTGCGGCCTCACTCATTGATCGAGGTTGCTTATGAATACCCAACGTCTGGCTCAACTCAGCCAGCGCATGTCGCTGCTTACGCTCTTGCTGATTGTCGTCATGCTGGTGCTCAACACTGGCGTCTGGCTGTTTCGGTGCTGGGTTCTTCCGCCGATGGCCTGGGCCTCAGCTTTTCCTTGAGTGACCGGATTCAGGACAGCGGCGTGCAAATCGCGCTGCTCCCGTGGTGGCAAAAACTCGGCGGGATTGTTCTTTCCAGCATCCCGCTGGTGGCCTTGGTGTCGGGCTTGAACCATCTGCGCCAGCTGTTTCGCAACTACGCGCGGGGCGAGTATTTCTCCAGCGCGGCGGCGCAGCACCTGGGCAAAGTCGGTCGCGCCGTTGCCCTGTGGGTACTGCTGGACTTTGTATGCGAGCCGTTGCTGGGCCTTTGGGTCTCGATGAACGAGCCGTTGGGCCAGCGATTTTTCACCTTGAGTCTGACCCCGCCGAGCTTCGTCGCGTTGTTTCTCGCTGCCTGTATCGCAGTAATCGCGCGTATCCTGTGGCAGGCCAGCGAAGTGGATTCTGAAAACCGCACTTTTGTTTGAGATCGAAATGCCCATTGTGATTGAACTGGACGTTATGCTTGCCCGGCGCAAGGTCAAATCCAAAGACCTGGCAGCCGCCATCGGGATTACCGAACAGAACCTGTCGTTGCTCAAACAAGGCAAGGTCAAGGGCATACGGCTGGGTACGCTGGATGCGATCTGTGCCTACCTGGACTGCCAGCCTGGCGACCTGCTGGTGCACACGCCTGAACCTGCGGGCGAATAGGTTTAACCATTTACCAAGAGGGATCGCCCCATGCTGTTCTCCGACCTGCCGTATGTCGCGCCGTTGTTGTCGCTGGGGCTGCTTTGGGCCGTCGCGGTGGTGACGCCGGGGCCGAACTTCTTCAATACTGCCCAACTGGCGGCGAGCTGTTCGCGTCGGCATGGCGTGGTGGCGTCTGCCGGAGTGGCCACGGGCACGGTGATCTGGGGGCTGGCGGGCGGTTTGGGCATCAAGTCGCTGTTCACTGCGGCGCCCATGCTCTATCTGGCATTCAAGATCATCGGTGGCTGCTACCTGATCTACCTGGGGCTGAAACTGTTCAAGCGTTCGGCGCCAACCGCGAGCCAGACAGTGTTGCCCGACGAACCCACGCGCTCGCTGTTCTTTGCCTGGCGCTTCGGTCTGCTGGGCAACTTGTCCAACCCCAAGGCCGCGCTGTTCGTCGCCACGGCCTTCGCTTCGACCATGCCGCCTTCACCGTCGCCGACATTGTTGGCCCTGGCGGTGATTACCATGGCCACCTTGTCATTCAGTTGGTACACCAGCGTAGCCCTGGTGTTTTCCAGCGAGCGCATGGCCAATCTCTACAGCCGTTCACGCAAGTGGCTCGACCGGTTTGCCGGTGGGTGCTACCTGTTGTTCGGCGCACATCTGGTAGCGAATCGCTGACCGCTCATGGTAAGAAGCCTTACTTTCAACAGTGAGGCCGAGTCATGAGCAAGGTGCGGGTAGGTATTATTTTTGGTGGCCGTTCGGCCGAGCACGAGGTCTCGCTGCAGTCGGCGCGCAACATCGTCGATGCACTGGACCGCTCGCGCTTCGAGCCGGTTCTGATCGGCATCGACAAGGCCGGCCACTGGCACCTGAACGAAACCTCGAACTTCCTGATCAACCAGGAAAACCCGGCCCTGATCGCTCTCAACCAGTCCAACCGCGAACTGGCGGTGGTGCCGGGCAAGACCAGCCAGCAAGTGGTGGAAACCTCCGGGCAAAGTCTGCTCGAACACATCGATGTGATCTTCCCTATCGTCCACGGCACCCTTGGCGAAGACGGCTGCCTGCAAGGCCTGCTGCGCATGGCGGACCTGCCTTTCGTGGGCTCCGACGTGCTGGGCTCGGCGGTGTGCATGGACAAGGACATCAGCAAACGCCTGCTGCGCGATGCCGGTATTGCCGTTACCCCGTTCATCACCCTGACGCGTCGCAACGCGGCGCGCAGCGCTTTTGATACAGCAGTGAACAAGCTTGGCTTGCCGATGTTCGTCAAACCCGCCAACCAGGGTTCCTCGGTGGGCGTGAGTAAAGTTACCAACGAGGCCGAGTACCATGCCGCGGTCGAACTGGCCTTGGGCTTCGATGAAAAAGTGTTGGTGGAGTCCGCTGTCCAGGGGCGTGAAATTGAATGCGCCGTGCTGGGCAACGACAACCCTGTCGCCAGCGGTTGCGGCGAGATCGTAGTGGGCAGCGGTTTCTATTCCTACGACAGCAAATACATCGACGCCCAGGCCGCCCAAGTGGTGGTGCCGGCTGATATCAGCCTTGAGGCCAGTGAGCGTATTCGCCAACTCGCCATTGAAGCGTTTGAGGTACTGGGCTGCGCCGGGTTGGCGCGAGTCGACGTGTTCCTCACCGACGACGGCGAAGTGCTGATCAACGAAATCAACTCACTGCCCGGCTTCACCCGCATCAGCATGTACCCCAAGCTGTGGCAGGCGGCGGGCATGAGTTACAGCGAGTTGGTAAGCCGCTTGATTGAGTTGGCGCTGGAGCGACATGCGGGGCGCAAGGGGCTGAAGATCAGCCGCTGATAATCGTTGGGGCGGGACGAACGCTGTGGCGAGCGGGCTGGCCCCGCGTTGGGCTGCGCAGCAGCCCCATAATTAGGCTGCTCGTTTCTGTCTGAGACCACAGGGTAAGTCTGAGGGGGCTGCTGCGCAGCCCAACGCGGGGCAAGCCCGCTCGCTACAACAGGCCTGCTTGCCATAACGAGCCTGCCAACCATCGCAGGGTCAGGGGCTTTTCAGGATTTGCGGGCGATCCACGAATAGATCAGCGTCTTTGGCTCCTCAGGGTGGTGAGTTCTCCTGCGGTAGCTGGCGAAGGTTGGTGATGTGCAATATGTGCACACCTCGCTGACGTCGATCTGCTCACGCTTAAGGCCCGCCGCTTGCAACAGCATCACCCCGTAACCACTCAAGTCGAACCACGCACTTCCCGCTTGCCGCGCGTGGGGCGGTGCAATCTGCGGTGACAACCGTGGCGTCGGTTGCTCGAAGCACCATGGCGCCTGACCGTCACGCCACACGTGGCCCTGGCTCGCCTGAAATTGCGCGATAAACTCGGCGCTCACTTCATAACAACACGGCTTGATCGACGGCCCGATCGCCACCCGCAACTGGTCAGCGGCAATACCCTCGGCAGCCAATTGTTTCACCGCATTGGCGACGATCCCCCCTTGCAGACCCTTCCAGCCGCCATGCACGGCGGCAACCCGATCACCACTGTGTGCGGCAATAAGAATGGGCAGGCAGTCAGCGGTGATCACTGCAATTGGTTGAGGCGTGTGCGTGAACACGCCGTCTGCCTCAATGGTATTGGCCACCTGTTCCGCCTGCCATTGGATCACCGAAGCACTGTGCACCTGCTTGCAGATGAACACCCCGTCCGGCCGCAATGGATCATTGATCGAACAAAAACCGTGGTCGACGCCGGGGATGGCGCCGAGATTGTTTGCCTGTTGCAAGGGGCTCTCTCCGCTCAATAAAGTCAGTCGCCGACCGCTTCGCCTTCGCGCCGAGGGTCGGCGCCGCCGCTCAGCGACGCCTTACCCTGGGCGTCTGGCGTGCGAACGATGGCCTGCACGCCGCTGGTCATATCAATCTCGCTCAGTGCATGGCCTTTGTCCCTCAGCGCCTGCTTCAACTCGGGGCTGAACATCCCGGCCTCAAGCTCGGTGGCGCCGTTACGGCTACCAAAGTTGGGCAAGCTGATGGCCGCTTGCGGGTCGAGGTTCCAGTCGAGCATCGCCACCAGGGATTTACTCACATACTCGATGATCTGCGAACCGCCCGGCGATCCGACGGTGGCCAGCAACTCGCCGCTCTTGCGGTCGAACACCAGCGTCGGCGCCATGGCCGAGCGCGGACGTTTGCCCGGCTCGACACGGTTGGCGACCGGCTGGCCGTTTTCTTCGGGGATGAACGAGAAGTCAGTCATCTGGTTGTTCAGCAAAAAGCCCTGAACCATCACGTGCGAACCAAACGCCGCTTCCACCGTGGTGGTCATCGACACGGCGCCGCCCAGGTCATCCACCGCCACCACTTGCGAGGTCGAGATGCGCAAGGGCGAGCGGTCCGGCGCGTACGCCACCTGGATGCCCGCAGGCGTGCCTGGCTTGGCAATGCCCATGCTGCGGTCGCCGATCAGTGTGGCGCGTTCGGCCAGGTAGTCCGGGGCGATCAGGCCTGCGGTCGGCACCGGCACGAAGTCGGCGTCGGCCACGTACAACCCACGGTCGGCGAAGGCCAGGCGACCGGCTTCGGCCAGCAGGTGCACGGCTTCAGGTGTGGGCTCAAGGCCGGCAGGCGATGTGCTTTTGACCGGCTTCATCGGTGCGATGGCCAAGCGCGGGTCGCGGGTTTCCAATGCCTGCAACGTACCGAGGATCTGCGCGACAGCAATCCCGCCCGACGACGGCGGTGGCATGCCGCACACCTGATAGCGCTTGTAGTCGGTGCACAGTGGCGTGCGCTCCTTGGCGGTGTAGCCCTTGAGGTCCGCCTGCGACAGGCTGCCCGCGTTGCGGTTGCCCTGGACCTTGCGTGCGATCTCATCGGCAATCGGCCCTTGGTACAACGCGTCCGGACCTTCCTTGGCGATGCGCTTGAACACGTTGGCCAACGCCGGGTTTTTCAACAGCGTGCCGGCAGCTTTGGGCGTGCCGTCGGCGTTCAGAAAATACGCCGCCATCTCGGGCGATTGCGCGATGTAACGGTCGGCAGCGATCAGCGCGTGCAGGCGCGGGGAAATCGCGAAGCCTTGCTCGGACAGCCGAATCGCCGGTTCAAACAGCTTGGCCCATTGCAGGTGGCCGGTCTTTTTGTGTGCCATCTCCAGCGCGCGCAACACGCCTGGCGTGCCAACCGAACGCCCGCCAATCTGCGCCTCGGGAAATGCCATCGGCGTGCCGTCGGCTTTAAGGAACAAGCGTTCGGTAGCTCCCGCGGGCGCCGTCTCGCGGCCGTCATACGCGTGCACGGTTTTGCCGTCCCACAGCATGATGAATGCGCCGCCGCCGATGCCGGATGATTGCGGCTCCACCAGGGTCAACACGGCCTGCATCGCAATCGCCGCGTCGATGGCCGAGCCGCCCTGGCGCAGCATTTCGCGCCCGGCTTCGGCAGCCAGCGGGTTGGCGGCGGCGGCCATATGGCGCTCGGCGTGGCGGGTGGTGAGGTCGGTGCGATAACCCGAACCCAGCTCCGGCGCGGGCGGTTGTTCATTGACGGGGGTATGGCAGCCAGCCAGGGCGAGGGCGGCGGCAATCATTGACAGTTGACGGCGGGAAATCGAAAACACGCGCTGAACTCCGTTCATTTTGAGAATGATCTGTTGTCCTTGGGTTACGGCTTTTTACAGGTATATCGTGCCTTGCAGGTAGAGCACCGCGTGGCCGGAGATAATCACGCGGTCGTCCTTGAGCTCGCAACGCAGTTGCCCACGGCGCTTGCCGCCTTGTTCGGCAGTCAACTGCGACTTACCCAAACGCTCGGCCCAGAAGGGCGCCAGCGAGGTGTGCGCCGAACCTGTGACCGGGTCTTCATTGACGCCCACGTTGGGGCCGAACCAACGGGATACAAAATCAAACCGCGTGCTTTTGGCTGTCACTGCAATCCCGCGTTTGGGCAGGCCCTTGAGGCGCGCGAAGTCCGGCGTCAGGGCGGCTACTTGAGCTTCGTCGTCGACCAGCACGAGGTAGTCGTCGGTGGCAAACACCTCGGCATGCTCAATCCCCAATGCGCTCAACATGCCGCTTGGCGGCTCGCAGCGCTGGGGCTGTTTGGCCGGGAAGTCCATCGCCAGTTCGTCGCCATTGCGCGTCACGCGAAGCTCGCCGCTGCGGGTGGCAAAGCGCAAGACGTGCGGTGCATCCGCCAATTGATGAATCAGCACCCAGGCTGCGGCCAGCGTGGCATGGCCACACAGGTCCACTTCGACCTCCGGGGTGAACCAGCGCAACTCATAGAAATCGCCACGGGGTACGAAGTAGGCGGTTTCGGAGAGGTTGTTTTCAGCCGCGATATTCTGCAGTTGCTCGTCGGGCAGCCACTCGGTGAGCGGACAGACTGCCGCCGGGTTGCCGCCGAAGGGGTGTTGGCTGAAAGCATCGACTTGATAGATATCCAGTTTCATCGAGGGCACTCCGAGTAGGGAGGCTGGACACTAACAGTGGGTCTGTGAAGCGTCAAAATACAGATGCGGCGTTTTTTTGAGCGCATGAGTCTCGCTCATCCCAGGCGCAACACCATCGCCCCGGCGGCAATCACGCACGCAGCCAGGATGCGCACGCGGGTCAGGCGCTCTTTGAGCACCCAGGCCGAGATCACCACGCCAAACAGGATCGACGTTTCGCGCAGGGCCGACACGGTCGCGATGGGGGCTGCGGTCATGGCCCACAGCGCCAGGCCATACGAGGCGATCGTGCCCACGCCGCCGACGACGCCCAAGCGCCAGTTACGCGCGAGGTAATCACAGAACAGCGTGCGCCGCGAAGCTAGCGCCCACGTCGCCAGCGGGACGCCGGTCAGCAGGAAAATCCACAGCGTGTAGGCCACAGGCGCACCGGACTTGCGCACGCCCAAGCCGTCGATAAGGGTGTAGCTGGCGATCACGCCGGCGTTGATCAGCGCCAGAACCAAGCCTTTTCTTGGCCCTGAAGAAGGCGCCAGGGCCATGCTCAAGATGCCCAGTGAGATCACCGCAATGCCAAGCCAGGCGGAGGTCGAGAGCGGCTCGGCCAACACAAACACGCTGACCGTCGCCACCAGCAGCGGCGCTGTGCCGCGCATGATCGGGTATGTCTGGCTCATGTCGGCAATGCGGTAAGTCGAGGCCACCAGCACGAAATACAGCATTTGGAGAATCACCGACGCGCCGATGAACGGCCAGCTCTCTCTTGCCGGCAGCGGCAGAAACGGGGTGGCGGCCAACGCGATCAACGAGGCGACGGAGGCGATCATGCAGGTGGTCAACAGCTTGTCGGCGCCGCCTTTGACCACGGCGTTCCAGGTGGCGTGGAGCGCGGCGCCCAAAAGGATGATGGCGAATACACTGAGGCTCATCAGTCGCTCTCTGCGTGGTTGATCAGCGACGTCAACACGTGGTCCGCCCACACGCCGTTAATCTTGAGATAGGCCCGCGCTTGACCCTCGCGCTCAAACCCCAGCCGTTCCAGCAGGCGTGCACTGCGTGCATTTTCGGGGCGGTAGTTGGCCATGATTCGATGCAGTTTCATGGCATCGAACACATAGGCAATCGCAGCCTTCAGCGCTTCGTGCATCAGGCCCTGGCCCTGAGCCGATTCGTCCAGCGCATAGCCCAGGTGGCAGGCTTGAAACGCACCGCGCACGATATGGGTGAAATTGCAGGCGCCGATGATCTGGCCGTCGCGCCGTATCAGCAGGTGCAGCGCTTCGCCGCTGGCGGTCTTTTCGGCCATGGTTTCGAGGCGTTGAGTGATGGCGTCGAGTGCAAAGAAGTCATCGTCGCGTGTGGGCTCCCAGGGTTGCAGGTAAGCGCGGTTTTGCAGCAGGTAGGTGTGCAGGGCGCGAGCGTGAGACGGCTGGGCGGCTTGCAGTATCAGCCGTTCGGTGGCAATGCCGTGGGTGGGGAAGTGCGTGTTCACCAATCGCCTCCTTGTGGTTGGGGGCGAGTATGCCTGAGGGTTTTTATTCAGGCATAAAAAAACGGCTTACCTTTCGGTAAGCCGTTTTTAGTACTTGGTGGCTACACAGGGACTTGAACCCCGGACCCCAGCATTATGAATGCTATGCTCTAACCAACTGAGCTATGTAGCCAAGTGGCGCGCATTATTCGCGTAGAACGGGAATGCGTCAAGCACTTTTATCGAAATTTTTTCTACGCTTTCAATTGTTTAACCGGAATCGCCAGCTCTGGCGACGAGTGGCTTGTCATTCGTCCGCCTGTCGGGCCGCGTGGGGGCGCGGGCTTTCAATTGAGCGACCCTTCACGGTCGTGGTGATTTTCTGCAGATGCCATCCGGCGTCGATCGTGGCGTTGCAAGAGCGTGCCGCAGTCGAGAACGGTAGCGCAAGCGCTGAGCATCGGGTGGGAAAGGTAGGGCTGGACGTCTTCGCCGCTGAGGTTGTTATCGGCGCTGAGGCAGTCGGTAGGGGATGGGGTGTTCGGGCGGTTGGCGATCGCGTCGCCGTGGACGAGAGAAGCAAAATTCGGTTGGGCAGATATCCCTGCCGCCCAACAATTACCCTCTAGAGGGCCTTACGGTTGCGACGGGTTATGCGTGACGCGCTTGAGGTGTTCACGCGCGCGTGACAAGCGTGAGCGAACGGTGCCGATGGGTATGTCCAATACGTCGGCGGTGTCCTGGTAGCTGCCGTCGGTCTCCAGTGAGGCGTACAACGTCTTGCGCATTTCTGTGGGCAGGTGGTCGATGGCGGTCAGGGTTTTCTCCAGTCGGCGGTTGATCTCGAACTGCCAATCCAGGTTCTTGGTTTCCTCCTGCCCATGCCACAGCGACTCATCGAATTCGCAGTGCACAGGCTTGGCGTACAGGCGGCGGAAGTGGTTGCGTACCAGGTTCTGAGCAATCCCGCACATCCAGGTACTGAGGCTCGCCTGACCACTGAAGCGCTCCCTGTTGCGCCAGGCTTCCAGGTAAGTCAGTTGCAGTATGTCGTCTGCATCTTCGGGGTTGAGTACGCGTTTATGAATAAAACGCCGGAGTTTTTTCTGTTGGTCGTCCGTCAGTTGGAGCATGAATTGAGGCGAGCTGCCAACCAGGTGCGCTAAAGCTTCAATTGGGATATTCACGTTTTTTTCCTCAGGGTAGACGCTATCGAAATAAGTTCGATGGAAACCCCTTTAGCACTGGGTGTGCCAAATGGAAAAAGATCGCAACTAGCTGATTATTAAAGGTAAATATCTTGAAATGGAGAGATATTGCGCAGTAGTTTGCAAAAAGCGCCGAGGGTTTGTGCCGGTCTTGTCAAACCTCTCGATAGCCGCGTTCTGATGGAACCGTATCGGTAGGCATTGCCACATAGGGACACACTCTTCCCGTCTTGGCATGCTTATGAAAGTCGAATCCCCTAAAGATGCGCCCTCTGCCCAGCGCCTGGATCAATCCGCCGTTGCGCCTGTTTCCACGCCCGCACCCGCGAAGGTTGATGAGCTTGCTTCGCTCTTCGACCAGGAAGTGATTGCCAACAACCGCGCTCAGCGCGCGATGTCGATTCGTGTGCCCCCCACCGAGCAGCTTGCGCAACTTTATGAACAGCTGGGCCATCCTGCTCAGGAGTCCCTGGCGACTATTTCGCGGCGGTTCAGGCACCAATTGCAGCAGCATCCCAGTGTCGACAAGCTGGTAGAGCTCGCCGAGGGCGACCCCGCACGCGCCTACGTGGTGCTCAAACATCTGGAAGCCCAGGCGGACAATGATGTGCGCCCGACCGAAGCTGCCTTGGCGCGGGATGCTATTGGCATGCTGGCGGTGGGCTTTAAAGGGGAGATCCAGGCTGGCCTCAAATTCGCCACGGCGTTGATGGAGGCCGGTGGTGATCCGCAGGAGCGCCAAGCGCTGCGCGCGCTTTATTACGCCAGCGTGGCCACGCGCCAATCCCTGGCGACGATGATGCAGGCGCTGTTGGGCGTATACGGCGGCGATACATTTTCCGTCAGGCTCATCAGCATGCGTAAAGCCTTGGCTGATGACATCGCGGTTCTGGTTTCGTCAATGACCACGCCGCGTTTGCGCACCTTGTTGCTGGCGCTGCAAAGCTGTGGGCAACTGAGCACCGTGTTGGCCGGTTGCCACGCGTTGATCCAGCGCCTGGGCATCGGCTACGACGCCGTCAGTCTTTTGCAGCGCCTGCTGGGGTATGCCGGCAGCGGCATCGATGCGGGCGAAATCCTGCGACTTGGGCATGATCTGGGCAGTGGCCCGAGCCCCCGGCAAGTGATTGTTCTCAACGCGCTTTACCCTCTGGTCCGGCAATTGCCTTTGGCCTTGTGGCCTGACAGTCGAACCCGCCAGGGCGCGCTGGACAGCTTTTTGGCCGTGATGGGGGAACTGGAGCGGATCGAGCGCGGCCCGATCAAGTTTGCCGGTGACCTGGGGGCGTCGGCGTGACTGCACTGTCAGCCATCAACGCTGTACTGCTCAAAATGGCCCAACGTGCCGAAGTCCTGGGCGCAGTGGTGATCCTGGGCATCGTGTTTATTTTTATCGTGCCGTTGCCCACCTGGCTGGTGGACATTCTGATCGCGCTGAACATTTGCATATCCTGTCTGTTGATCGTGCTCGCGCTGTATTTGCCAGGCCCCTTGGCGTTCTCGTCGTTCCCATCGATTTTGCTGCTGACCACCATGTTCCGTCTGGCGCTGTCGATCGCCACGACGCGCTTGATTCTGCTGGAACAGGACGCCGGCGACATCGTCGAGGCCTTCGGCAATTTCGTCGTGGGCGGCAATCTGGCGGTGGGGATGGTGATCTTTCTGATCCTGACCCTGGTCAACTTTCTGGTCATCACCAAGGGTTCGGAACGGGTCGCCGAGGTGGCGGCGCGGTTCAGCCTGGACGCGATGCCGGGTAAACAGATGTCCATCGACAGTGACCTGCGTGCCGGGCTGATCGACGGCACGCAAGCGCGGGACAAACGTGAGCAGTTGTCCCGCGAGAGCCAACTGTTCGGTGCCATGGACGGTGCGATGAAATTCGTCAAGGGCGATGCCGTCGCCGGTTTGATCATCGTTGTGGTCAACCTGTTGGGTGGCTTCACCACGGGCATGTTTCAACACGACTTGAGCGCTGCCGAGTCGATACGGCTGTATTCGGTGCTGACCATCGGTGATGGCCTGATCGCGCAGATTCCGGCGCTGCTGATCTCCCTGACCGCCGGCATGATCATCACCCGCGTGGCTCCGGACGGGCGCAAGGGTATCAGTAACATGGGCGCCGAAATTGCCCGGCAAATGACCAGCGAACCCAAGAGTTGGATGATTGCATCGGTGGGGATGCTCGCGTTTGCTGCGGTGCCCGGCATGCCTACCCTGGTGTTTATCCTGATTTCGATGGTCACCGGCGGCCTGGGTTATTACTTGATGCGCCAGCGTCAACGACTAGAACAGCCGGCCGCCGAAGCGGCTGACGCCGTGCGCCCGGAGCAGAACGGTGATGAAGACTTGCGCGGGTTTGATCCGTCGCGACCGTACTTGCTGCAGTTTTCCCCGGTTTTGCGCGGAACCCCTGAGGTCACCGAGCTTATCCATGGGATACGCCAGGCCCGAAACACGCTGGTGGCCAATATCGGTTTGACCTTGCCGCCGTTTGAAGTCGAACTTGATGACGCCCTGGCCGCCGATGAAATGCGCTTTTGTGTGCACGAAGTACCGATGGTCAAGGCCTCGGTCGTCAACCATCTGGCCGTGGAACGCAAGGCGCTGGCGGTTGAACCCGAGCACGCAATACCGGGCAAGGCCGACCGCGATGAACAGGATTGGCTGTGGTTGGCGCCCGATGATCCGCTGCTCGATGACCCGCAGCTGGAGCGCTTCACCGCGACGAGCCTGATCATTGAGCGCATGAGGCAGGCGATGATGCTCAGCGGGCCGCAGTTCCTGGGGATTCAGGAGAGTAAATCGATCCTCAGTTGGCTTGAGCACAACCAGCCGGAGCTCGTGCAGGAACTGCAACGCATCATGCCGCTCTCGCGGTTTTCGGCGGTCCTGCAACGCCTGGCCAGCGAAGGGGTGCCACTGCGTGCCGTGCGGCTGATTGTCGAGTCGCTGATCGAGTACGGCCAGCATGAGCGCGAGCCCGAAGCGCTGGCTGACTACGCGCGCATTGCCCTCAAGGCGCAGATTTTCCACCAGTACAGCGAGGAAGACGGCCTGCACGCCTGGCTGCTGTCGCCCCATACCGAAAACATCCTGCGCGAGGCGTTGCGTCAGACGCAGACCGGGGTTTTCTTTGCGCTTGATAACGAAAGCAGCGCCGCGTTGATCAACCTCCTCAACCAGGCCTTCACCTTACGCGCCAAAAGCAAAAGTGTGATGTTGGTGGCACAAGACCTGCGCAGTCCCTTGCGCACCCTGCTTCTGGAAGAGTTCAACCATGTGCCGGTGCTGTCCTTCGCCGAGTTGGGAAGCACCTCCAAGGTGAAAGTGCTGGGGCGTTTTGATCTGACCCAGGATGAGCTGGCGCGCGGTGCGCTGGCATGAATCTCCAGTCGGGCTCAACGCGCCGGAGCGCTCGATAATGTTTGAGTTACGGGTGCTCAATGGTCTGCGCCAGGGCGCCGCGTTGCCGCTTTTTGGCGAGCAATGGAGCATCGGCGCTCACCCTGACGCCGATCTGATGCTGAATGATCCTGGCATCGCCGAGCAGCACGCGCGGTTGCGGCTGATCAACGCAAACTGGTCAGTGCAGGCCGAAGCCGGGCTGCTGCAAGGTGATGAAGGGCAGGTGCTGGCCCAGATTGCGAGCCTGGTGCTGAACGTACCGTTTTCAGTCGGGGCTGTGCGGCTGTGCGTCACCTGGGCCGATCAGCCATGGCCCGAGGCACCCGCCCCAGCGCCGCCGGCCCCTGAAGCGCCGCGGGCGCTGCAACTTTCGTCCATCTCGCACGCGCAGCAAAAGCGCCTGATCAGCGTGGCGCTGGTGGTTGCGATCATCGTCGTGGTGGTGGGCATCGCGTCCACGGGTGAGCGTGAGGCCCAAGCCTCATTGATGCCGCCTATGGTGGTCAAACACGAGTTGGCGACGCCGTTTGAAGTGCGCCAGCAGTTGCTGAAGATGCTCAATGAGCGCGAATTGAGCCAACGGGTCAGCCTGCAAGTGATCAATGGCCAGGTCGCGCTCAACGGCGACGTGTCGCAGGACGATGTGGAGCTGGTGTCGCGCATGCTCAGCCGTTTTGTCGAGCTGTTCGACAGCGCGGTGCCGGTGATCAGCCGTGTGCGTGTCAGCGACGGCGCGCTGCCGTTCAAGATCGTGCAGATCGTCGGCGGCCCCAATGGCCACGTCGTCCTGGAAGAGGGCAGCCGGGTGTTTGTCGGTGATGAAGTGGACGGCCTGCGCCTGGTGCTGATCGACAACAGCAAAGTGGTGTTCGATGGCGCGCGGCGTTATGAGGTGCGCTGGTGAACGAAGAACTGAATGCACGTCTCGATGCCTGGCAGCAGCGCCAGGCCCAGGCACTGGCCAACCTGATGCCGGTGACCCTGCGCGGTCGGGTTCAGCGCGTCAACGGCATGTTGTTGCAATGCCGGTTGCCAAGCGCGCGTATTGGCGACTTGTGCCAGGTCGAGAAATCTGCCGACGACTACATGCTGGCGGAAATCATCGGCTTCGATCAGCAGGATGCCGTGCTCAGTGCCTTGGGCAACCTTGAAGGCGTGCGCGTGGGCGCCAGTGTGCAGCGTCTGGGTGTCTCGCATCGAGTGCGCGTCAGTGATGCGTTGCTGGGCCAGGTGCTCGATGGGTTCGGGCGGCCGATTACTGGCGTTGGCCCCAATGCCTTCGCTGACACCGACAGCCCCGATGCGAGCATGGTGCTGTGTGAGGCGCCGTTGCCGACCGAACGGCCGAGGATCCACCGGGCCCTGGCGACTGGGGTGCGCTCGATCGATGGTCTGTTGACGCTTGGCGAAGGTCAGCGCGTGGGCCTGTTTGCCGGTGCCGGCTGTGGCAAGACCACCTTGCTCGCGGAGATTGCCCGTAACGTCGAGTGCGATGTGATTGTGTTCGGCCTGATTGGTGAGCGCGGCCGGGAACTGCGCGAATTTCTCGACCATGAACTGGATGATCAGTTGCGCGCCAAGGCCGTGCTGGTGTGTGCGACATCCGACCGGTCAAGCATGGAACGCGCCCGCGCGGCGTTCACCGCAACGGCGCTGGCTGAGGGCTATCGACGCAAAGGCAAGCGGGTGTTGCTGCTGATCGACTCCTTGACGCGTTTTGCCCGCGCGCAGCGAGAAATCGGCCTGGCAGCCGGTGAGCCCTTGGGGCGCGGGGGCTTGCCGCCTTCGGTGTACAGCTTGCTGCCGCGTTTGGTGGAGCGCGCCGGGTTGACCCGCGACGGCGTTATCACCGCAATCTACACCGTGCTGATCGAACAGGACTCCATGAGTGACCCCGTGGCCGACGAAGTTCGCTCGCTGCTGGACGGCCATATTGTGCTGTCGCGCAAGTTGGCCGAGCGCGGTCACTACCCGGCGGTCGATGTGCTGGCCAGCCTTTCGCGAATTCTGAGCAATGTCGCCACCCCTGAGCACATCCAGGCGGGGACCGGGCTGCGCCGTTTGTTGTCGGCGTATCAGCAGATCGAGCTGATGCTCAAGCTGGGTGAATACCAGGCCGGCAATGATGCCCTGACCGACTTGGCGGTGGACAGCCGTTCGGCGGTGGATGGCTTTTTGCGCCAGGACTTGCGTGAGCCTTCACCGATGGCGGCGACCCTGGATCAACTGACGGAGCTGACCGCCTATGTTCCTTTCTGAGCTGGAAACCCTGAGGCGTCTGCGCAAACACCGCGCGGACCGGGCTGAGCGCGCATTGGGTGAGGCTAAAAGGCATCAGCGCGCACTGCAGTTGCACGTTGAGCAGGCGCAGCAGCGCCTTGAGGACACTCGCCTGCAGGAAGCCGAGGAAGCGGCGCAGCTATTGAGCAAGCATCAAGGGCACGTGCTCTCGTTTCAGGAACTCAAGTCGTGGAATACCCAAGAGCGCTCATTGTCCGCCAGCACGCAGCGTGAAGAGGCGCAGTTACAAGCGTTACAGGGGCAGCAGGAACAGCAAGTGGTGCATATCGACAGCATGCAAAAGCAGGCCAGCCAGTATTTGCGCGAGGTCGAAAAACTCTCGGAATTATCCCAGTTACTGGTGCAGGAGCGTCATGAAACGATTGCCTGTGAGCAGGTCTGAGCGGCCGCGCGTGCGCGATCCCAGGGACGACCGTGAGAGAAGCGTTGAGGCCGTTGTGCCGTGGGTTCATGTGCACGCCTTCGCGCAACTGTTTGCCAAGGACGATGGCCAGGGCGGCTACGTTTCCAGTCTGCCAGCGCAAAGTGTGGCGACGGATAAATTGATGATTGAGGCGTTGGCGGGGCAGTTGGCGCTTCGCGTTCAAGGCGGCACGCAATGGCCGTTGCTGGCGGTGCTTTACCTGCCACGGCTGGGGCGAATCAACGCCAGTGTGCAGCGGCAGTCGGGCGCGTGGAACGTCGAGTTGGACGCCGAAGAACCGCGCACGGCGCATTGGCTCGCCACGGTGCAAAAACGTTATCAGGACAGGCTGACCGAGGCGTTGGGCCAGCCAGTCGATATCCACATCAACAGCACGGGGCCCGCATGATCATGTTGGCGGTGACACCGCCCCTGGTTGAGGCGGCAAGGGTTGCGGCGTTGCATCGGCTGGCGCGCGGATTACGCATGCCGTTCCAGGTCGGCGATCAGCAGGGGGCGTTTGTGCTCGAGCCCGGCCGCGCGCCTGAAGGGCGAAGCCCGGTGTGTTTCGAGAGTGCCGTCGGTGTACTGGGGTTCTCGGAACCCGAGGCGATGTTCAGCCTGATGGGCGAATGCCCGGTCACCCTGGCAGAAGCCGGCAATGACTCGACGTCGTGGTTCTGGGAATTGTTCCAGCATCACCTCAGCCCGCAAGTAGTGGCGTTGTTCGGTTATCTGCGCTTGTTGCCTGCACCCAAAACGTTGGGCTTTGGTTGCCGCTTCACCGTGATGTTGGGGGCCTCCAAGGTCGCCGGTTACCTGTGGCTGGCCCCGCAGAGCTTGCTGGCGATGTGTGCGGCGGGCGCTTGGCGGTCCACGGCCAGCTCATTACCCGCATCGTTTCCCCTGGCAATCGCCGTGACCGTGGGCCGCTTGAACTTGCCCGTCGGGCAGTTGCGCAGCGTGCGTGCGGGGGACGTGCTGATGCCTGAACAGGCGTTTTTTGATGCGCAGGGCCGTGGCCACGTGCGTATTGGGCGTCGCCATCTGCAAGGGCGTATTGACGATGAATCCGGGCCGTTGTGCCTGAACCTTTTTGCGATTGAGGAAGCGTCCATGGACGAGCACTTTGTAGTGGAAGAATACCCGGGGCCTGAACAGGACCAACCGGTGGAGGATGTCTTTGGCCGTGAGCCCTTTGACGAATTGAGTATGGCGCTGACGGTGCGCTGTGGTGTTCTGAGCCTGACCCTGGGCGAGTTGCGCAATCTTGCTCCCGGTGCGGTGCTGGGCATCACCGGGTACGCCCCGGGCATGGCCGGCCTGTATTACGGCGAGCGGCCCATTGGCCAGGGGCAACTGGTGGAAGTGGATGGGCGACTCGGCTTGCAAGTGTCTCGCGTGGTGTTTTCCCGATGATATTCCAGGGCGTTGACCCGGTCGTCCTGGCTTTGTTTTTCGGAGCGTTGTCGCTGCTGCCGATGCTGCTGATCATCTGCACCGCGTTCTTGAAGATCGTCATTGTGCTGATGATTACCCGCAACGCTATCGGCGTTCAGCAGGTGCCCCCGAGCATGGCGATCAATGGCATAGCGCTGGCCGCTACGCTGTTTATCATGGCCCCGGTGGGTTACCAGGTCGCCGAAAACCTCAAGGGCGCGCCCCTGGACATGAGCACCGTGCAGACCCTTCAACAGACGGGTCTTGTCGCCATACAGCCGCTGCGTGCGTTTATGAAGCGCAACACCGATCCGGATGTGTTGACCCACATGCACGAAAACAGCGCGCGTATGTGGCCACCTGAAATGGCGCAAAGCACCCAGCGCGATGACCTGATCCTGTTGATCCCCTCCTTTGTGCTGTCGCAGTTGCAGGCCGGGTTCGAGATCGGCTTCCTCATCTACATTCCGTTCATCGTCATCGATCTGATTGTGTCCAACCTGCTCTTGGCGCTGGGGATGCAAATGGTCTCGCCCATGACCATTTCCCTGCCGCTCAAACTGCTGTTGTTCGTCATGGTCTCCGGATGGTCGCGATTGCTCGACAGCCTTTTCCTTTCCTACCTTTGAGTGCCCCATGGAACCGATCGTACTGTTCAAGCAGGGCATGCTGCTGGTGGTGGTGTTGTCGGCACCACCGCTGATTGTGGCGGTGATCGTCGGCGTGCTGACGTCGCTGGTGCAAGCCCTGATGCAGATACAGGATCAGACCCTGCCCTTTGGCATCAAGCTGGTTGCGGTGGGCATCACGCTGATATTGACGGGGCGCTGGATTGGCGTGGAGCTGATTCAACTGATCAATCTGATGTTCGACATGATCGCTCGCTCGGCACTGAACTGAGGGCATGCACGTGCTGCTTTATCTTGAATATCTGCCAAGTCTGCTGGTGGCCATGGCGCGCATCTATCCCTGCGCGATCCTGGTGCCGGCGTTCTGTTTCCAGCATCTGCGCGGCATGCCCCGGCACGTGATCGTGATGGTCATGGCGTTCATTCCGGCTCCCGGCATCCATGCGGTACTGGCGGGCCAGGACTATTCGGCGCTGATGATCATCGGGCTGATGCTCAAGGAGGTCGCCCTGGGCTTTTTGCTGGGGGTCTTGTTGGCCATGCCTTTCTGGATGTTCGAGTCGGTTGGCGCGCTGCTGGATAACCAGCGTGGCGCCCTGGCGGGTGGCCAGCTCAACCCGTCATTGGGGCCGGATGCAACGCCTGTGGGGCATCTGTTCAAACAGCTGGTGATTTACTTGTTGATCGCAGTCCTGGGCCTGAGCGTGCTTACCCAAGTGATCTGGGACAGTTACCTGCTATGGCCGGCCACCGCTTGGGTGCCGCTGCCGGCAGTCAATGGTTTCAGTATTTTCCTGGGGCTGCTCGGCGATACCTTTACCCACATGATGCTCTACGCTGCGCCGTTCATTGCGGTGCTGATGTTTCTGGAGTTCGGTATCGCGCTATTGGGCGTTTACAGCCAGCAGCTGCAGGTGAGCACGCTGGCGCCGCCGGTCAAATGCCTGGCGGGTATCGGGATTCTGTTGCTGTACTTTGCGTTGCTGCAGGACCTGATCGTTGGGCGCTTGAATGTGCTTGGCGATCTTAAACAGTCACTCGGGCTGATGTTCCAGGTCTCGACGCCATGAGTGACTCCGGTGAAAAGAAGCACCCGGCCTCAGCCAAGAAACTGCGCGATCAACGCAAGAAAGGTCAGGTTTCCCAAAGCCAGGATGTCAGCAAGCTGCTGGCGCTGACGGCCATCAGCGAGGTTGCGTTGTTCACCGCCGAAACCAGTTTGCAGCGCTTTCAGCAACTGATGGTGTTGCCAATGTCGAGTATGGCTCAGCCGTTCACGCGGGCGCTGGAGACGGTGCTGTTTGAAGGGTTGATGATGTTTTTCGCGTTCGCCCTGTTGATGGCCGGATTGGCAATTGCCGCGAAGCTGATCAGCAGTTGGATGCAGTTCGGATTTCTGTTTGCTCCCGAGACCTTGAAGCTCGATTTCAATCGGCTCAATCCCCTCAAGCAGCTCAAACAGATGTTTTCCGCGCAATCGGTCATGAACCTGTTGATGAGCATTACCAAGGCAGTGCTACTGGGCGTGATTTTGTACGTGGTGATCAAACCTTCTTTGGGCGCGCTGATTAACCTGGCCAGCAGTGACCTGCAAACCTACATCCTGGCGTTGATCATTCTGTTCCGTCACTTGTTGCATGCCTGCCTGGGGCTTTTGCTGGTGATGGCGCTTATCGACCTGGCGTTGCAAAAACACTTCTTCGCCAAGCGCATGCGCATGACCCAGGTCGAGGTCGTCAAAGAGTACAAAGACATGGAGGGTGACCCGCATGTGAAGGGGCAGCGCCGTTCATTGGCCCAGCAACTGGCCCAGGAGGAACCGAAGGTCAAGCTGCCCAAGCTGGAAGAGGCCGATATGCTGGTGGTCAACCCCACGCATTTTGCCGTGGCGCTGTACTACCGCCCGGGTGAGACGCCGCTGCCCATGCTGGTATGCAAAGGCACGGATGACGCGGCGCGCGAACTGATCCACCAGGCCAAGGCCGCTGAGGTGCCGGTGATTCAGTGCGTGTGGCTGGCGCGCACGCTCTACACGAACAAACTGGGCGCGAGCATCCCCCGCGACACCCTGCAGGCGGTGGCGCTGATCTATCGCACGTTGCGTGAGCTGGATGATGAAGCCAAGCGCGAAACCCTGGAGCTGCCGGCGCTGGAGGTGCGCTGATCAGCGCACCGAACCTGCGCGAAGCCAGGGGCAGGTGAGCCGCCGCGCTGCTCACCTGACGGCCCGGCAACAGCCGGCGTTGATCGCGGAACACTCATCGTTCCAGCGAAATTGTCTGGTAATCCGCGCGCTCTCCAGAAGGGCCGGGCTCGACGCGCATCTGCGGCGGCCACCAGATTACCAACGTATCTTTGGTCGATTGCGGGCGTGAGCAGGAGTCGCCTTTGCACGTGGGAGCGCAGCCGGCGATGAGCAGCACGGTGCCGATCAGGGTGATGCACAACAGGTGGCGTTTCATGGGGCGACCTTCTTCTGAGTGGGAGTGATCAAGGAAGGGCGGGGCACGCCGATGTGTTCATCCTTCACCACCGGGCGCATGGCGATAAAGACCTCGGCTTCTTCACCCGGTTTGAGCCAGGCACGTGGCCATACCGTGACGGCCAGGGTCTGCGAATTGCTGCACTCCTTTTCGTCGATACGCACATTGCGCTTGATCTGATTGCGCACCACCACCACCGCCACATTGAACTGCGGGCCGGCGTACCACTGGCTACGCTCGGTGTTCATGGCCAGTAGATCGCGGGTGTTGCACAAGGTGTCCAGGCCCAATGGCATCGGTGCCGCCTTGAAGGCCAGGGGCACTTGCCCGGTCACCAGATTGGCCAGGGTGCTGGTGATGTCACTGCGCTTGATAACCGGCGGGTGTTCGGCGTAACGCCTGGCCAGGGGCTTGAGTGCGGCCTGCAGCTCCACTTGATCTTCCTGCGGCAAATACCGTGAAGGGTCCGCCTGATCGCCGATGACGCGTGGCGTCAGGATGAACAAACGCTCGCGGCGGTTGTTCTGGCGTTCGCTGGAGGAAAACAGCGCCTTGCCCAGCAACGGTATGTCGCCCAGCAGCGGAACCTTGTTGCGCTTGTCGGTGCTTTCGGTGACATGGAAACCACCGACCACCAGCGAGCGTTTTTCCGCCATTACCGCCTGGGTGCTGACATTGCCCCGACGCACGTCCGGGCCGATGCGATCCGGATTGGATTCATCGAAGTTGCCGTCCTCGATATCCACCATGAGGTGAACCTGATGAGTGCCACGGGTGGTAATCACCCTGGGTATCACTTGCAGGCTGGTACCGACCGTAATCGGCAGGATCGTCGCGACCTCCGTGCCTGCGGTCAGGTATTGGGTGCGGTTGAAGTCAATGACCGAGGGCTGGTTTTCCAGGGTGAGCACCGAGGGGTTGGACACCATAGTTGCCAGGCCGCGCTGCTCCAGGGCGCGTATCTTGGCAAAGAAGCGGTCACGGTGTTCGATCGACAGCTGCGATGAACTCCCAGGAGCCATTCTCATGTCGCTGCTGAAATGGCTGTTGCCCCAGTTGACCCCGAATTCGCGCAGTTGAGAGCGCTCTATGTCGAGGATGATTGCGTCGATTTCCACCATTTTGCGCGCCACGTCGAGCTGGGTAATTAGCTCTCGGTACATGACCTGCCGTTCCGGGAGGTCGTAGATCAGGACGGCGTTGTTGCGCACGTCGGCCTCTACGCGGATTTTGCCTGCCGACACCGGAGCGCGCGGGGTGAGCGTGGCGCCGGAGGCCAACTGGCCTGGGTCCGCTGTCTGGCCGAACATTTGCCCGAGCATGGGATTGCTCAACCGCGCAAAGTTCGGCGTGATGGGCGAGGGCTGTGAGGCAAAGGGGCGCGGGGTAAGCGTCGACAGGGATGACGTCGCCCGCGGCTCCAATAAGCCCCGCAGCATGCTGGCAACGCCAGGGATGACTATTTTTTCGCCGCGGTAATCGATCTGGCGATCTCCCGCGTTGGCGAATTTCAGCGGGTAGCTGAGCACGCTTTGTTTTTCGTCGGGTGATTTACGCTGGCTGCTGAATTGCTTGATCTGTTCGATGTAGCGCTTGGGGCCAGAGACCAGCACCACCCCGTCATCGGGCAGTTCACCCCAGCCGAAACGACTGTCGAGCAAGCCGATATCGGTCAGGGCCCGCTTGAGGTCGGCGACGGTCTCGGAAGAAACCTCCAGGCGCGCGGACTCTTGCAGGTCCAGGGTGCTGATATAGAGGGTGTTGTTGTACAAGTACCATTGAAAACGGTGTTCAACGCCCAGCCTGTCGAGTAACGACTGCGGAGTATTGGCGCGTATCTTGCCATTTACGATGCCCTCCAGCAGACCGTCGACTTGCAGTTGCGTGCCAAACGTCTGGGCGAAGTCCTCCAGCACATCCCGCAGGGGCTTATGCTCGGCTTCATAGGCGTAGGCGGTGTTTTTCCATTCGGATGGGATGGCGGCGAAGGGGCTGTGCAGCGGCGCCAACAACAACGGCAGCGCAAGCAAACAACGCCAGTGGGCGCGTTTTGCCAGAGCCGCGGGCGAGTTTAAACGCAAGCCAGTGTGCTTGTTGATCTTGCTATACATGACAGGTTCTCTGTTTCAGTGCGAAAGCGTCGTAATGAAGTGGGCCGAATTTGCGCCCAGCCGTTGTCAGGCGCGCCGTTGCGCTGCGCCAGGTGTCACGTTGGTTGAGAGGTACTTCAAGGGTTTGCTATCAAGTGGCGGGCATTGCACCCACCGGAGATGGCGTATGGCCCGAACCCGGGCGAGGGCTGACTTGCGGTTCAAGTCGCCGCCTGTTCTGTTCACGACCACCCAAGCCGTCAGTCAGCGTTTGCCACCAGCCACTAAACGACATTGATGGCCGATTTAACCGTTTCGTGCTTGTAACTGAGGTAGGTCGAACTCACGGCAAAGTTGTTAACCAGGGCGGACTTTTCTTCAATGAGTTGTTCGAAGAGTCGCGCGCTGTCTTCGCTTCTTTCGCTGTACGGAATGTCGGCGCTGATCTGGTCGAGGTTTTTTTCGGCTTGCGATTGCTGCCTGTAGAGACTGCTGAGTACGCGTGAGTCAGTATTCATGGCGTTATCTCCAGTGGGGGTGTATCCCTGTGTGGCGGCAGATTGCTCACCAGTTCCAACAACAGGCCTGTGTGGTTAAAAAGAACTGCGTCTACCCAGCAACGTTGTCACTTGATTTGGCCGAGGGTGGAATCGCCACCAGGTTGTCCAGGGCATGCGCCCAGTTGATGTGAAACCCGCCATCTTCCGTCTCAAGCAGCAGCGACTGGGCGGCGATCCCGTCTTCGACTCGAAGCGTCCAGGGCACGCTGCTGTGAAGGTTGAGCCATAGCTCGACGTGTTCACGGTCCAGCGGATTGCACACCAGGTGCGCCTCAACGGTGGGCAGTTGAGCCTCCAGCAGTTTGTTGAGCAGTGTTGTGAGGCGTTGAACAGGCACAGTCTCCTCCAGCAGGGTTCGAATGGCCGCGCTGATGACTGAGCTGGCGACCTGTTCCAAACTTGCCAGCATTGCCTGGCGCTCTGACTCCCAGCGATGCAGCTGGGTATTGGCGCGTTGCCAGAACTCATCACTGGCACTTTCGAGTATTTTTTCGCATTGCGCCTGGGCCTGGCTGATGCGCGTTTGTGCTTGAGTTTCTGCGTGTTCCAACAGCTGACGGGCCTGGGTGTATTCAGACAGCATTTCCCTGGGGATCAGGGCCGTGGGCAGTTCGTGGGCGGGGGTGTTCAGCTCAATCGTGTGGGCGCAAAACATGGTCGGGGTTCTCGCGAGGGGCGGGCGGCGCATCATCGACAGCGGTGGAGGTTGCGCGCCAGATCGTGGCTTTCCACAGGGTATCCAACCGGCCGTGGGTGTCTGCCAGTCGAGGATGCTGCTCTAGCGTGAGCACCCTTGGGCGAGCAAAATTCAGGCGTAGCCGCTGCCAGACATTGGGCGCGACCCACGCGCGCAGGTAGTGCAATGGGTCGTCGACGTCCACCGGTGTTGAGCCCGTGGGCAGTGCCTTGGCCAGGCGCTGGCACCACAGCAGCTGCTCTTGATTCAACCGGCTGTCGTGGGGCGCGTTGTACACCGCATTAACCAGTGTCAGTGCGAGGTCGCGTTGTTGCGCGCTGCTCAACACCCATTGGAGGAGGGCTGGAGACGTGGGAGGGGCAAGCTCGGGCGCGATGTCGAACAGGCTGCTCACGCGGCGATGATAGGCGCGTGAGAGCGCTGCGGTTTCCACAAAACCCGTTTGCGTGAGCCAGTCGATGTGGGCGTTTTTCCAGGGGAAAGCCCACCATGTTACCCAGCTGAGGTCGTCACTCATGGGCGTGTGCCGGCGCGGTTTGCGGGGTGGGTGTGAAGACTTTTCTGCGGCGCCAGAACAGCCAGGCAATGCCTGCTGACAGAGCGATGATCAGCGGCGCAATCAGGCTGGCGCGCCAGAAACCAAGGTCTTGCTCGGGCACCAGAAAAGGGCCGAGGTAGGTCAGCTGTTGCTGCTCGGTGTAGGCGGTGGCCGGTACAAAAATGACGGTCAGTTTTGTCGTGTTGTCTATGGCCGAGGCCATGCCCGGGATGCTGCTGGCCACCAGTCTGCGCACGCGCGGATTGATATTGTCCGGGTCCAGTCGCGGGTCGTGCTTGATGAAAACCGAGGCGGACGCCGGCTGTACCGGCTCGCCTGGCGCGACGCGTTCAGGCAGTACCACATGCACACGCGCGACGATCACACCGTCTATGTTGGATAAGGTCGATTCCAGTTCCTGGGACAGCGCGTAGATGTAGCGCGCGCGCTCTTCCAGCGGGGTGGAGATGACGCCTTCCTTGCGAAAGATATCCCCCAGCGTCGAGCGGGCCGTTTTAGGCAGCCCCGCCGCATCCAGGGTACGCACAGCTCGGCTGATGTCACTTGCCTTGACCCGAACAGCGACCCCGTCTTTGCCGGGCACCTTCTGGGCCCGGATTTGCTTGTCTGCCAGCTCCGCGATGACTTCGTTGGCTTCCTGCTCAGAAATATTGCGATGAAGCTCTACGCTGTCACCGCAACCGGACAGCATCAACGCTAATGAAAACAAGAATGGGGCGGTTAGGCGGCGGTACATGCAGCTATCCCATGCTTGAAATTTTATCGACGCCTTTCGCGACGGCGCCAATGACCTTGACGCGTGACATCACGTCGATGTGCGCTTCGGCGAGCGACTGGGGGAACTCGTTCGCGTCCTTGGTCTTTTTGTTCAGGCTCGCGTCACGAAAGCCTTTGGTTACGCGTCTGGATAAAGTGTCCGAGGCTGTCGCGTCCCACGTCTGAGCGGGGGACGCCACGGCAGGCACGATGCCTTTAACGGGCTGCTCGGCCTGGCTGAGTTGGGCGTTGAAAAAGTTGATGTCAGACGCCCGGTTGATCGCGCCAGGCGCCTCGGCTTGAGGGAGAGTGCTGCTGTTTTCCGATTGCCCAGGGGTGGTGATGTACATGTGAATCTCCATCGAACGTATCGAGTGTTACGTGCGTCGTGACGATGAAAACCTCCTCGACCTGGGCAGAGGAGGTCGCGCTGACTTAAGCGAATCGCAAAGACTTAATGCGGCCCGCTTTCGCTGTAGTCAGTTCTTGTTCAGCAGTCTTCTTGGCCTCTTCGACGACTTTCCTTTCTTTATCTGCGTTGATTGCGTCCAGTTGCGCCTGGTTACCCGCGCTGGAACCACCAATACCTGAGATTGAGGACATAGATCACCTTCTTGATTTCAAATGAAGTCTGATAGCGAGTGTTAGCTACCGTCGCGTGTTGAGTGGCTGTGACGTCACCCACTTATAAGTGGTGCAAGGAAATAAAGCGTTCCAGTATTTATATGTTTAAAATTATTTCCAGTGCTGTTTGCTGAGAAGTCATTGTTGTAATGCTTGATGCTATGTATGCGCTAAAGTGCCCGAGGAGGTGCGAGTGGGTAAGTTTTGCCGCAATGCGTCAAGTGCACTGTTTCGGTTATAGGTCGAGTTGTTTGATTCGGTGGTAGAGCGTGCGTTTGGCGACGCCTAATTCAAATGCGGTGATATCGACGCAATGATCATTGCGCCGCAACGACTCTTCAATCAGTGCTTTTTCGATTTGTTGCAGGCGTTCCTTCAGGCTCAGCTTTCCGTCGTGCGGGTTGCTCATGGGCGTAGAGAACGGTGGCAGGCCCAGCACGAAGCGCTTGGCGGACGAACGTAATTCGCGAATATTGCCCAGCCAGGCGTGGCACAGCAGTTGTTGCAATAGCTGGCCGGGAACAGTCGGTACGGTGCATTTGAAGTGCTCGGCTTCTTCCCGGACCATCTTCATGAACAGCGGAATGATGCGCTCCCGCTGGTGGCGCAAGGCCGGAAGTTCGAGGCTGACCACATTCAGGCGAAAGTACAGGTCACGCCTGAAGGTGCCCAATTCGACCATGTGGTGCAGTGACTGCTGAGCCGAGGCAATAACGCGCATGTCCACCGGGATGAAGCGGGTTGAACCTAGACGCTCCACGCCCCGCGACTCCAGCACCCGCAGCAGTTTGGCCTGCAGACTCAATGGCATGCTGTCGACCTCATCGAGGTACAAGGTGCCCAAATGAGCCGCTTCGACAAAGCCGGCCCGCGATTGCACGGCCCCGGTAAAGGCGCCGCTGTTGACCCCGAACAATTGGCTCTCCGCGAGGCTTTCCGGGATAGCGGCGCAGTTCACGGCAATGAAGTTACCGCGCCGCCCCGACAAGCGATGGACCCGTTGGGCCAAAGTGTCTTTCCCGGTGCCGGTTTCACCGAGTAGCAGAATGTCGATATTGAGTGATGCTGTGCTGTTAAGAGTGTTTTCAATACCTGAGCTGTCACTGATTGAGATGTCCGTTTCAACTTCCCTATGGTAGGCATCCGACATCAAGTAAGTGCTCCATTATCACTGTGCATCATTCAGGCAACGGTCGACAGGCAAAGGCCAGCAGGTCGCGAATTATAGTTATTTTGTTGTGGTTCTGAAGTAGGAACTTACGCGCAAGACGTAGGAGAAATGAGATAGGTTTGGGGATTATTTTGCTGGGGTGTGTAGTTGGTAAAATGCCGAGGGTTAATAGGATAATTCTTAAGCGACAGGTTGTTCGGATGAGCGTCCATAAGTAGTTACCCACAAAAAAGCCGATGCAATGCATCGGCTTTTTTGTTTGCGGTAATTACCGCAAGGTTACTTATACGTTGAAACGGAAGTGCATGACGTCGCCATCTTTGACGATGTATTCCTTGCCTTCAAGGCGCCACTTACCGGCCTCCTTGGTACCGGCTTCACCCTTGTACTGAATGAAGTCGTTGTAGGCGATGACTTCGGCACGGATAAAGCCTTTTTCGAAGTCGGTGTGGATCACGCCGGCAGCCTGTGGCGCGGTAGCGCCGACCTTGACGGTCCAGGCGCGGACTTCTTCGACGCCGGCGGTGAAGTAAGTTTGCAGGTGCAGCATTTCGTAGCCGGCGCGGATCACACGGTTCAAGCCAGGCTCTTCCAGGCCCAGCGCCTCGAGGAACATGTCTTTTTCTTCGCCGTCATCCAGCTCGGCAATTTCGGCCTCGATCTTGTTGCACACCGGCACCACGATCGCGCCTTCTTCCTCGGCGATGGCCTTGACCACGTCGAGCAATGGGTTGTTCTCAAAGCCGTCTTCAGCGACGTTGGCGATGTACATCACCGGCTTGGTGGTCAGCAGGTGGAAGCCTTTGATCACCGCTTTTTCATCGGCATTCATGCTCTTCATCAGGCTGCGCGCTGGCTTGCCCAGGGTGAAGTGAGCGATCAATTGCTCCAGCAGGCCTTTCTGAACCACGGCATCCTTGTCGCCGCCCTTGGCGTTACGCGCGACTTTCTGCAGTTGTTTCTCGCAGCTGTCGAGGTCGGCGAAGATCAGTTCCAGGTCGATGATCTCGATGTCGCGTTTCGGGTCGACGCTGTTGGAGACGTGAATCACGTTCTCGTCTTCAAAGCAGCGGACCACGTGGGCGATGGCATCGGTTTCACGGATGTTGGCCAGGAACTTGTTGCCCAGGCCTTCACCTTTCGACGCGCCGGCCACCAGGCCTGCGATGTCGACGAATTCCATGGTGGTCGGCAGGATGCGCTTTGGATTGACGATAGCCGCCAACTCCTGCAGGCGCGGGTCCGGCATGGCCACGATACCGCTGTTGGGTTCGATGGTGCAGAAGGGGAAGTTCTCCGCCGCAATACCGGACTTGGTCAAGGCGTTGAACAGGGTGGATTTGCCGACGTTGGGCAGGCCGACGATGCCGCAATTGAATCCCATGGTGTTTCCCCTCGGTAAGAGTCAGGCCTTCTGGCTGTGCAGGTTTTTCATCGCACGGTTCCATTCACCGGCGAAGATATCCGGCAGCACGCCGAGGGCAAAGTCGATGCTGGCATCGAGTTTTTCCTGTTCGGCGCGTGGCGCACGACCCAGGACGAAATTTGAAACCATACTGGCAACGCCTGGGTGGCCAATGCCGAGCCGCAGACGGTAAAAATTATTCTGATTGCCCAGCTGCGCGATGATGTCGCGCAGGCCATTGTGCCCGCCATGCCCGCCGCCTAGTTTGAGTTTGGCAACGCCGGGTGGCAGGTCCAGTTCGTCATGGGCCACCAGGATTTCTTCGGGTTTGATCCGGAAGAAGCCCGCAAGCGCCGCGACGGCTTGGCCGCTGCGGTTCATGTAGGTGGTGGGAATCAGCAGACGAACATCCTGACCTTGATGCGAAAAGCGTCCGGTCAGGCCAAAATATTTGCGATCGGCCACAAGGTTTACGCCTTGGGCGTGGGCGATACGCTCAACAAAAAGGGCCCCCGCGTTATGCCGGGTCTGTTCGTATTCGGCGCCTGGATTTCCCAGGCCAACGATCAGTTTAATGGCAGTCACGACAGGGGCCCTTCCTTTGGAGTTGTGGATAACATCGCCGCAACCTGCGTGCGGCGAAAGTGGACGACAAGAGATCATTTACTCAAGAGTAAACGCCGCGTTATCGCCCGCTTTCTCGCTACGTTTCGGTCCGCGATGTTTCCTCAAGCTCCGGCAATACAGAGTGAATTACTCTGCAGCGCCTTCTTCTTCAGCTTCTGGAGCAACGCGTGGAGCGTGAACGTTGGCAACAGCTTTGTCATCACCGTGAGCCAGTGCGACAAATTCAACGCCTTTAGGGGCCTTGAGGTCGGACAGGTGAACGATTGCGCCGATTTCCAGAGCCGACAGGTCGACTTCGATGAACTCAGGCAGGTCTTTCGGCAGGCAGGTCACTTCGATTTCGTTCAGGACGTGCGAGATCTCGCCGCCTTTCTTGACCGGAGCTTCTTCGCCAACGAAGTGCACTGGAACGATAGCGGTCAGTTTCTGACCGGCTACAACGCGTACAAAGTCAGCGTGCAGCACGTGGCCTTTGGCCGGGTGACGTTGCAGAGCTTTGATGATCACGTTTTGCTTGGTGCCGCCAACGTTCAGTTCGATAACGTGGCTGTAAGCAGCATCGTTTTCGAGCAGTTTGGCGATTTCTTTAGCCAGCATGCTGATGGATTCAGGGGCTTTTTCGCCACCGTAAACTACAGCTGGAACCAGGCTTGCGAGACGACGCAGGCGGCGGCTCGCACCTTTCCCCAGGTCGGAACGCAGTTCAGCATTCAAAGTAAAATCGTTCATGTTGTATCTCCAAAATAACCACATTCGCCCCAGCGTTTGCGACCAGCGCTAAAGGCGATATGGGCAAAAAAGCCCCGCCCCAACAGTATGCTGGGGCGGGGCGCTTTTCGTCAGGTTGATGTCGCTAAGGCGTGAACCTTAACGGAACATCGCGCTGATCGATTCTTCGTTGCTGATGCGGCGAACCGCCTCGGCAACTACCGGTGCGATATCCAATTGACGGATACGCGAACAGGCTTGAGCTGCTGCGGACAACGGGATGGTGTTGGTCACCACCAGTTCGTCCAGCATGGAGTTCTCGATGTTCTCGATCGCTCGGCCCGACAGCACAGGGTGTGTGCAGTAGGCGAAGACTTTTGCGGCACCGTGCTCTTTCAAGGCTTTCGCCGCGTGGCACAGTGTGCCGGCGGTGTCGACCATGTCATCAACCAGAATACAGGTACGCCCTTCGACATCACCGATGATATGCATCACTTCAGAGTGATTGGCTTTCTCACGGCGTTTGTCGATGATCCCGAGGTCAACGCCCAGGGATTTGGCAACAGCCCGTGCACGCACGACGCCACCAATGTCCGGGGACACGATCATCAGGTTTTCAAAGCGCTGGTCTTCGATGTCATCCACCAGTACTGGGGAGCCGTAGATGTTATCTACCGGGATATCGAAGAACCCTTGAATTTGGTCAGCGTGCAGGTCAACCGTGAGAACACGGTCGATGCCTACCACGGTCAGCATGTCAGCAACGACTTTCGCGCTGATAGCCACACGTGCGGAACGCGGACGGCGATCCTGACGGGCATAACCAAAGTAAGGGATTACAGCTGTGATTCGAGTCGCTGAGGAGCGGCGGAAGGCATCAGCCATCACGACGAGTTCCATCAGGTTATCGTTGGTCGGAGCGCAGGTCGGCTGAATAATGAAAACATCTTTACCGCGGACGTTTTCATTGATCTCGGCTGTAATTTCACCGTCGGAGAATTTACCGACAGAGATGTCACCGAGAGGGATATGCAGCTGACGTACGACACGTCGAGCCAGATCGGGGTTGGCATTCCCCGTAAAGACCATCATCTTGGACACGCGCAGTACCTAGAGGCTGAGGGTAACCTGGATGAGTATTAGAAAATGGCAGGGGCGGCTGGATTCGAACCAACGCATGGCAGGATCAAAACCTGCTGCCTTACCGCTTGGCGACGCCCCTGTATCTGTTGCAACGAGTACCCAGTACTCGGTTCCTTTAGAGCAGACTTTGCAGCTTGCGATGCAACATCGAAACGTTGCTTCCCTTTGCTACAAACCCTGTAAGGGTCTCTGTAAGAAGGGCCGAGACTTTATCAGCTTCAGCTTTGCTTGGGAAGCCCCCAAACACACAACTTCCAGTTCCGGTTAATTTTGCTTCGGTAAATTTACCTAACAAATTCAAAGCGTTACGTACCTCTGGATAACGCCTTGCTACAACCGGTAAGCAGTCATTTCGACTGTTTCCCTTGGGAACGGGGCGCACTTTAATGGGAGGAGAGTTACGTGTCAACAGTGGATCTGAAAAAATTTCTGCTGTACTTACAGATACTTGCGGAACAAGCACGACATACCACGGCTCTTCGGGGTATTCCGGGGTGAGTTTCTCCCCCACGCCCTCGGCAAAAGCGGCGTGTCCACGCACGAAAACCGGGACGTCAGCGCCCAGCGTCAGGCCCAGCGTAGCCAAGCGATCGTGGTCCCAACCCAGTTGCCACAAATGATTGAGGCCGAGCAGCGTCGTCGCGGCATTTGAGCTGCCACCGCCGATGCCACCGCCCATGGGCAAAATTTTATCGATCCAGATGTCGATGCCCAGGGGGCAACCGGATTGTTCCTGAAGTTTTTTTGCGGCCTTCACAATCAGGTTGCTGTCGTGGGGCACGCCTGCGAATTCGGTGTGCAGCTGAATCACGCCATCATCGCGTACGGCGAAGGTCAGTTCGTCGCAGTAGTCCAGAAATTGAAACAGCGTCTGCAGCTCGTGGTAGCCGTCTTCACGGCGACCCAGAATGTGCAGCATCAAGTTGAGTTTGGCGGGGGAGGGCAGCGTTAGCGTTGTAACAGTCACGTTTATTGCCCCAGCTTGCGCGGTTGCCAGTCCTTGATCACCAGTGTGACGTCAAGGTCGGTGCCATGCAGCTTGATGCGCTCGGGCAGCCAATAACCCCTCTGTTGCACGTAGCTGAGGTACTCCACCTGCCAGCCGTCTTGCTCCAGCGTGGCCAGCCGACTGTCGCCATTGAGGCTCAGGCGGCTTTTGCTGTCCGGCGCGGGCAAACCGCGAACCCACCACACCAGGTGCGAAACGGGCAGCTTCCAGCCTATTTGCTGCTCCAGCAATTCTTCCGGCGACGCCGCTTCATAGCGTCCCTGGTTGGCCACTTCCAGGCTGACTTGCCCCGGGCGTCCCGTCAGGCGAGCCGCGCCGCGGCCCAGTGGGCCGGACAGGCGAATATCGTAATAGTCCTGGCGCTGCAGCCAGAACAACGTGCCGCTGCCGGAATCTTTTGGCGCGCGAACCCCGACCTTGCCTTCGATCTGCCAGCCATCAATGCTGCTGAGCTGATCCTTGTGTTGTTTCCATTGCGCCGGGTTGCCCTGGCCTTCAACGGATTCGCGAGCGCCGAAACCCGCGCAACCGGCGAGCAGGGCGATGAAGCTGAAAACAATTACGTGGCGCAAGAACATAAGCTTAAAGGGTCTCGGATCCGGTCAGGCGCTTGATGGTGCCGCGCAGGATGGGGCTTTCGGGTTGTTCCTTGAGGAATTTTTCCCAGATTTGTCGCGCTTCGCGCTGCTTGCCATTGGCCCACAGCACTTCGCCAAGGTGGGCGGCCACTTCCTGGTCGGGGAAGCGTTCCAGTGCCTGGCGCAGCAAGCGTTCGGCTTCGTCCAGGTTGCCCAGGCGGTAATTGACCCAGCCCAGGCTGTCGAGTACGGCCGGGTCTTCCGGGTTGAGCTTGTGGGCTTGCTCGATCAGCACCTTGGCTTCGGCGTAGCGCGTCGTACGGTCGGACAAGGTGTAACCGAGGGCGTTCAACGCCATGGCGTTGTCCGGGTCACGCTTGATGATCAGGCGCAGGTCTTTTTCCATCTGCGCCAAGTCATTGCGTTTTTCCGCCTGCATGGCGCGGGTGTACAGCAGATTCAAATCGTCGGGGTATTGCAACAAGGCCTGTTGCAGCAGTTTCCAGGCGCGTTCGCCCTGCTTGTTGGCCGACAAGGTTTCGGCCTGGATCAGGTACAGCTGGATCGCGTAGTCCGGTTCGGCATCGCGCGCTGCGGCCAGGCGTTTTTCCGCCTCGTCGGTGCGGCCGTTGCTCATCAGGATGTCAGCTTGGCGCAATTGCGCCGGCAGGTAGTCGTTGCCAGGGCCGACCTGAGCGTACTCAAGCAGGGCCGCCTGCGGGTCGTTGCGCTCTTCAGCGATACGGCCGAGGTTCAGGTGCGCCGAGTCCACATGGCTTTCGCGTTGGATCAGCTCCTCCAGATAACCCTTGGCCTCGTCCCAGGCTTTGGCCTCCAGGCACACCAGTGCCAGGGAGTAGCGCAATTCATCGTCGTCCGGGTACTGCTGGACCAGATTGGCGAACTGCACTTTGGCGTCTTCCATACGGTCCTGCTCAACCAGCGTGCGCGCATAAGTCAGGCGCAGGCGCTTGTCGTCCGGATACTTCTTGATGCTCTTTTCCAGCAGAGGAATCGCTTCCTTGCCGCGATTGAGGTTCTGCAGCAAGCGCGCACGCAGCAAAATCGGTGCGATCTCGCCGTCTTCCGGCGGGTTCTGCTCCAACAGCTTGAGTGCGGCGTCGGCTTCATCATCCTGTTGCAGCAGCAACGCCTTGCCGAAAATCAGCTGGCTGTTTTTCGGGTGCTTTTGCAGCAGGCGGTCGAAACTCTTCATCAGGCCATTGCGCGTGTCCTGGTCGGTGTCGGCAGCCGACAGCGCGAGGAAGTCGAAATGCGTGTCGCCCTTGCCCAGCAGGACTTTCTCCATATAGACCATGGAGTCGTCATAGCGCCCCGCGCGCGCCAGTTGAATGGCCGCGGCCCGCTGCGCTTCCAGGTCGTCTGGTGCGTTTCTCGCCCAGATCAGCGAGGTGTCCAGCGCAGCCTGGTCAGCGCCCAGGTATTCGGCGATGCGAAACGCACGCTCCGAAATACCCGGATCCTGAGTGTTGATGGCCTGGGTCACGTAGTTATCCAGGGCAATATCGAAACGATTGCGCTGGCCGGCGAGTTCGGCGGTCAGCAGGCTGTAGATCGTTTCTTCATTGAACGAGGAATAAACCTTGGGCTTTTCAGGGGCGGGGGTGCTGTCTTCAACCGGCGGCGTACCGTCCGGCGACACGGGTGCCAAGGCCTGGCAGCCGCTGAGGAAGACAAAAGCAAGGAGCAACGCGGAAGATCTATTCATATAGGAAGAGGACGACTAACCTGCGGTCGGATCATCATGACACAAGCCTTCGGCCAAACATAACCGAGTCTCAGTTGGCGCCTTTATAGACACAAGGCATTAGGACAATAGCCTGCGGTGGTTGTTCTGAATCATGCGAAGTAGGACAATTGTCGGCTTCCCGACATCATCAGCGATATTGAATGGCCTTCCTCGCACTCGGTATTAACCACAAGACTGCTTCCGTAGACGTGCGCGAGCGCGTGGCGTTTACGCCAGAGCAGTTGGTTGAGGCCTTGCAGCAGCTCTGCCGGCTCACCGACAGCCGCGAAGCTGCGATCCTTTCGACCTGCAATCGCAGTGAGCTTTATATAGAGCAGGAACATCTTTCAGCGGATGGGGTGCTGCGCTGGCTGGCCGATTATCACCATTTGAGCCTCGATGACCTGCGCGCCAGTGCGTATGTGCACGAAGAGGATGCGGCAGTTCGTCACATGATGCGCGTCGCCTCAGGGCTCGACTCGCTGGTGTTGGGCGAACCGCAGATCCTTGGCCAGATGAAATCTGCCTATGCCGTGGCCCGCGAGGCCGGCACCGTGGGGCCACTGTTGGGGCGGCTGTTCCAGGCCACCTTCAACTCGGCCAAGCAGGTGCGCACCGACACCGCCATTGGTGAAAACCCGGTGTCCGTGGCGTTTGCCGCCGTCAGCCTGGCCAAACAGATTTTCAGCGACTTGCAGCGCAGCCAGGCCCTGCTGATCGGCGCCGGCGAAACCATTACCCTGGTGGCGCGTCATCTGCACGACCTGGGTGTAAAGCGCATTGTGGTCGCCAACCGAACCCTGGAACGCGCGAGCATTCTTGCCGAGCAGTTTGGCGCCCATGCGGTGCTGCTGTCGGATATCCCGGCTGAACTGGTGCGCAGCGATATCGTCATCAGCTCCACCGCCAGTCAGTTGCCGATTCTTGGCAAAGGCGCGGTCGAGAGCGCGCTGAAGCTGCGCAAGCACAAACCGATTTTCATGGTGGATATCGCCGTTCCCCGCGATATCGAGCCGGAAGTCGGCGAGTTGGACGACGTTTACCTCTACAGCGTCGACGATCTGCACGAAGTGGTTGCCGAAAACCTCAAGAGTCGCCAGGGCGCCGCCCAGGCCGCCGAGGAAATGGTCAGCACCGGCGCTGAAGACTTCATGGTACGCCTGCGCGAACTGGCAGCGGTCGACGTGCTCAAAGCGTATCGTCAGCAGGGCGAACGCCTGCGTGACGAGGAATTGGTCAAGGCCCAGCGTCTGCTGGCCAACGGCAGCAGCGCCGAAGAGGTGCTGATGCAACTGGCGCGTGGCTTGACCAACAAGTTGCTTCACGCTCCCAGCGTTCAGTTGAAAAAGCTTACCGCCGAAGGCCGCCTCGATGCGCTGGCCATGGCCCAGGAACTCTTTGCCCTCGGTGAGGGCGCGTCAGATAGCTCTTCGGATAAAAAACCGCAATGAAAGCGTCACTGCTCAATAAACTGGACGTGCTCCAGGACCGTTTCGAAGAACTGACCGCCTTGCTCGGCGATGGCGAGGTCATCTCCGATCAGGCCAAGTTCCGCGCCTATTCCAAGGAATACGCCGAAGTTGAGCCCATTGTGGCCACCTACAAACACCTGATGAAAGTGCAGGCCGACCTCGAAGGCGCCCAGGCGCTGCTCAAGGACAGCGACCCGGACATGCGCGAAATGGCCGTTGAAGAAGTCCGTGAGGCCAAGGAAAAGCTGGCCGAGCTGGAAGGCGACCTGCAGCGCATGCTGCTGCCCAAGGACCCCAACGACGGGCGCAACGTGTTCCTCGAAATCCGTGCCGGCACCGGTGGCGACGAGGCGGCGATCTTCTCTGGCGACCTGTTCCGCATGTACTCGCGCTACGCCGAGCGCCGTGGCTGGCGCGTCGAGATTCTGTCCGAAAACGAAGGCGAACACGGCGGCTATAAAGAAGTCATCGCCCGGGTTGAAGGCGACAACGTCTACGGCAAACTGAAATTTGAATCCGGCGCGCACCGCGTGCAGCGGGTTCCGGCGACGGAGTCCCAGGGCCGTATCCACACCTCGGCGTGCACCGTGGCCGTGTTGCCCGAGCCGGACGAGCAGGAAGCCATCGAGATCAATCCGGCGGATTTGCGTGTCGACACCTACCGCTCATCGGGCGCTGGTGGGCAGCACGTCAACAAGACCGACTCGGCGATCCGCATCACGCACTTGCCGTCGGGCATTGTGGTGGAGTGCCAGGAAGAGCGTTCCCAGCACAAGAACCGTGCGCGTGCCATGTCCTGGCTGTCGGCCAAGCTCAATGACCAGCAGACCAGCGCCGCCGCCAACGCGATTGCCAGCGAGCGCAAATTGCTGGTGGGTTCGGGCGACCGCTCCGAGCGCATCCGTACCTACAACTTTGCCCAGGGCCGGGTCACCGACCACCGGGTCAACCTCACGCTTTACTCCCTCGACGAGATTCTCGCCGGCGGTGTGGATGCGGTAATCGAACCGTTGCTCGCCGAATACCAGGCCGACCAATTGGCGGCGATAGGTGAATAAATGACCATCATTGCCAGCCTGCTGCGCGCCGCCGACCTGCCCGACTCGCCCACTGCGCGGTTGGATGTGGAGTTGTTGTTGGCCGCAGCCTTGGGTAAATCGCGCAGCTACCTGCACACCTGGCCGGAAAAAATCGTCAGCAGCGAACATGCGCTGACCTTTGCTGACTATTTGCAACGTCGTCGGGGCGGTGAGCCGGTGGCGTATATCCTCGGCCAGCAAGGCTTCTGGAAGCTGGACCTGGAGGTCGCGCCTCACACGCTGATCCCGCGTCCGGAAACCGAGCTGCTGGTGGAGGCCGCGCTGGAACTGTTGCCCGCCACGCCTGCCAGGGTTCTGGACCTGGGCACCGGCAGCGGCGCCATCGCCCTGGCCCTGGCCAGCGAACGTCCGGCCTGGCAGGTTACGGCGGTCGACCGCGTGCTCGAAGCCGTGGCCCTGGCTGAACGCAATCGCCAGCGCCTGCACCTGAAAAACGCCACGGTGTTGAGCAGCCATTGGTTCAGCGCCCTGCAAGGCCAAACCTTCGACCTGATCATCAGTAACCCGCCGTACATTGCCGATAACGATCCCCATCTGGTGGCCGGCGACGTGCGGTTTGAACCGGCCAGCGCGCTGGTGGCGGGGCATGATGGCCTGGATGACTTGCGGTTGATCATTGCCCAATCTCCAGCCCACTTGAATGCGGCTGGCTGGCTGTTACTCGAACATGGCTACGATCAGGCGGCGGCCGTACGTGATCTGTTGCTTGGCGCAGGCTTTGAAGAGGTACACAGCCGCCTTGACCTCGGCGGCCACGAGCGCATCACCCTGGGACGCCGGCCGTGCTGACCGATCAGGAGCTATTGCGCTATAGCCGACAGATTCTGTTGCAACATGTCGACATCGAAGGCCAATTGCGCCTCAAAAACGCCCGCGCCCTGGTTGTCGGCCTGGGCGGTTTGGGCGCGCCTGTCGCGCTGTACCTCGCCGCTGCCGGTGTGGGCGAGCTGCACCTGGCCGACTTCGACACCGTCGACCTGACCAACCTGCAACGCCAGATCATCCACGACACCGACAGCGTCGGGCAGACCAAGGTCGATTCGGCCCTGCGTCGTCTTGCGGCGATCAACCCTGAAGTCAAACTGCGTGCTCACCGCGCAGCGCTGGATGCCGATTCACTGGCCGCGGCAGTAGCGGCGGTGGACGTGGTACTCGATTGCAGCGACAACTTTTCCACCCGTGAAGCGGTGAACGCTGCCTGTGTTGCTGCCGCCAAGCCATTGATCAGCGGCGCAGCGATTCGCCTCGAAGGGCAGTTGTCGGTGTTCGACCCGCGTCGCGCCGACAGCCCCTGCTACCACTGTTTGTACGGGCACGGCAGCGACACTGAACTGACCTGCAGCGAAGCCGGCGTCGTCGGTCCGTTGGTTGGCGTGGTCGGCAGCCTGCAAGCCCTGGAAGCCTTGAAATTGCTGGCCGGTTTCGGTGAGCCGTTGGTGGGCCGCTTGTTGCTGATTGATGCGTTGACCACGCGGTTTCGCGAATTGCGCGTCAAGCGCGACCCCGGTTGCAGTGTCTGCGGGACGCAGCATGGTTAAGAGCGCGCCCATCGGTGTGTTCGATTCCGGCATCGGCGGCTTGACCGTGCTGGACGAAATTCAGCAGTTATTGCCCCATGAAACGCTGCTGTACGTGGCTGATTGCGGGCATATCCCCTACGGCGAGAAAACCCCGGCATTCATTCTTGAACGCTCCCGGCGTGTCGCCGAATTTTTCCGCGAGCAAGGCGCCAAGGCGTTTGTGATTGCCTGCAACACGGCGACCGTCGCCGCCGTCGCCGATTTGCGCGAGGACTATCCGGACTGGCCCCTGGTAGGCATGGAGCCCGCCGTCAAACCCGCCGCCGCCGCCACTCGCAGCGGCGTGGTCGGTGTACTCGCCACCACCGGCACCCTGCAAAGTGCCAAGTTCGCCGCTTTGCTTGATCGCTTCGCCACCGACGTGCGTGTGATCACCCAGCCGTGCCCGGGCCTGGTGGAGTTGATTGAAAGCGGCGACCTCGACAGCCCCGAGCTGCGCCAGATGTTGCGCGGCTATGTCGAACCGCTGCTCAGCGCCGGTTGTGACACGATTATCCTGGGCTGCACCCACTATCCCTTCCTCAAGCCGCTTCTGGCGCAGATGCTTCCCCAAAGCATCATCCTGATCGATACCGGCGCTGCCGTGGCACGCCAGCTCAAGCGTTTGCTGGGCGAGCGTGACCTGTTGGCCAGCGGCAACCCTGAGCCGGCCCGGTTCTGGACGAGCGGTAATGTCGATCATTTAAGAAATATCCTACCCACACTATGGAAGCATCCCGGAGTTGTGCGAAGCTTCGACGCGTGAAAAATTCGTGAAATACCGGGGTTAGACGCTGAACTTCTGGCTATGCGCGCGCTTCTATAGCGAGTTAGCTTGTACAAAACCATACAACTTCGTTCTCAAGGACTGTTTCTTATGAAGCGCTTGTTCTGTTTGGCTGCGATTGCGGCCGCCGTGGTAGGACACTCTGTTTCGGCCCAGGCCGCTGGCCTGGAATTTGGTGTGGGGAGCACCAGCGATTCGACCATGACCTATCGGTTGGGGCTGACATCGGATTGGGATAAAAGCTGGTGGCAGAGCGATACCGGCCGGCTGACCGGCTACTGGAGCGGCGCTTACACCTATTGGGAGGGCGACAAACGTGCGGGCGCCAGCAGCCTGTCGTTCTCGCCAGTGTTTGTGTATGAGTTTGCCGGGGCATCGGTAAAACCTTACATCGAGGCCGGCATCGGGGTGGCGGCATTCTCGCGCACGCGCCTTGAAGACAACAACATCGGCCAGTCCTTCCAGTTTGAGGACCGCCTGGGCTTTGGTTTGCGTTTTACCGGTGGGCATGAGGTGGGCATTCGTGCCACGCACTATTCCAACGCGGGCATCAGCAGCAATAACGACGGCGTAGAAAGCTACGCGTTGCACTACACCATGCCGCTGTAAACCTCAGCGCAGTTTTCCAGAACCCTGCAAAACCAAATGTGGGAGCGGGCTTGTTCGCGAAGGCGGTGTATCAGTCAATTATTCGGTGACTGACACCCAGCCTTCGCGAGCAAGCCCGCTCCCACATTTAATCCTCGTAACGTTCAGCGCTAGCGATACGCCGTCGCAATTCCTTCACGCTCGGTCAGGCATTCCGGCGCACCCATCTCGAACTCCCGGCAGATCAGCGGCCGTCGCTCGTAAATCGTGCACATCATGGTGTCCCGGTCCAGCGCCGCACACCAGCCATCATCCAGACGCAGCATCACTTCGCCGCCCCAATCGTCGGTATCGATATAGCGCTCCGGCACGCCGGTGTCGGTGATAAGCATCACTTCCAATTGGCAGCAGCAGGCCGCGCACGTCGAGCAAGTGACGGCGGGTTCGGTGATTTGTGTGTGGGGGATGTTGGTCATAGGCGCGCAGTGTAAGGCAAGCGTGTCAGGTAGGTGTAAAAGCTCTGACGGACGTCAGTGCCCCAGTTGTCGGGCGATCCAGTGCAGCACCGGGAACACCAGCGCCCAAAGCAGCGCCAGGCCGACCAGGGTTGGCGCCGTGCCGTAACCGAAACTCACGCCGGCCAATTGGCTGCCCGCGTAATAAGACAACGGCCCGCCGACTGCGCCCAACACGCTGGCGCGCCACCAGGGCTGGGCACTCCAGGCCAGGCAATGGCGTAGCGTGGTGGCGAGCAACGCCCACAGCAGCACCAGCCAAAACGGAATCAGCGGCCCCGGAAAACTGAAATGAAAGACGCCAAAGGTGCGCAATGCGGTATCCACCACAGTGCCCAGCAGCGTGACGGCGAGGATCACCCGGCCTTCCCGCGACCACGAACCTATCCACAGCAGGTGGATGGCCAGCACTGCACCGACCACCAGCAACCATCCGCTGTCGCCCCCCAGCACACAGGCAAACCAGCCGCACTGGAACAGTACGGCGTTCGCCAGCGATTTAAGCACTGAAGCGCCCGAGCAAGGGTGGGTTGATTGCCGCAGGTTTTGCCAGCAGCAACTGCGCGGTGCCTATCGTACGTTCCATGAACCCACCTTCGCAGTAGCACAAATAGAATTCCCACAAGCGCAGGAAGTATTCATCGTAGCCCAACTCGGCGAGTCGGCCATGGGCGCGGCGGAAGTTCTCATGCCACAGGCGCAGGGTTTTTGCGTAGTGCAGGCCGAAGTCTTCCATGTGCAGCAGGTTCATGTCGGTGTCGCGGCTGACGATGTGCAGCATGTTCTGCACGCAGGGCAGGGCGCCGCCGGGGAAAATATAGCGCTGGATGAAATCGACGCTGTTCTTGGCCTGCTCAAAACGCTGCTCGCGAATGGTGATGGCTTGCAGCAGCATCAGGCCGTCGCTCTTGAGCAAATGCGCGCACTGCTTGAAGTAGGTCGGCAGGAAGCGATGGCCCACCGCTTCGATCATCTCGATGGACACCAACTTGTCGTATTGACCGGTCAGGTCGCGGTAGTCCTGCAACAACAGGGTCACCTGGTCCTGCAGTCCCAGGGCCTCGATGCGCTTTTGGGTGTAGGCAAACTGCTCTTTGGACAAGGTGGTGGTGGTGACTTTGCAGCCATAGTGCTGCGCTGCGTACAGCGCCATGCTGCCCCAGCCGGTGCCGATTTCGAGCAGATGGTCGGTGGGCTTGAGTGCAAGCTTTTGGCAGATGCGCTCCAGCTTGTTCAATTGCGCCTGTTCCAGGGTGTCATCGGGCGTCAGAAATTGCGCCGCCGAGTACATCATGGTCGGGTCGAGGAATTCTTCGAACAGGTCGTTGCCCAGGTCATAGTGGGCGGCGATGTTTTTCTGCGAGCCCTTGCGCGTATTGCGGTTGAGCCAGTGCAGGCCTTGAGTGAAGGGGCGTGCCAGGCGCGCCAGGCCACCTTCCATGGCGTCGAGCACCTCAAGGTTGCTGACCATCACGCGCACCACGGCGGTCAAGTCCGGGCTGGTCCAGTAACCGTGGATAAACGCCTCGCCGGCGCCGATCGAGCCGTTGGCCGCCACCAGACCCCACACTGCCGAGTCGAGGATCTGGATTTCCCCCAGCAGGTGCGCTTCGCGGGCGCCGAACACTTGGCGTTCGCCGTCCTCGATCACCACCAGTTGGCCGTGGCGCAGTTGGCTGAGTTGGCGCAGCACGGCCTTGCGCAGCAATGCGCTGGTCATGCCGTTGACGTTCAGGCGATTGGTCTTGACCGATAAGCTAGGGGATTTCATGGCGGCGATCCTTGGTATACCCGACTGCGGTGCGAGAGGCGCCATCGGCGGCCTGATGGGAAAAAATCGGTGTGCGTTTGAGCAACAGGCGCATGGCCTGCCAGTAAATGGCCAGGCACGTCTTGGCGGTCATCCACGGGAAGCGCCACAGGTAGCGATGCAGGCTGGCGCGGTTCAACGCCTCCTTGTGCAGGCTCAGCGTGGCGTCGAAAACCTTCAGCTCACCTTGCCAGTCGGCCATGTGCACGCCGAGCTTGGCGGCGGGCGGGCTGAAACTCATGCGGTATTCCAGGTCGCGCGGCAAAAACGGCGACACATGGAAGGCCTTGGCCACGGCGAAGTGCTGATGCTCATCGGCGCCGAGCGCCTGAGCCGGCAGCACGTAGTGATAACGCTCGCGCCATGGGGTGTTGGTCACTTCACACAGGATCGCGGCCAGTTGCCCATCGGCCTCGAAGCAGTAGAAGAAACTCACCGGGTTAAAAGCCAGGCCCCAACTGCGAGCCTGGGTCAGTAGGCAGATAACGCCCTGGGGCTCGCGCCCCAGTGCCTTGCCAACTTCCTGGCGCACGGCATCGCTCAAGCTCATGCCGTGGCGCGTGAATTCACGCAGGTAATCCTGCTGGCGAAAGCCGAAGGGCGCCAGGCGGCCGGCGCCGGCCAGGGGCGACAGCCCGAGCACTTCGTCCTGTTCGCTTAAATCCAGGTACAGCAGGCCGATGCGGTAGCGAAAGGCGTGAGCCTTGGGCGCAAACCGGCGATGGGCGATCCAGCCGCTGTACAGGGCGCTGTTCACAGGGTTTCTCCAAAGGCTTGAGCCACGCGCAATGCGCTGACCACGCCGTCTTCGTGGAAACCATTGGCCCAGTAGGCGCCGCAAAAAAAGGTGTTGCGCGTGCCCGCCAATTCTTCCCAGCGCGCTTGGGCAGCGACCGCCGCGAGGCTGTATTGCGGGTGCGCGTAGGTGAAGCGCGCGAGGATCTTCAGCGGGTTGATCATTGGCGTCTGGTTAAGGCTGACGCAAAAGGTGGTGGCGCTGTCGATGCCTTGCAGAATGTTCATGTCGTAAGTGACGGCGGCCTGGGTTTGGGTATCGCCGGTCAGCCGATAATTCCAGCTGGCCCAGGCGAGCTTGCGGTCCGGCAGCAGGCGCGTGTCGGTGTGCAGCACCACATCGTTGTCGGCGTAAGGCAGCGCGCCGAGGATTTCCTGTTCAGCCGTGCTGGGGTCGGCCAGCAAGGCCAGGGCCTGGTCGCTGTGGCAGGCCAGCACGACCCGGTCAAAGGTCTCGCTGCCGGCGGCGCTGTGGATCACAACGCCGTCGTCGGTACGCTCGACGTTATGCACCGGGCAATTAAGGCGCACCTGTTCGCTAAAGCTGCGCGTCAGCGGTTCGATGTAGCTGCTCGACCCGCCCTCGATTACGCACCACTGCGGCCGGTTGTTCACCGAGAGCAAACCGTGGTTCTTGAAAAAGCGCACAAAGAACTGCAACGGAAAGCCGAGCATGTCAGCCAGGGACATCGACCAGATCGCCGCGCCCATCGGCACGATGTAATGGCGGATAAAGCGTGGGCCGTAGCCGCCGGCTTCGAGGTAATCGCCCAGGGTCATCTCGGCGCTGATGCGCTGTTCCTGCAGGTCCAGCGGTGCCTGGCGATTGAAGCGCAGAATGTCGCGCAACATGCCCCAGAACCCTGGCGACAGGATATTGCGGCGTTGGGCAAACAGGCTGTTGAGGTTGTTGCCGTTGTACTCGAATCCGGCGCTTTGGTCGCACACCGAAAAACTCATTTCGGTGGGTTTGAAGGTGACGCCAATCTGCCCCAGCAAGCGAATGAAGTTGGGGTAGGTCCAGTCGTTGAACACGATAAACCCGGTGTCCACCGCGTAGCGTTTACCCTCAACCGTGACGTCGACCGTGTGGGTATGCCCGCCGATGCGCTCGCCCGCTTCGAACACCGTGATGTCGTGGCGACGGCTGAGCAGGTAAGCGCTGGTCAGCCCGGCGATGCCGCTGCCGATAATGGCGATCTTCACAGGTCGTCCTTCTTCGGTGGCGGGCTGCGCAACATGCGTTTGCCGATGATCAGTTGCGCACGGTTGGGCAGCTTCGACAGCGGCCACAAAGTGGCGATAAACATGGCGGGAAAGGCAATTTCCAGCGGACGTTTTGCCAGCTTGGCGAAGATATGCCGCGCGGCCTTGTCGGCGGACCAGCTCAGGGGCATCGGGAAGTCGTTGCGTTCGGTCAGCGGGGTGTCGACAAAGCCCGGGCTGATCACCGTGACGTCAATGTTCTCCGGCGACAGGCTGATGCGCAGGGATTCGAACAGGTAGCGCAGCCCGGCCTTGGACGCACCATAGGCTTCGGCGCGGGGCATGGGCAGGTAGGTGACAGCGCTGGCCACGCCGACCAGGTGCGGGGAATGCCCGGCGCGCAACAGCGGCAGCGCAGCTTCGATGCAATAGCTGCTGGCCAGCAAGTTGGTGCGCACCACGTACTCGACAATCGATGCATCAAATTGCTTGGCATCGACATATTCACAGGTGCCAGCGTTGAGAATCACCGTATCGACGGAGCCCCAGACCACGCCGATGTGCTCGCCGATCTCACGCACGGTCTGGCTGTTGGTCAGGTCCCCAGCCACCACCAGCACTTGGCCTGGATAACGTTGGGCGAGGGCTTCCAGCGGGCCTTTCGTGCGTGAGCTGAGGGCCACGTGGGCGCCGCTGTTGAGCAGCTCCACGGCCAGCGACGCGCCGATGCCACTGCTGGCGCCGGTCAGCCAATATCGGCGAGGCGGTGTAAGGCTCATCCCATTCTCCTTTTCAGCCAACTGACGACGCGGCCGAGTACTGGCAGGTGTTCGTAGAGCAGAGCGCCTGCATCGAAATAATCCCGGTGCCGGTACACCTTGTCGCGCCACATCAGGTGTGAGCAGCCTTCAACCCGGATCACCTTGCCGCTGTTCAGGCGCGGGTGGCAAAAACTCATCTTCCAGCGCAGGTAGCCTTCGCCTTCGGCCACTTGGTCGAAGCCGTGAAAGTCAAAACGCAGCTGGCTCACATTGCCATACAGCTCGGTGAAGTAGCGGTGCAGCGCCGTCAGCCCGTGCACTTCATGCAGTGGGTCGGTGAAGGCGATGTCCTTGCTGTAGAGGCTGTCGAGCAGGTGCAGGTTATGCTTGTCCAGCGTCGCAAAGGCCTGGGCGAACCGGTGCAGGAAGTCACTCATGTTCGGCAACTCCCTGGCGCGAGGGCAGGCTGCGGAAGGCAGCCAGGGCGCGCTCGCGGGACTTTTTCAGGTCGACGATAGCGCGTGGGTAGTCGGCCACGCCAAACAGGCCGCCGACCGCCTCGGGGTTGTGCACTTCCTTCTTGTTCAGCGCCGCCAGTTCCGGCAGCCAGTGCTTGATGAACACGCCTTCGCTGTCGAATTTTTCCGACTGGCTCAGCGGGCTGAAAATCCGGAAATACGGCGCCGAGTCGGTGCCGGTGGAGGAACTCCACTGCCAGCCGCCGTTGTTGGCAGCCAGATCGCCGTCGATCAGGTGGCGCATGAAGAAGCGCTCGCCTTCGCGCCAGTCGATCAGCAGGTTCTTGGTCAGGAACATCGCGACCACCATGCGCAGGCGATTATGCATCCAGCCGGTTTCGAGCAACTGGCGCATGGCGGCGTCGATGATCGGCAAGCCGGTGCGCGCTTGCTGCCAGGCGGCGAGGTCCTTGGGCGCATCGCGCCAGGCCACCGCTTCGGTCTCGGGACGGAAAGCGCGGTGGCGCGACACTCGTGGATAGCCGACCAGAATATGTTTGTAGAACTCGCGCCAGAGCAGCTCGTTGATCCACGTGATCGCGCCGATATCGCCACTTTCAAACTCGCCCTGGTTGGTTTGCAAGGCGGCATGCAGGCACTGGCGGGGCGAGACTACGCCGGCGGCAAGGTAGGCGGACAGTTGGCTGGTGCCGGGTTTGGCCGGGAAGTCGCGCTCATCTTTGTAGTAGCTGATTTGTTGATCAGCGAAAGCGTCGAGACGGCGGCGTGCTTCGTCTTCACCGGCCGGCCAGAGCGCGCGCAAAGCTTCGCCGGGCGGCTCGAACCCTTCGACCTGTGCAGGTATCGGATCGCTTTTCAGCTTGATCGGCGCCTGGGCGTTGGGTGTCGCCACCACGCGGGGAAGGGCGCTGTGCAGGCGGCTGTAGCAGACTTTGCGGAACTGGCTGAAGACCTGAAAGTACGTGCCGGTTTTGGTCAGCACGCTGCCGGGCTGGAAGAACAATTGGTCCAGGTAGCTGTGGAACGTCACGCCCTGGGTTTCCAGAGCCTGGGCCACGGCGGCATCGCGGCGGGTTTCGTGGATGCCGTATTCCTCATTGACGTGGACCGACTCGACTGACAGCTCCCGACACAGCGTGCCCAGTACGGCGGGCGCCTGGTCCCAGGTCGCGGTGGTGCGGATCAGCAGGGGAATGTTCAGCTCGCCGAGCGCCTGGCTCAAGTGCTGCAGGTTGCGCAGCCAGAAGTCGACTTTGCACGGCGCGTCATCGTGGGCCAGCCACTGTTCGGGAGTGATCAGGTACACGGCCGCAACCGGGCCTCGCTGGCAGGCGGCGGCCAGGGCGGTGTTGTCGTGTAGGCGCAGGTCGGTGCGCAGCCAGATCAAATGCATTTAAAGAAGTCCACGCTGGATCAGAATCAAGTGGGCCGACAACGGGTCTTCGGCCACGAACAATTCAGGGGTTTCACGGGTTAATACGGCCAACTCGGCCTGGTGGATGCATACCGTTGGTCCGGCAATCAGCGTCGGGCAATCGACGCCGCCCAGCAGTTTGGTGAGCGTCGACACCTGCAGGGCCTTGCTCGAATACAGCAGCACGGCCCGCGGTTGCAGGTGCTCCACCGCTAACGCCAACTCACCGACCGGCAACGGCCAATCGAAGACTTCCACTGGGCAATCGGCGCTGCTGGCCAGCCAGGCGCTGAGCCACACATGCGGCTCCAGCGGCAAGTCCGAGTGGTTGACCAGCAGCAGCGGGGCGCCTTGCAGCTGGCGATTGTTGTGATAGATGCGCGCACCGAACTTGCTGCGCAGCCAGGACAGGAAAAATACCCGCTCCATTTGCGCGCCGAACTGGCCTTGCCAGCGTTGTTCGAGTTCCTGGAGCAGCGGCAGCAGCAGCTGCTCGCACAGGGTACGTGGCGGGTACAACGCCATGGCTTGGTTGAACGCATCGTCGACCCGGCGCTCGGCCAACGCGCTGATGGCGTTCACCAGGTTCTGACGCAGGGCGTGCCATTCGTTTTCGACGGTGTCGGGGCTGGCTTGGGCCGAGTCGATCAAGCCTTTGACCTGGCTGACGGGCACGCCGCGGTTGAGCCAGGTCAGGATGGTGTGGATGCGTTGCACGTGTTCGGCGCTGAACAGCCGGTGGCCCTTGGGCGTGCGCTGGGGCACGATCAGGCCGTAGCGGCGTTCCCAGGCGCGCAGGGTCACGGCGTTGACGCCGGTCTGGCGCGCCACTTCGCGAATGGGCAGCCAACCGTCCTGGAGGGCTTGGGCGATGTCTTCGCCGGGTTCGTCTTGCAGGTCAGCTTTCATAATGTACTTTTCATGGGTCAGATCGCATTACGCAGGCTGAGGTTTTCAGGGTGCGGTTGCAGGTAGGCCTGCTGCGCGATGTAACGGTCCGGGTGTTGGCGGAAGTGGTGTTTGAGCAGGGTCAATGGCACCACCAGCGGTACGATGCCGGTACGGTACTGGCCGATGACGGTTTGCATTTCCTGCTTGTCGTCGGCGCTGATGGCCTGTTTGAGGTAGCCGCTGATGTGTTGCAGCACATTGGTGTGAGTGCCGCGGGTGGCGCATTTTTTCAGGCCGGTCATCAGCTCGCTGAAATAGCCGGCGGCCAGTTCGTCGAGACGGGTGTCCTTGCCCATGCTGCCCAGCAGGTGGCCGAGGCTTTTGTAATGCACCGGGCTGTGGGCCATCAGCAGGTATTTGTAGCGCGAGTGAAATGCCAGCAGGCGGTGGCGGGTCAGGCCCTCGGCCAGCAGTTGTTGCCAGCTGGCGTACACAAAGACGCGGGTCAGGAAGTTCTCCCGCAACACTGGGTCATTCAGCCGACCGTCTTCTTCCACCGGCAGGTTGGGGTGGCGTGCGCAGAACGCCTGCGCGTAGATGCCGCGCCCGCCGCCGTCGACAGGTGTGCCGTTTTCACGGTAGACCTTGACCCGTTCCAGGCCACACGACGGCGACTTCTGCATGAAGATGTAGCCACACAGGTCGGTGTGTTCCAGCGCCATCTGCTGGCCGTATTCGTCCAGTGGCTGCGTAACGTTGAGTTCACGGCGCACCGTGCCGACGGCCTGCGGCTGGGCAGGGTCGCCCACCAGGCGGATCGGTTCGCGGGGGATGCCCAGGCCGATTGCAACTTCAGGGCACAGCGGCACAAAGTCGAAGTAGTCAGCGAGCGTCTGGCTGCACAGCAGGGATTGTTTGTGTCCGCCATTGAAGCGCACGTTCTCGCCTAACAGGCACGCGCTGATGGCGATCTTCGGTTTTCCAGTGCTGGACATGTTCAAACCTCTCCGAGATTCCTGTACAAACTCTTGAGTCTGTACAACTAAATCTCATCATAGGTTTGATGCTGTACAAGTCAAATATTTTGTACAAGTATTTTCAGGCGAACTACTTCCAGCCAATTCGCCAGTCTTCGGCATTTTGCAACGTTTGCCAGGCCAAGCGTTCAGCACGGCGAGTCATGACGGCTTGCAGCTCGATTTCCAGCACAGTGCCTTCCTCGTCACGGAACAATTCTGTGACCAAGAAGTGTTTCTCCTTGTTGCGAGGACGAGCTGCCGTCCACTTCGACAGCAGCAGTTTGGCGGGATTGATGCGGTTCATTGCAGGTGCTCGATCAAACGTCGCGCCGCTTCCTGGCCGCTGAGCCAAGCGCCTTCGACCCGACCGGACAGGCACCAGTCGCCGCACACATACAAGCCCAGGTCAGCATCGGCCAGTACCCCGAATTCATGCGCGCTGGAGGGGCGCGCGTACAGCCAGCGATGCGCCAGGCTGAAAGAAGGCGCGGGCATGGCACTGTGCAGCAGCTCTGCGAAGGCGCCGTGCAGGTGTTCGATCACGGCTTCTTTGGGCAAGTCCAGGTGCGCCTTGCTCCACGCGCTGGTGGCGTGCAGCACCCACGTGTCGAGGGTGGTATCGCGTCCCGGTTTGCTGCGGTTGCGCGCGAGCCAGTCAAGCGGGCTGTCCTGGACGAAACAGCCTTCCATTGGTGTATCCAGAGGTTTGTCGAAAGCCAGCGCGATGGCCCAGGTTGGGTCCATTTTCACACCCGCAGCGGCACCCGCCAGCTTCGGCGCGGCGGCGAGCAGCGCGGTGGCCTGGGGTGCCGGCGTGGCAATCACGACGTGACTGAACGGGCCGTGATTGCCGCCGTCGGCGTCCAGCAGGTTCCAGTGCTGTTTGCCCTGGAACACTTCGGTGATGCGGCAACCGAATTCCACCGGCAAATCATCCAGCAGCGCACGGGTGATAGCACTCATGCGCGGCGTACCCACCCAGCGGATTTGCTCGTCGGGAGAGGGGGTGAGCTGACCGGACTTGAAGTTGTACAGCTGGGGTTTCCACTGCTCGGCCCAGCCATGGCTTTGCCAGCGTTGCACTTCGTTGACGAAGCGCCGGTCGCGGGCGGTGAAGTATTGCGCACCCATGTCCAACGCGCCGGCATCGCTGCGCTTGCTGGACATGCGGCCGCCGCTGCCGCGGCTTTTATCGAAGAGTTGTACAGCGTGCCCCGCGTCTCGTAACGCTCGGGCGGCGGAGAGACCGGCGATGCCGGTGCCGATGATCGCGATGGGAACAGTCATGGGAGGCCTCGTTTTACCGTTGGGTACAGACTACGCCGACACCAATAGCTGTACAATATTGTTTTTTGGTATAAGTTTTGGCGTACCTGTTCTTACGGCGTGGCCTATGGTTAAAGCTAAGGCTCAACCAAGAGCCACGCCCGATTGCAATTGATCCCTGCTTATAAAATAGACCAGTGATCGGCGGCGAACGTTACATGAGGAGTGTCCCATGCATATTTTGCTGACCGGCGGTACCGGCTTGATCGGTCGCCAGCTGTGCCAACGCTGGCTTGCCCAAGGGCATCGCTTGACCGTTTGGAGCCGTGAACCGGACACCGTTGCCAAGTGGTGCGGTGCGCAAGTGTTGGGCGTTGGCCGCTTGCAAGACGTGATCGGCAGCGTGGATGCGGTGGTCAATCTGGCCGGCGCGCCCATTGCTGATCGGCCCTGGACCAAAAAGCGCAAGGCCTTGTTGTGGAGCAGCCGCATCGGTCTCACCGAAACGCTGTTGGCGTGGATGGAAGGCCAGGCGCAAAAACCGCAGGTGCTGATTTCCGGTTCGGCGGTCGGTTGGTACGGCGACGGCGGCGAGCGCGAATTGACCGAGGCCAGCGGCCCGGTGCAGGACGACTTCCCGAGCCAGCTGTGTATCGCCTGGGAAGAAACGGCCCTGCGCGCCGAAGCCATGGGCATCCGCGTGGTGCTGGTGCGCACCGGCCTTGTGCTGGCGGCGAAGGGCGGCTTTTTGTCGCGGCTGTTGTTGCCGTTCAAGCTGGCGCTGGGCGGGCCGATCGGCGATGGTCGGCAGTGGATGCCGTGGGTTCATATCAAAGATCAAATCGCCCTGATTGATTTTCTTCTGCACAAGGCGGACGCCAGCGGTCCTTATAATGCCTGCGCGCCACACCCGGTGCGCAACCGCGAATTCGCCAAGACCCTGGGCCAGGTGCTGCACCGTCCCGCGTTCATGCCGATGCCGGCGTTTGCATTGAAGGTCGGGCTGGGTGAGTTGTCCGGGTTGTTGCTCGGCGGGCAAAAAGCTGTGCCCGAACGGCTGTTGGCGGCCGGTTTCACTTTTCAGTTCACTGAGTTGCACGCGGCCCTGGAAGACTTGTCCAGCCGCCTCTAGAGATAGGATGTTGCATGACGGATCACGCGTTGTTACTGGTCAACCTGGGTTCACCGGCCTCCACTTCGGTGGCCGATGTGCGCAGCTACCTCAATCAGTTCCTGATGGACCCTTACGTGATCGACCTGCCGTGGCCGGTGCGGCGGTTGCTGGTGTCGCTGATCCTGATCAAGCGCCCCGAGCAGTCGGCGCATGCCTACGCGTCGATCTGGTGGGACGAGGGTTCACCGCTGGTAGTCCTGAGTCGGCGTTTGCAGCAGCAAATGACCGCGCAGTGGACGCAGGGCCCGGTGGAGCTGGCGATGCGTTATGGCGAACCGTCGCTTGAAACGACGCTGACGCGCCTGGCCGCCCAGGGGATCAAGAAAGTCACCCTGGCGCCGTTGTACCCGCAGTTTGCCGACAGCACCGTGACCACCGTGATTGAAGAAGCCAAGCGTGTGGTGCGCGACAAAAAGCTCAACGTGCAGTTTTCGATCCTGCAGCCCTTTTACGATCAGCCGGAATACCTCGAGGCACTGGTTGCGAGCGCCCGGCCGTACGTCGAGCAGGATTACGATCATTTGCTCCTGAGTTTTCACGGCCTGCCCGAGCGTCATCTCAAGAAGCTCGACCCCACCGGCGAGCATTGTTTCAAGGATGCAAACTGCTGCCAGAACGCGTCGCCCGAGGTGCTTGCCACCTGCTATCGCGCGCAATGCTTCAGCGTTGCACGGGAATTTGCCGCGCGCATGGGCCTGCCGGATGGCAAGTGGTCGGTGGCATTCCAGTCGCGCCTGGGCCGGGCCAAATGGATCGAACCCTACACCGAAGCCCGCCTGGAAGCCCTGGCCCAGCAAGGCGTGAAAAAGCTGCTGGTGATGTGCCCGGCGTTTGTTGCCGATTGCATTGAGACGCTGGAAGAGATTGGGGATCGTGGGTTGGAGCAGTTCCGCGAAGCAGGCGGCGAGGAGTTGGTGTTGGTGCCGTGCCTCAATGATGACCCGCAGTGGGCTGCGGCGCTGAACACGTTGTGTGAAAGAGCGCCGCTGGCACTCTAACCCGTTTGTCGAAACGATGGAGATCAACTGTGGGAGCGGGCTTGCCCGCGAATGCGCATTGTCAGTCAACGACTGTATTGACTGATGCGGCGCCTTCGCGAGCGAGCCCGCTCCCACAGTCTTTTTTGTAGGGCTTATTCGTGATGCGGCTCACCCAGGAACGTCAGCGAACTGAACAGCCCGCGCGTCGCCACATCGGCATTGTCCTTGAGCGGGATCTCCACCTGCGCCGCGATCACATTCAACCCTTCGTTACGCACCAGCACCTGGGCGCGACCGTCTTTGTCGGTCTCGGTGCTCAAGGTGTTCGGCGCATTGCGATAGTCGCCCACCAGCTTGATCCCCGCCGCAGGTTTGCCATCCAATAGCACCCGTACCGGCAGTGACCGGCCAGGTCCTACAGTCAGCGGGTCCACTTCAGGCAGGATCAGCAGCTTGATCTGATCCAGCTTCGGCAACTTTGCCCCCGGCTGATAAATCGCCAGGCTGTATTTGAAGGTCTGGGTCGATGCAATCGCTCCCGGCACATGGCTGCGGCCCTGGTTGATCCACTTCTTGTCCGGCGTCTGCGACCACATGCCGTTATCCAACGCCACGGCTAAAACGGCGGGCGATTTGAGCGGCTTGAGGCGCGCGTGGTCGGCAAGGCGTTCTACGGTGACCGGAATCATCTTGGCGCTGGCGTCATACGCCCAGGCGCCGCTGATTTTCTCGGCCTTGAAGGCGTTGTCCTCGGCGCCGTGGCCGTAGATCACTTCGATATTGCCGCGCCGCTGTTCGGTCCACAGGCCGTGGGCAGAAACTTGGCTGGCACACAGCAGGCCGAGCACGGCCAGGGATTTTAAGGCTTGCATGGGAGCGTCCTTTTACAGGTTGAGGGTCAGGCTGACGGTGACGTTGCGCGGCTCACCGGGCGTGACCCAGTAATTGCTGTAGGAGCGCTCGTAGTACTTTTCGTCGAATAGGTTGTTGAGGTTCAGGCCCACGGTGACGCTGTCGCTGGCTTTGTAATGCGCCAGCAGGTCGACGGTGTGGTAAGCAGGCAGTTCGAAACGGCTGCCAGCCTCGCCGGAGCGGTCACCGACGTAGGTGAACGCTGCGCCCAGGTCCGAGCCGCGCAACACGCCATTCTGGAATTCATACACGCCCAGCAGGCTGGCGCTGCGCTTGGCCACGCCGAGAATTCGGCTGCCGGTAGGGATGGCTTTGTCACCCTTGGTCACTTCGGCGTCGATGTAGGCGAAGGCGCCGATGACGCGTACGGCGTCGGTCACTTGCCCACTCAGTTGCAGCTCAACACCCTGGCTGCGCGCCTTGCCCATGGCGCGCTGGGTATCGGTGGCGGGGTCGAGGGCGAGGACATTTTTCTTTTCGATGTGGAAGGCGGCGAGGGTGGTGCTCAGGCGATCGTCGAACAGCTCGCTCTTGAGCCCTATTTCATAACCGACGCCTTCTTCTGGCTCGAAGGATTTACCACCGGCATCCAGGCCGTTGTTCGGTTTGAACGATGTTGACGCGTTGGCGAACACGCCGACTTGCGGCGTGAGCTGGTAGAGCAAGCCGGCGCGCTGGGTCAGGGCATCATGGGTTTGCCGGCTCTTGGCGTGGTGGCGGGTGAAGTCATCGGTGCTTTGTTCGACGTGTTCGAAGCGTGCACCGAGCATGCCGCGCAGGCGGTCGGTGAAGACGATCTGGTCCTGCAGGTTCAGTGCCTGGCTCTTCACCTGTTCGAAGACGTCGGTGCCGGAGCGCGCGCCGTTGGGTTTGGCCTGGCCATAGATCGGTTTATAGATGTCGATGGGGTAGAGGCTGCCGGCAATCGCCGTCACGCGTTCTTTTTTGCGGTAATCCTCGTATTCGCTGCCGATCAGCAGTTCATGCTGCCAACTGCCGATGTCGAACAGGCCGCGCAGTTCGAGCTGGGTAATGCTGTCATGCCAACCGGTGGAGCGTTCGCGATAGCGGCGGTTGACGGTGTGGCCGTCGGCATTCAGCGCGCGGCTTTCCGAGGCGTCGCCCCACAGGCTGCCCTGTTTATAGTGGCTGGCGAGGCGCATTTGCCAGGCGTCGTTGAGGTGGTGTTCCACGGCGGCCTGGAGGCGGTTGTTGTGGTTGCGGATGTTGCCGTCGTTGGGCTCGCCGAGGAAGGTCGAGCGGGACATGCCATGGGGCGCAACGATGCCACGGTCGAAGGTTGAGCTGTGGCGCACGAGCTCGCTTTCCACAAGCAGGCGGGTGTCCGGGTCCAATTGCCAGCTGAAAGATGGCGCGACGAATACGCGCTTGGCGTCAACGTGATCGCGAAAGCTGTGATTGTCTTCCACCGCCAGGTTCACGCGCGACAGCATGCGGCCGTCGCTGTCCAGTGGCGTGTTCACATCAAGGGCTGTGCGGTAGCGGTCCCAGCTGCCGGCACTGGTTTGCACGGTGGTGAAGGCTTGCGGTTGGGGTTTTTTGCTGACGATGTTGACGGTGCCGCCGGGATCGCCACGCCCGTAGAGGCTGGCGGCAGGGCCTTTGAGCACTTCAATGCGCTCGATATTGGCCGCGTCTGGCGTGCTCGGGTAGCCACGGTTGGCGCTGAAACCATCCTGGTAGAACTGCGAAGTAGTGAAGCCGCGCACGCTGTACTCGTAAAGCGTCAGGCCGCCGAAGTTGTTTTGCTTGGACACGCCGCCGGCAAATTCCAGGGCGCGTTCCACGCTGGTGCTGCCCAAGTCGTTGAGCACCGTGGCGGGAATCACGCTGATCGATTGTGGGATGTCACGCAGGGCCGTGTCAGTTTTGGTCGCGCTGGCAGAGCGGGTGGCGCGATAGCCTTTGACGGGGCCCGTGGCAGATTCATAGGCGTCGCCGGTGACGCTGATGGTGTCCAGTTCGACGGTGTTGTCTTGGATGTAGTTGTCTTCGGCGTAGGCGGGGTCGAGCAGCAATCCCAAGGCCAGACCAGCCAGTGGGGTAAATCTACGAGGCGGCATGATAGAGCGTTCCAATGTCTATATTGAAACAATATAACATGCCTAATGAGAATGGATTTCTTTTGAAATATTAGGTTACAGGAGCCCGCGAACGGGCTCCCAATCCCGTTATTCCTCTTCTTTCACCGGCGCCGGCGGTGGACGCAGGCCGATTTCTGCAAGCAGTTTGATCTCTTTGCCGTTGCGCATTACCTGGATTGCCACCTTGTCGGTCGGCTTGATCCGCGCGACCTGGTTCATCGACTTGCGGCCATCACCGGCCGGTTCGCCATCGATGCTGAGGATCACATCGCCCAGTTGCAGGCCGGCTTTCTGGGCCGGGCCGTCGCGGAAGATCCCGGCGACCACGATGCCAGGGCGTCCGGTCAAACCGAACGACTCAGCCAATTCCTTGGTCAGCGGCTGTACTTCGATGCCCAGCCAGCCACGAATCACCTGGCCGTGCTCGATGATCGACTTCATCACTTCCATGGCCAGCTTCACCGGGATCGCAAAACCGATGCCCTGGGAGCCGCCGGATTTGGAGAAAATCGCCGTATTGATGCCGGTCAGGTTGCCATTGGCATCCACCAAGGCGCCGCCGGAGTTGCCCGGGTTGATCGCCGCGTCGGTCTGGATAAAGTCTTCGTAGCTGTTGAGCCCCAACTGATTACGCCCGGTGGCGCTGATGATGCCCATGGTCACCGTCTGGCCGACGCCAAACGGGTTGCCGATCGCCAGTGCCACGTCACCGACGCGCAGCCCTTCAGAGCGGCCGATGGTGATCGAGGGCAGGCTTTTCAAATCGATCTTCAGCACCGCGAGGTCGGTTTCCGGGTCGCTGCCAACCACACGGGCCAGGGTTTCGCGCCCGTCGCGCAGGGCCACGACGATCTGGTCGGCACCCGTGGTCACGTGGTTGTTGGTGAGGATGTAGCCTTCGGGGCTCATGATCACCCCGGAACCCAGGCTGGATTCCATGCGGCGCTGCTTGGGGCCGTTGTCGCCGAAATAGCGGCGAAATTGCGGGTCTTCAAACAGCGGATGTGCCGGTTTGTTGATGACCTTGGTGGTGTACAGGTTGACCACGGCGGGCGCGGCGATGACCACAGCGTCCGCATAAGTCACCGGACCTTGCACCACCGAACTGGTTTGCGGAGCCTGTTGCAGGTTCACATCAAGGCTGGGTAGGCCCACCCACTGGGGATAACGCTGAATAATCAGCATCGCGATCAGCACGCCAGCCAACAATGGCCATCCAAAAAAACGCAGTGCCTTGAGCATCAAGTAAGTCCTGACAGGTTGCAGGGGGCGGGAGAGCGCCCATAATGTCGCGCATTATACGAGGCTGCGAGCGCCTCGGAACGGGATATTTAGGAGTCTTTTATGGCCGTCCCCCTTACCACCCTCGTCGAGGAAGCGGACCGCTACCTTGGCAGCGCAAAAATTGCCGATTATTGCCCCAATGGCCTGCAGGTCGAGGGCCGTCCGCAGGTGATGCGCATCGTCAGCGGCGTGACCGCAAGCCAGGCGCTGCTGGATGCCGCGGTCGAAGCCCAGGCCGACCTGGTGCTGGTGCACCACGGTTATTTCTGGAAGGGCGAAAACCCGTGCATCACCGGCATGAAACAGCGCCGCCTGAAAACCCTGCTCAAGCACGACATCAGCCTGCTCGCCTACCACCTGCCGTTGGACCTGCACGCGGACGTGGGCAATAACGTGCAACTCGCCCGCCAGCTGGACATTACCGTCGAAGGCCCGCTGGACCCGAGCAACCCCAAAATCGTCGGCTTGGTCGGTTCCCTCGCCGAGCCCCTGTCGCCTCGCGACTTTGCTCGCCGTGTGCAGGATGTGATGGGCCGTGAGCCGCTGCTGATCGAAGGCAGCGAAATGATCCGCCGCGTCGGTTGGTGCACGGGCGGCGGTCAGGGTTACATCGACGACGCGATTGCCGCTGGCGTCGACTTGTACCTGAGCGGCGAGGCGTCCGAGCAAACCTTTCACAGCGCGCGGGAAAACGACATCAGCTTTATCGCTGCCGGCCACCACGCCACTGAGCGTTATGGCGTGCAGGCGTTGGGCGATTACCTGGCGCGGCGTTTTGCCTTGGAGCATCTGTTCATCGATTGCCCCAACCCGATCTGAGCCTCACAGCAGGCCCCTGTGGGAGCTGGCTTGCCTGCGATAGCATCACCGCCATTTGCCTGACTGACCGAGGTGCCTGTATCGCAGGCAAGCCAGCTCCCACAAAAAGTCCGCTCCCACATTCGACCGAGTTGGGCCAAACCCAGCGGCATATTCATATACCGTTTCGATCTAGCCGGCTCCCTGAATAGAAGAAGGTGCTGTGCTAGCATGCCCCGCTCGAACACGGCCCGCTGGCCGTCCATAAGATCGTTTTTCCGTGAGTAGCCATGGTCGACAAACTGACGCATCTGAAACAGCTGGAGGCGGAAAGCATCCACATCATCCGCGAGGTCGCCGCCGAGTTCGACAACCCGGTGATGCTCTACTCGATCGGTAAAGACTCCGCCGTGATGCTGCACCTGGCGCGCAAGGCCTTCTTTCCGGGCAAGCTGCCGTTCCCGGTGATGCACGTCGACACCCGCTGGAAATTCCAGGAGATGTACAAGTTTCGCGACAAAATGGTCGAAGAGCTTGGCCTGGACCTGATCACCCACGTCAACCCGGACGGCGTGGCGCAGGGCATCAACCCGTTCACCCACGGCAGCGCCAAGCACACCGACATCATGAAAACCGAAGGCCTCAAGCAGGCCCTGGACAAGCATGGTTTCGACGCAGCCTTCGGCGGTGCCCGTCGCGATGAAGAGAAATCCCGCGCCAAAGAGCGCGTGTACTCGTTCCGCGACAGCAAGCACCGCTGGGACCCGAAAAACCAGCGCCCGGAGCTGTGGAACGTCTACAACGGCAACGTCAACAAGGGGGAGTCGATCCGTGTGTTCCCGCTGTCCAACTGGACCGAGCTGGACATCTGGCAGTACATCTACCTGGAAGGCATTCCGATTGTGCCGCTGTACTTCGCCGCCGAGCGCGACGTGATCGAAAAGAACGGCACGTTGATCATGATCGACGACGACCGCATCCTCGAGCACCTGTCCGACGAAGACAAAGCCCGAATCGTCAAAAAGAAAGTACGTTTCCGTACCCTTGGCTGCTACCCGTTGACGGGCGCGGTGGAGTCCGAAGCCGAGACGCTGACGGACATCATTCAGGAAATGCTCCTGACGCGAACTTCCGAGCGCCAGGGCCGTGTCATCGACCACGATGGCGCAGGCTCGATGGAAGATAAAAAACGTCAGGGTTATTTCTAAGGGGCTGTCACCAATGTCGCATCAATCTGATTTGATCAGCGAGGACATCCTCGCCTACCTGGGCCAGCACGAGCGCAAGGAAATGTTGCGCTTCCTGACCTGTGGCAACGTCGACGACGGCAAGAGCACCCTGATCGGGCGCCTGCTGCACGACTCCAAGATGATCTACGAAGATCACCTGGAAGCCATCACCCGCGATTCGAAGAAATCCGGTACCACCGGCGATGACATCGACCTGGCCTTACTGGTCGACGGCCTGCAGGCCGAGCGCGAGCAGGGCATCACCATCGACGTGGCCTACCGCTATTTTTCTACCGCCAAGCGCAAATTCATCATCGCCGACACTCCCGGCCATGAGCAGTACACCCGCAACATGGCCACCGGCGCCTCCACCTGTGACCTGGCGATCATTCTGATCGACGCGCGTTATGGCGTGCAGACTCAGACCCGTCGCCACAGCTTCATCGCCTCGTTGCTGGGCATCAAACATATCGTAGTGGCCATCAACAAGATGGACATCAACGGCTTTGACCAGAGCATCTTCGAGCAGATCAAGGCCGATTACCTGAAGTTTGCCGACGGTATCGCGTTCAAGCCAAGCACCCTGGCCTTCGTGCCGATGTCGGCGCTCAAGGGCGACAACGTGGTGAACAAGAGCGAGCGTTCGCCCTGGTACACCGGCCAGTCGCTGATGGAGATTCTCGAAACCGTCGAGATCGCCAACGACCGCAACTACACCGACCTGCGTTTCCCGGTGCAGTACGTCAACCGTCCGAACCTGAACTTCCGTGGTTTCGCCGGCACCCTGGCCAGCGGCATTGTGCACAAGGGCGACGAAGTCGTGGTGCTGCCGTCGGGCAAGAGCAGCCGCGTCAAATCCATCGTCACCTTCGAGGGTGAGCTGGAGCACGCAGGCCCGGGCCAGGCCGTGACCCTGACCATGGAAGACGAGATCGACATCTCCCGTGGCGACCTGCTGGTGCATGCCGACAACGTGCCGCAAGTGACCGACGCCTTCGACGCCATGCTGGTGTGGATGGCCGAAGAGCCAATGCTGCCGGGTAAGAAATACGACATCAAACGCGCGACCAGCTACGTGCCGGGTTCCATCACCAGCATTGTGCACCGTGTGGACGTGAACACCCTGGCCGAAGGCCCGGCGAGTTCGCTGCAACTGAACGAAATTGGCCGGGTCAAGGTCAGCCTCGACGCCGCCATTGCGCTGGACGGTTACGACAGCAACCGCACCACGGGTGCGTTTATCGTCATTGACCGTTTGACCAACGGCACTGTGGCCGCAGGCATGATTATCGCGCCGCCGGTCAACCATGGCGGTTCGGCGCAACACGGCAGCCTTGCTCATGTCGCCACTGAAGAGCGCGCTCTGCGTTTCGGCCAGCAGCCGGCCACCGTGTTGTTCAGCGGCCTGTCGGGCGCGGGCAAGAGCACCTTGGCCTACGCGGTTGAGCGCAAGCTGTTCGACATGGGCCGTGCGGTGTTTGTACTGGATGGCCAGAACCTGCGTCACGACCTGAACAAAGGGTTGCCGCAGGATCGAATCGGCCGTACTGAAAACTGGCGTCGCGCCGCTCACGTGGCGCGCCAGTTCAACGAAGCCGGTCTGCTGACCCTGGCCGCGTTCGTTGCCCCGGATGCCGAGGGCCGCGAACAGGCCAAGGCGCTGATCGGTGCCGACCGCCTGCTCACCGTGTACGTGCAAGCGTCGCCGCTGGTGTGCGCCGAGCGTGATCCACAAGGCCTGTACGCAGCGGGTGGGGATAACATCCCTGGCGAGTCCTTCCCGTACGATGTGCCATTGAATGCCGACCTGGTCATCGACACTCAGGCTTTGTCGTTGGAAGACAGCGTCAAGCAAGTGCTGGAACTGTTGCGTCAACGCGGCGCGATCTAAACCCTCGCCGCCACAAAAAAGCCCGCCACCGATGACTCGGTGGCGGGCTTTTTCATGGAGTCTTGAAAACAACTCGGTCAACTGTGGGAGCGGGCTTGCTCGCGAACGCGCAGTGTCAGTCAATACATGTGGGGCTGACCCACCGTATTCGCGAGCAAGCCCGCTCCCTCATTTTGATCAGTGGCGCTCTGGGAAGTCTGTGTGCAGTTTGTCCAGCAGCGCATCCTTGTCTTCCCACAGCTGGTTGATCCAGCCCTGAAATGCCAACCGGTACTCCCCATCCTGCTCATAATTCTTGCCGATAAACCCGGCCGGAATCTGCACTTCTTCAAAGTGCACCACCACGTCCTTCACATTCCCGCAGAGCAAATCCCAATAGCCTGGGCGCCCGGCAGGGTAGTGAATAGTCACGTTCACCAGTGACTTCAATTGCTCGCCCATGGCGTCCAGCACAAACGCAATCCCGCCGGCTTTAGGCTTGAGCAGGTAGCGAAATGGAGATTTCTGCTGGGCATGCTTGCCCGGCGTAAAACGTGTGCCTTCGGCAAAGTTGAAAATGCCCACCGGGTTGTCGCGAAATTTCGCACAGGTTTTGCGCGTGGTTTCCAGGTCTTTGCCTTTCTTTTCCGGGTGTTTCTCGAGGTAAGCCTTGGTGTAGCGCTTCATGAACGGAAAGCCCAGCGCCCACCACGCCAGGCCTATCACCGGCACCCAGATCAGTTCCTGCTTGAGGAAGAACTTCAGCGGGCGAATCCGCCGATTGAGCACGTACTGCAACACCATGATGTCCACCCAGCTCTGGTGGTTACTGGTCACCAGGTACGAGTGCTCGTAGTCCAGCCCCTCAAGGCCGGTCAGGTGCCAGCGCGTGCGCCGTACCAGGTTCATCCAGCCTTTGTTATTGGTGACCCAGGCTTCGTGGGTGTGGTTCATCAGCCATTCGCTGAAGCGCTTGGCAAATGGCAGCGCCTTGAACAGCGCGACGATAAACAGAAACGAGCACAGCAAGATCGTGTTCAGCGCCAACAACAAGGACGCGATCACCCCGCGCACGGCGGCAGGTAGAAAATCCAGCATTTAAATATCCATAGGTCGGTTGGCGGCTTGAATCGCAGTCAGGGCGATGGTGTACACGATGTCGTCGACCTGAGCGCCGCGCGGCAGGTCGTTCACCGGTTTGCGCAGGCCTTGCAGCATCGGCCCCAGGCTTACGCAATCGGCGCTGCGTTGCACGGCCTTGTGCGTGGTGTTGCCGGTGTTCAGGTCCGGGAACACAAACACCGTGGCCTTGCCAGCGACCAGGCTGTTGGGCGCCAACTGCCGGGCCACAGTTTCGTTGGCGGCGGCGTCGTACTGCAACGGCCCGTCGATCAGCAGCGAGCTTTGTTGTTCGTGGGCGAGCAGGGTGGCTTCGCGGACTTTCTCCACTTCTTCGCCACTGGCCGAATCGCCGCTGGAATAGCTGATCATCGCCACGCGCGGCGTAATGCCGAACGCGGCGGCCGAGTCGGCGCTTTGCAAGGCGATTTCCGCCAATTCCTCCGCGCTCGGGTGTGGGTTCATCACACAGTCGCCGTAGACCAGCACCTGCTCGGGGAACAGCATGAAGAACACCGACGACACCAGGGTGCAGCCAGGCGCCGTTTTAATCAGCTGCAGGGCAGGGCGGATGGTGTTGGCGGTGGAGTGGATGACGCCGGAGACCAGGCCATCCACTTCGTCCAGCGCGAGCATCATGGTGGCAATCACCACTGTGTCTTCCAGTTGCTGCTCGGCCATCGGCGCGTTGAGGCTCTTGCTCTTGCGCAGCGCGACCATCGGTTCGACATAACGCTGGCGAATCAGGTCCGGGTCGAGAATCTCCAGGCCTTCGGGCAGCTCGATGCCGTGGGCGCGGGCCACCGCTTCCACATCCGCCGGTTTGGCCAGCAGCACGCAACGGGCAATGCCGCGGGCCTGGCAGATGGCGGCAGCTTGCACGGTCAACGGCTCGCTGCCTTCGGGCAACACGATGCGTTTGTTAGCGGCCTGGGCGCGCTGGATCAGCTGATAGCGGAACACGGCCGGCGACAGGCGCATCTCCCGTGGCGTGCCGCAACGCTGGTGCAGCCAGCGTGCATCGAGGTGGCTGGCGACGAAATCGGTGATGATTTCTGCGCGCTCGCGGTCATCAATCGGGATTTCTTTGTTGAGGCTGTTGAGTTGGTTGGCGGTGTCATAGGAACCGGTGCTCACCGACAACACCGGCAGCCCGGCCTGGAACGCGCCCCGGCACAGGTCCATGATGCGAGGGTCGGGCAGGGTGTCGCTGGTCAGCAGCAGGCCGGCCAGCGGCACGCCGTTGATCGCGGCCAGGCTGACGGCGAGGATGATGTCGTCGCGGTCGCCTGGGGTCACCACCAGCACGCCGGGCTTGAGCAGCTCCACGGTGTTACGCATGGTGCGCGCGCAGATGATGATTTTGGTCATGCGCCGGGTTTCGTAGTCGCCGGCGTTGAGGATTTGGGCGCCCATCAGGTCGGCCACGTCGCGGGTGCGCGGCGCGTTGAGTTCGGGCTGGTACGGGATGCAGCCGAGCAGGCGGAAATCGCCGCTGCGCAACAGTGGCGAATGCTCTTTGAGGCGCGCCGAGAACGCTTCCATGCTTTCGTCGGTGCGTACTTTGTTGAGAATCACGCCCAGCACTTTCGGGTCTTTTGGGCCGCCGAACAGTTGCGCCTGCAGCTCCACCCGGCCAGAGAGTTCGGTGAGTACTTCGTTTTCCGGCGCCGAGACCAGGATTACTTCCGCATCCAGGCTCTTGGCCAGGTGCAGATTGACCCGCGCCGCATAGCTGGCGCTGCGGGTTGGCACCATGCCTTCGACGATCAACACGTCCTTGCCCACGGCGGCTTGCTGGTAAAGGGTGATGATTTCTTCCAGCAGCTCGTCCAGCTGGCCGTCGCCGAGCATCCGTTCTACGTGGGCCAGGCCCAGCGGTTGTGGCGGTTTCAGGCCGTGGGTGCGGGCCACCAGCTCGGTGGAGCGCTCGGGGCCGGTGTCGCCCGGGTGAGGTTGGGCAATGGGTTTGAAGAAGCCGACTTTCAGCCCGGCCCGTTCAAGGGTACGCACCAGCCCAAGGCTGATGGAGGTCAGACCCACACCAAAATCGGTGGGCGCGATAAAAAAAGTCTGCATGCGAATTCTCTGGAGGTGCATGGCTTCGGTGGCGCTCTATGGTTGAGCACCTACCGGGAATCAGACGCCAAGGTTATCGTTATTCGAGCGCTTGCGCACACCAGCCACACGCAAAGGGTTGGCCTATTTTTTCAAGGCGTTGCGCAGGATCCAGGACCCAGGCGCGCGACTGCCATGGCGGTTGGTGGCGCAGGTGCTGGGTGTGGCCGCAGGACAGCTCGGCGACCCAGTGCCGGTCGTCATCCTGGTGGAATCCGAGGATGAAGGATGCCGTTGATCGGCCCCGTCTGTCCGGGTTGTGTTCGCTTTCGGGCAAATCCTTGTTTAGACTTGTCCGTTCTTCATTCTTATGCAAAAGGTCTCGCCCCATGACGATCGCCGCTAACAAGGCTGTCTCCATCGACTATACCCTGACCAACGACGCTGGTGAGGTCATCGACAGCTCCGCCGGCGGCGCGCCGCTGGTCTACCTGCAAGGCGCAGGTAACATCATCCCGGGCCTGGAAAAGGCTCTGGAAGGCAAGAACGTCGGTGACGAACTGACCGTCGCCGTAGAACCTGAAGATGCCTACGGCGAATACTCCGCCGAACTGGTCAGCACTTTGAGCCGCAGCATGTTCGAAGGCGTTGACGAGCTGGAAGTGGGCATGCAGTTCCACGCTTCCGCACCGGACGGCCAAATGCAGATCGTCACCATCCGCGATCTGGACGGCGATGACGTGACTGTTGACGGTAACCACCCTCTGGCTGGCCAGCGCCTGAACTTCCAAGTGAAGATCGTTGCCATCCGCGACGCTTCCCAAGAAGAAGTGGCCCACGGCCACGTTCACGGTGAAGGCGGTCATCACCATTGATTGCGGTTTGATCAATAGGTAGCAAAAACGCCCCGACTGGTTCGGGGCGTTTTTTTTGCCTTGAAAATGTACCCCAGTCCAAATGTGGGAGCGGGCTTGCCCGCTCCCACAAGGAGAACTGTGGTGATTCTGCAAGCAAACAAAAATGCCCCGCACCTTTCGGTACGGGGCATTTCTTAACTGTTACGCAACCTGGGCTACGTGGCAGTTTTTACCACTTAGGCTGCTGCAGCGACGTTCAGAGCCTTGATGTGGCCATTCAGGCGGCTCTTATGACGAGCGGCCTTGTTCTTGTGGATGATGCCTTTATCGGCCATACGGTCGATAACTGGCACGGCCAGAACGTAAGCAGCTTGGGCTTTTTCAGCGTCTTTGGTGTCGATGGCTTTAACTACATTCTTGATGTAGGTACGAACCATGGAACGCAGGCTGGCGTTGTGGCTGCGACGCTTCTCAGCCTGTTTTGCACGTTTTTTGGCGGAAGGTGTGTTGGCCACCGTCGAGCTCCTCGAAAGACTTTTTAGGAAATAGCAAACAAAATAGGCCGCGAATCATGCCGATGACTTGATGGGTTGTCAAGGGCGGCTGATGCGAACTGCTGAGTGGTCGATCTGAAGAGGCGGGTGATTTATTTCCGGCGCTTGACCTGTAAACTCGCGAGCTTTGGCTCTGTGCTGTTGCAGGCGCGCAGTATCGCATAAGTGGGCGCTTTGTTCGCCTGCTCTTTATCTATAGGCGCAAACTCTTTCAATGAATCTGCTCAAATCGTTGGCTGCCGTCAGCTCTATCACGATGATCTCCCGGGTTTTGGGGTTCGTGCGTGACACCCTGCTGGCGCGCATTTTTGGCGCCAGCATGGCCACGGATGCGTTCTTTATTGCCTTTAAATTGCCCAACCTGCTGCGACGGATCTTCGCCGAGGGAGCATTTTCCCAGGCGTTCGTGCCAATCCTGGCCGAGTACAAAACCCAGCAGGGCGGAGAAGCCACCCGCACCTTTATCGCGTACGTTTCGGGCCTGCTGACCCTGGTGCTGATGCTGGTCACCATCGCCGGCATGCTTGCCGCGCCCTGGGTGATCTGGGCCACGGCGCCGGGTTTTGCCAATACCCCGGAAAAATTCGCGCTGACCACTGATCTGCTGCGAGTGACCTTTCCTTATATATTGCTGATTTCCCTGTCGTCCCTGGCCGGGGCGATCCTCAACACTTGGAACCGTTTCTCGGTGCCAGCCTTCGTGCCAACGCTGCTGAACGTCAGCATGATTATTTTCGCGCTGTTCCTGACGCCGTACTTCGACCCGCCGGTGATGGCCCTGGGCTGGGCCGTGCTGGCGGGTGGCCTGGCGCAATTGCTGTACCAGCTGCCGCACCTGAAAAAGATCGGCATGCTCGTGCTGCCGCGCCTGAACCTCAAGGACACTGGCGTCTGGCGCGTGATGCGCAATATGTTGCCGGCGATCCTCGGGGTCTCTGTCAGCCAGATTTCGCTGATCATCAATACCGCGTTTGCCTCGCTGCTGGTTTCAGGCTCAGTGTCCTGGATGTACTACGCCGACCGTCTGATGGAGCTGCCGTCCGGCGTGCTCGGCGTGGCCCTGGGCACCATTTTGCTGCCAACCTTGTCGCGCACCTATGCGAGCAAGGACCGCCAGGAGTATTCGCGGATCCTCGATTGGGGCCTGCGCCTGTGTTTTATGCTGGTACTGCCGTGCTCTCTGGCCTTGGGCATCCTGGCCGAACCGCTGACCGTGTCGCTGTTTCAATACGGCCAATTCAGCGCGTTTGATGCCTCGATGACCCAGCGTGCGCTGGTCGCCTACTCCGTTGGGTTGCTCGGCATTATTGTGATCAAGGTGCTGGCGCCGGGGTTCTACGCCCAGCAAAACATCCGCACACCGGTCAAGATCGCAATCTTCACCCTGATCGTCACTCAACTGCTTAACCTGGTATTCATCGGCCCGCTGGCTCACGCCGGCCTGGCCCTGGCCATCAGCGCTGGTGCTTGCATCAATGCCGGCCTGTTGTTTTACCAACTGCGCAAACAACAGATGTATCAGCCTCAACCAGGCTGGGGGATGTTCGCCCTCAAGCTGCTCGTGGCGGTGGCGACCATGTCGGCCGTGTTGCTGGGCCTGATGCACTTTATGCCCGCCTGGGACCAAGGCCATATGCTGGAGCGCTTCATGCGCCTGGGCATTTTGGTGGTTGCCGGCGTGGTGGTGTACTTCGGGATGTTGCTGCTGCAAGGCTTTCGTCTGCGTGATTTCAATCGCAAGTCCCTGGGATAGAGACTTTGCCGCGATAAAACGATTGTTTTATCGATTCGATCCATTTGGCCTGCGCTGTTGCCTGTCGTCCGGGGCCGGGTGTGGTTATAATCGACCACTTTATGAGCAAGAAGCGCGTTATGCAGCTGGTTCGAGGTCTCCACAACCTGCGCCCCGAGCATCGGGGCTGCGTCGCCACTATTGGCAACTTTGACGGTGTTCACCGTGGCCACCAGGCTATCCTGGGCCGGCTGCGTGAACGCGCTGTCGAGTTGGGCGTGCCCAGCTGCGTGGTGATTTTTGAGCCGCAGCCACGGGAATTCTTTACCCCGGAAACGGCACCGGCACGCCTGGCGCGTTTGCGCGACAAGCTGCAGCTGCTGGCCGAAGAGGGCGTGGACCGCGTCCTTTGTCTGGCCTTCAACCAGCGTCTGCAAAGCCTCAGCGCCGCCGAGTTCGTCGACCGTATCCTGGTGGATGGCCTGGGCGTACAGCATCTGGAGGTCGGCGATGACTTCCGTTTCGGTTGCGACCGCGTCGGGGATTTCGACTTCCTGCAGCACGCCGGTGTGAATCAAGGTTTTACCGTCGAAGCCGCGCAAACCGTCGAACTGGACGGCCTGCGCGTGAGCAGTACCCAGGTGCGTAATGCGCTGGCCGCTGCCGACTTCGCCTTGGCCGAGCGTTTGCTCGGCCGCCCGTTCCGCATTGCCGGGCGGGTATTGCACGGTCAGAAGCTGGCGCGCCAACTCGGTACGCCAACCGCCAACGTGCAACTCAAGCGCCGTCGTGTGCCACTGACCGGGGTTTACCTGGTGAGCGTCGACATCGACGGCCAATCGTGGCCGGGAGTCGCCAACATAGGCGTCAGGCCCACGGTTGCAGGTGATGGCAAGGCCCACCTGGAAGTTCACCTTTTGGATTTTGCCGGTGATTTGTATGACCGGCGTTTGACGGTGGTTTTCCACCAGAAGCTGCGTGAAGAGCAGCGTTTCGCCTCGCTTGAGGCGTTGAAAACGGCGATCAATGCGGATGTCGCCGCCGCCCGTGCACTAGCCGCACCTAGCGCCCATCGCTAACCGAAGAGCCTTAAATGACCGACTATAAAGCCACGCTAAACCTTCCGGACACCGCCTTCCCAATGAAGGCCGGCCTGCCACAGCGCGAACCGCAGATCCTGCAGCGCTGGGACAGTATTGGCCTGTACGGAAAGTTGCGCGAAATTGGCAAGGATCGTCCGAAATTCGTCCTGCACGACGGCCCTCCTTATGCCAACGGCACGATTCATATCGGTCATGCGCTGAACAAAATTCTCAAGGACATGATCCTGCGCTCCAAAACCCTGTCGGGTTTCGACGCACCTTATGTTCCGGGCTGGGACTGCCACGGCCTGCCGATCGAGCACAAAGTCGAAGTGACCTACGGCAAGAACCTGGGCGCGGATAAAACCCGCGAACTGTGCCGTGCCTACGCCACCGAGCAGATCGAAGGGCAGAAGTCCGAATTCATCCGCCTGGGCGTATTGGGCGAGTGGGACAACCCCTACAAAACCATGAACTTCAAGAACGAGGCCGGGGAAATCCGCGCCTTGGCCGAAATCGTCAAGGGCGGTTTCGTGTTCAAGGGCCTTAAGCCCGTGAACTGGTGCTTCGACTGCGGTTCGGCCCTGGCCGAAGCGGAAGTCGAGTACGAAGAGAAGAAGTCGTCGACCATCGACGTGGCCTTCCCGATTGCCGACGACGCCAAGCTGGCCGAGGCCTTTGGCCTGGCGAGTCTGAGCAAGCCGGCTGCCATCGTAATCTGGACCACCACCCCGTGGACCATCCCGGCCAACCAGGCGCTCAACGTGCACCCGGAATTCACCTACGCCCTGGTGGACGTCGGTGATCGCCTGCTGGTGCTCGCTGAAGAAATGGTCGAAGCCTGCCTGGCGCGTTACGAGCTGCAAGGTGCGGTGATCGCCACCACCACTGGCACATCGCTGGAATTGATCAACTTCCGTCACCCGTTCTACGACCGCCTGTCGCCGGTGTACCTGGCTGACTACGTTGAGCTGGGTTCGGGTACGGGCGTGGTTCACTGCTCGCCCGCTTATGGCGTGGACGACTTCGTTATCTGCAAGAAGTACGGCATGGTCAACGATGACATCATCAACCCGGTGCAGAGCAATGGCGTGTACGCGTCGTCGCTGGAGTTCTTCGGCGGCCAGTTCATCTTCAAGGCCGACCAGCCGATCATCGACAAGCTGCGTGAAGTCGGTGCGCTGATGCAAACCGAGACCATCAAGCACAGCTACATGCATTGCTGGCGTCACAAGAGCCCGCTGATCTACCGCGCCACCGCGCAGTGGTTCATCGGCATGGACAAAGAGCCGGTCAGCGGCGACACCCTGCGTGTGCGCTCGCTCAAAGCCATCGAAGACACCAAGTTCGTCCCGGCCTGGGGCCAGGCGCGCCTGCACTCGATGATCGCCAACCGCCCGGACTGGTGCATCTCCCGCCAGCGTAACTGGGGCGTGCCGATTCCGTTCTTCCTCAACAAGGAAAGCGGCGAGCTGCACCCACGTACCGTCGAACTGATGGAAGAAGTCGCCCTGCGTGTTGAGCAGGAAGGCATCGAGGCCTGGTTCAAGCTGGACGCCGCCGAGCTGCTGGGCGATGAAGCGCCACAGTACGACAAGATCAGCGACACCCTCGACGTGTGGTTTGACTCCGGCACCACCCACTGGCACGTACTGCGCGGCTCGCACCCGATGGGCCACGAGACCGGCCCGCGTGCCGACCTGTACCTGGAAGGTTCGGACCAACACCGCGGCTGGTTTCACTCCTCCTTGTTGACCGGCTGCGCCATCGACAACCACGCGCCATACCGCGAACTGTTGACCCACGGCTTCACCGTCGACGAGACGGGCCGCAAGATGTCCAAGTCGCTGAAAAACGTGATCGAGCCGAAAAAGATCAATGAAACCTTGGGCGCCGACATCATGCGTCTGTGGGTAGCGTCGACCGATTATTCGGGCGAAATCGCCGTGTCGGATCAGATCCTGGCCCGTAGCGCCGATGCCTACCGCCGTATCCGTAATACCGCACGCTTCCTGCTGTCGAACCTGACCGGTTTCAACCCGGCTACCGACATCCTGCCGGCCGAGGACATGCTCGCCCTGGACCGTTGGGCCGTGGACCGTACCCTGTTGCTGCAGCGTGAGCTGCAGGAAAACTACGGCGAATACCGCTTCTGGAACGTGTACTCCAAGATCCACAACTTCTGCGTGCAGGAGCTGGGTGGTTTCTACCTCGACATCATCAAGGACCGCCAGTACACCACCGGCGCCAACAGCAAGGCACGCCGTTCGGCGCAGACCGCGCTGTACCACATCTCTGAAGCGCTGGTGCGCTGGATCGCGCCGATCCTGGCCTTCACCGCCGACGAGCTGTGGGAATACCTGCCGGGTGAGCGTAACGAATCGGTAATGCTCAACACCTGGTACGAAGGCTTGACCGAACTGCCGGCCGACTTCGAACTCGGCCGCGAGTACTGGGAAGGCGTGATGGCCGTCAAAGTGGCAGTGAACAAGGAGCTGGAAGTTCAGCGTGCGGCCAAGGCCGTCGGTGGCAACCTGCAAGCCGAAGTCACCCTGTTTGCCGAGGAAGGCCTGAGCGCCGACCTGGCCAAGCTGAGCAACGAACTGCGCTTTGTGCTGATCACCTCGACTGCCAGCCTGGCACCGTTTGCTCAGGCACCTGCAGACGCTGTGGCCACCGAAGTACCGGGCCTCAAGCTCAAAGTGGTCAAGTCGGCCTTCCCTAAGTGCGCCCGTTGCTGGCACTGCCGTGAAGACGTTGGCGTGAACCCTGAGCATCCGGAAATCTGCGGTCGTTGCGTCGACAACATCAGCGGTGCTGGCGAGGTTCGCCACTATGCCTAACACCAGCCGTTTCGGACGTCTGGGCTGGCTCGTACTGAGCGTGCTGGTGCTGGTCATTGACCAGCTCAGCAAGGCTCACTTCGAAGGCGCCTTGCAGATGTACCAGCAAATCGTGGTCATCCCTGACTACTTCAGCTGGACCCTGGCCTACAACACCGGCGCTGCCTTCAGCTTCCTCGCTGACAGCTCCGGCTGGCAGCGCTGGCTGTTCGCGTTGATCGCAGTAGTGGTCAGTGCAGTCTTGGTGGTCTGGCTTAAGCGCCTGGGTCGCGATGACACCTGGCTCGCCATCGCCCTGGCCCTGGTGCTGGGCGGCGCGCTGGGCAACCTGTACGACCGCATTGCCCTGGGCCATGTGATCGACTTTATCCTGGTGCATTGGCAGAACCGCTGGTATTTCCCGGCGTTCAACTTTGCCGACAGCGCCATCACCGTCGGTGCGATCATGCTGGCGTTGGACATGTTCAAAAGCAAGAAAACCGGAGAGACCGTCAATGACTGATCAGGTATTGGCTGAGCAACGCATCGGCCAGAACACGGAAGTCACTTTGCACTTTGCACTGCGCCTGGAGAATGGCGACACGGTCGACAGCACGTTCGACAAAGCCCCGGCGACCTTCAAGGTCGGCGACGGCAACCTGCTGCCGGGCTTTGAAGCGGCGCTGTTCGGTTTCAAGGCCGGCGACAAGCGTACCCTGCAGATCCTGCCGGAAAACGCCTTTGGCCAGCCCAACCCGCAAAACGTGCAGATCATCCCGCGTTCGCAGTTCCAGGACATGGACCTGTCGGAAGGCCTGTTGGTGATCTTCAATGATGCGGCCAATACCGAGCTGCCTGGAGTGGTGAAAACCTTCGATGACGCGCAAGTGACCATCGACTTTAACCACCCGTTGGCCGGTAAAACCTTGACGTTTGACGTTGAAATCATCGACGTTAAAGCGCTCTGATCAACGACGCTGGCTCCTCGGGGGCTGGCTTATGTGGGAGCTGGCTTGCCTGCGATAGCATCACCTCGGTGTACGTGATACACCCGGTCGTCTGCATCGCGGGCAAGCCCGGCTGCCACAGGGGCTCACTCTCGTAGAGTTGAGTTGATCCTATTTCTTGCCCTGCAAGACACGAGGCACAGCATGCAAATCAAACTCGCCAACCCCCGTGGCTTTTGCGCCGGTGTGGACCGCGCGATCGAAATCGTCAATCGCGCTCTGGAAGTCTTCGGGCCGCCGATTTACGTGCGTCATGAAGTCGTCCACAACAAATTTGTGGTTGAAGACCTGCGCGCACGCGGTGCCATCTTTGTCGAAGAGCTCGAGCAGGTGCCGGACGACGTTATCGTCATCTTCAGCGCGCACGGTGTTTCCCAGGCCGTGCGTACTGAGGCTGCCGGCCGCGGCCTTAAGGTATTCGACGCCACCTGCCCCCTGGTGACCAAGGTGCACATCGAAGTCGCGCGCTACAGCCGTGACGGCCGTGAATGCATCCTGATCGGCCATGCCGGCCACCCGGAAGTCGAAGGCACCATGGGCCAGTACGACGCCAGCAATGGCGGCGCCATTTACCTGGTCGAAGACGAAAAGGACGTTGCCAACTTGCAGGTGCAAAACCCTGAACGGCTGGCCTTTGTCACGCAGACCACCTTGTCGATGGACGATACCAGCCGTGTAATCGATGCCTTGCGCACGCGATTCCCGGCCATCGGTGGTCCGCGCAAAGACGATATCTGCTATGCCACACAAAACCGTCAAGATGCGGTCAAGCAACTGGCCGATGAGTGCGACGTCGTGCTGGTGGTCGGCAGCCCCAACAGTTCCAACTCCAACCGCTTGCGCGAACTGGCCGAGCGCATGGCCACGCCGGCCTACCTGATCGACGGCGCTGAAGACATGCAGCGCAGCTGGTTCGACGGTGTCGAGCGTATCGGCATTACCGCGGGCGCGTCGGCTCCGGAAGTACTGGTGCGCGGTGTGATCCAGCAATTGCAGGCATGGGGTGCCACCGGTGCCGATGAATTGGCTGGTCGTGAAGAGAACATCACGTTCTCCATGCCCAAGGAGCTGCGGGTTCGCTCGCTGCTGTGAGTGCCAAGGTGCCGGAGTCTTTCCGGCATAACGCCTGCTCAGTGGTGTCACTGCGCAGGCTGATGCGCCCGCTGGGGGCAAGGACCACCTGAAACAGGCTTTGCGCCTGATCCGCGTCGCACACGTGCACCGTGCCTGCACGGAACCCTCCTGCTGAAAAAATCGGCTCGCCCAATCCGCTGAAGCGGACCTCGCTTTTCACGGGCCCATTGCCAACAATCGCTACGTGCCCGCTGTCCTGTCGTTCCAGCAGCACCGGATTGTTCTCGTCCAGGTGGCCGCGTCCGCTTGCGTCCAGTATTACTCGCCATCCCTGGCTCCAGTTTTCATCCCGCGCGTGAATGATCACCGCACGATTGCGTGTAATGGCCTCGGTGCGCGCATAACGCATGCCGCTGGCCAAGGCCTGCGCAGCTGTTTGTCGTTGCTGCGACTCAAGCAAGCCTTTGAAACCGGGTACTGCGAGATTTGCCAGGATACCGCTCAGCAACAGGCTCAGCAGAAGCTCGACCAGGGTGAATCCGCGTTGCGTCATGTGTTGTCCCTCCATGGACGGGTTCACTGTTTCAGGTGACAGGCATAGGTATAGCCGCCCGTTCCTGGCGTGGAGTGGTGGCCTTTATGTCCAAAGTATTTCCCTTTGTTCCGGCGGCAGCGCCAGCCGAAAACCGACGCTAGTCTTGGGCCGCACAGCAGGTTTTTCCTGCTTTTCTCCGGCCTTCGACAGGGATGACGACGGTGATGCTTGTTTGTCCGCACATTAAATTTGCCTGCGTCTTACCTCGCCACCAATCCGGTATGACGCTGATCGAGGTGCTGGTGGCCGTGCTGATTCTTGCGGTCGGGTTGCTGGGCGCGGCGGTCATCCAGCTCAACGCACTTAAATACACCGACAGCTCAAGGATGATCAGCCAGGCCAGTTTCATTGCCTACGACATGCTGGACCGGGTTCGCGCCAACTCGGGCGCCGACTATTCATGGAGCCGAACCGAAGGCGCACCGCTCGGTACGGCCAGCGCCAGCGTGCGTGACCTGGACCTGCATGACTTCGAAGCGAATATCGTCGGGTTTGCCGGAGCGAGTGCAAAAGGCTCCGTCGTGGTCAGTGGCAGCGAGGTGACCGTCAGTATCAGTTGGGACGACGCCAGGGGCGCGAACCGCAGCGGCGCTCGGGAAACCTTTACCCTTACCAGTCGCATTGCCGGCGAGTCTGGGGTCGCGCAATGAATCGCTTTGCACGAGGATTCAGCCTGGTGGAGTTGTTGCTGGCGCTGTCCGTCGGGTTGGTGCTGATACTCGGGGTCAGCCAAGTCGTCATCAGTGTTCGAACCACCCACGCCAGCCAGCAGGCAGCCATGTTGCTGCAGGATGATGCGCGGTTTGTGCTGGGCAAGATGACTCAGGATATTCGCCAGGCGGGTGTGTTTGGCTGCCTGGCGACGGCCGCTATCGATAATGCGCCGGCGGCCTTTGATCGACCGATCGGCTGGAGCACCTCGGGCAGCGCGAAGTCACTGACGTTAGTCACCGCGGATGCAAGTGGAGAGGGTGGCAGGCCAGACTGGACGGTACTTTCCGACTGCATGACCACGGCCCAGGCTTATGCGGGCAACTCGCCGACGCCCGCGCCAGGCCAGACCCGGTTTGCGATACGCCAGCTCACCTACACCTTTGAAGCGGGCCAACTGAAGGTCAGTACACCGGCTGCGCCGGCCAAGGCGGTTCTGGTGGATAACGTAGAGGCGTTCGACCTCAGTTTCGGTGTGGCAGCCAAGCCCGGCTCGGCTCGCGTTGTGCGCTATGACCCCACCCCGGCCGACGAATCGCTGATACGCAGCGTGCGTATCCGGATGACGCTGAGAGACCCGTCGGGGCGCGTTCAGGATCAGGCCTACAGCGTCGTGGCAGCGCTGCGCAACAGGTTGGAGTAGAGCGATCATGCGCAGTTGTCACGGCTTCCATCCACGGCAGACGGGCATGGTCCTCTTGATCAGTCTGGTGTTTTTGCTGGTGTTGTCACTGATTGGCTTGGCCTCGATGCAAGGGGCTGTGTCCCAGCAAAGGATTGCCGCCGGCGTCTGGCATCGCAATCAATCCTTTCAAAGTGCCGAAAGCGGTCTGAGGTTGGGGGAATCCATGGTCCGGCGTGCGGGTTCGGCGTTGCCGTTATGTCAGTCGATCAGCGCCTGCGCACCGCCACAGGCGTCTTTTGCTGTGGTTGGCGCCGGGCAGCGTTCTGTTTCAGCGGTCACTTGGGTTGCCTTGAAGGGCGGCGTGTATGGCATTCAAGCGTTGGGGCAGGGCACAGGGCTGGCGGGTTTACCTCCGTACACATCTGCCAGGTTATACCGGGTGACGGCGGTGGGCGTCAGTGGCCAATCGCGCACCGTTCTGGAGACGGTATATGCGCAGGTCAACGAAGAAGCAGGGTCGAGATTTCGTCGGATTTTATGGCGGCAACTTCAATAAGGAGCGTATCAATGGGCAAGGATTGCCACGGTTTTACCCTGATCGAGTTGTTGATCGCTGTAGCGATCATCGCATCTCTGGCCGGGATCGCTTATCCGGCGTATACCGGCCATGTAAAAAAAGCCTATCGCGCAGAAATCGTTGCGTTGTTATCCGAGCAAGTCCATTACCTGGAACGCTTTTACACGCGCAACGGTACTTTTATTGATGCAAACGGCGTCAGTGCGGGCAATGATCGCTATAGAATCGGCGCTGCATTGAACCCTCAGGACTTCACCCTGGTGGCCACGCCTGCCGTTGGCTCAGTCATGGCAGGTGACCCTTGTGCTGAATTCAGCCTGACCAGCTCCGGCGTGCGCAGCAACCCGGGCGCGGCACCTGGAATGTCGCGCAAGGCATGCTGGGGGCAATGATGAGAGTGCTGGATGAGTGGGCGCCGGGTGCGCTTTTCCCTTTTTATCGGCTGGATCAAATGATGGCTAAGCAACAGCAAGTGGTGATTGTCGGTGGCGGAGTAATCGGGTTGTTGACGGCGTTCAACCTGGCCACCCAAGGGCAGTCCGTCATACTGCTGGAGCGCTCCGGGCTTGGCCAGGAGTCCTCCTGGGCGGGCGGCGGGATCGTGTCGCCGTTGTACCCGTGGCGCTATAGCCCTGCGGTCACTGCACTGGCGCATTGGTCCCAGGATTTTTATCCGCAATTGGCCGAACGTCTGTTTGCGGCCACGGGTGTTGATCCAGAGGTTCACACCACGGGCCTGTACTGGCTGGACCTGGAAGACGAGGCCCAGGCGTTGGCCTGGGCTGCCCGCGAGGGGCGGCCGCTGAGCAAAGTGGATGTGTCGGCTGCGCACGATGCGGTGCCGGTACTGGGCGGCGGGTATTCCCAGGCAATCTATATGGCGGACGTGGCCAATGTTCGCAACCCGCGCCTGGTCAAATCCCTCAAGGCGGCGCTGTTGGCGCTACCCGGTGTGACCCTTCATGAGCAGTGCGAAGTACAGGGTTTTGTACTTGAAGGCGAAGCCGTAGTGGGCGTGAATACCGCTGCGGGACCGATCCTTGGCGACCAGATAGTGTTGGCTGCGGGTGCCTGGAGCGGCGAGTTGCTCGGCAAATTGGGCTTGGCGCTGCCGGTAGAACCGGTCAAAGGCCAAATGATTTTGTACAAATGCGCCTCGAATTTCCTCTCGAGCATGGTTCTGGCCAAAGGGCGTTATGCGATCCCACGGCGTGATGGGCACATTCTGATCGGGAGCACGCTTGAACACGAAGGATTCGACAAGACCCCGACCGACTCGGCGCTGGAAAGCCTCAAGGCTTCGGCGGTGGAGTTGATTCCAGCCCTGGCGGACGCCGAGGTCGTGGGGCATTGGGCCGGTTTGCGGCCCGGCTCACCGGAAGGTATCCCTTATATCGGTGAAGTCCCTGGCTTCAAAGGGTTGTGGCTCAATTGCGGGCACTACCGCAATGGCTTGGTGCTTGCCCCGGCATCCTGCCAGTTGTTTGCCGACTTGTTGCTGGGGCGTACGCCGATCATTGACCCGGCCCCTTATGCGCCCGCAGGTCGAATCAACGCTGGATAGACTTCGGCCCTTGTTCCAGGTGTGGCTGACTGCAATACCACTCCTGGCGTGAACTCAGCGCGCGATCCTGCGGCAAGTGCACGCCGCAGTGGGCGCAGCGCACCATCAGGGCTGCGTCCGGCTCGCTGGCACGTTGCTGCCTGGCGGCCGGGCTTTTGAATTTGCGCCAGAACCATACCGCGGCAGCAATGACGGCAATCCAGAACAGTAGACGAAGCATGATGGGCAGTTTCTCGACAAGGAATGCGCCAGTTTAGCCAAGGTCGTGGCAGGCGCACAGCGCAATAACGCCGGGTAATAAAAAAGGAGCCTCGAAAGGCTCCTTCTTGATGACGCTGAGTGTAATCAGTCGAATACGCCGAACGTCATGTAGCTGAACCACGAACGATCTTCGTTGTTGCCAAGGGCCTGCGGCTCTTGCTCTTCGATCACATCGCCATTCTCGTCATGCGGCTTGAGCTCCGAAGGAATCGCTTCCTTGGCGTCCTGGAACTGCTTGATCACGTCCTGGTTGGCGCGGGTTTCGCCCGGCGGCAAGGGTGGACGGGAGCTGATCAGGCCCAGGGTGTACTTGCTCAGCCACGAGCGGTTGTCCGTTTCGGCAACCCGCGGCACAAACTGGCCGTCTTTCAAGCTTGGCGAGTCTGGGTAGTTGAGCTTCAGGGTTTCCAGGCTGGTGGCTGCCAATGCATCCAGGTGCAATGCCTGGTAAGCCTCGGTCATCACCGCCAGGCCATCACCCACGGAAGGGGTTTCCTGGAAGTTTTCTACTACATAGCGACCGCGGTTGGCGGCAGCCACGTATGCCTGACGGGTCAGGTAGTAGTCAGCCACGTGAATCTCGTAGGACGCCAGCAGGTTGCGCAGGTAGATCATGCGCTGCTTGGCATCCGGCGCGTAGCGGCTGTTTGGGTAGCGGCTGGTCAGCTGGGCAAACTCGTTGTACGAGTCGCGGGCAGCGCCGGGGTCACGCTTGGTCATGTCCAGCGGCAGGAAGCGCGCCAGCAGGCCCACGTCCTGGTCGAACGAGGTCAGGCCCTTCATGTAGTAGGCGTAGTCCACGTTCGGGTGCTGCGGGTGCAGGCGGATAAAACGCTCGGCGGCGGACTTGGCAGCTTCCGGCTCGGCGTTTTTGTAGTTGGCGTAGATCAGCTCGAGCTGTGCCTGGTCGGCGTAGCGCCCGAACGGATAGCGCGACTCCAGGGCCTTCAGCTTGGCTGTGGCACTGGTGTAGCTATTATTGTCCAAGTCTTTTTGAGCTAATTGATACAGCTCGACTTCGCTCAGGTTTTCGTCGACGACTTCCTTTGTTGACGAGCAAGCAGCAGTCATGGCGAGGATGGCGATCAGCAGCAGGTGTTTCACTTGCATGGCGGCTTGCGTCCCTATGACGGCCGCTGTCTTGGGCGGGGCCGTCCTGTTATGATGAGCGCCCCGTTGAAAGCCTCGGGGCAAAAGACGCCGTATTTAACCACAAGCGCGCAGCCGAAACCAAAGGCTGTGCCACGCCTAGTCTGAGCATGTCCGATAAAATTGAACTTCGCGCAGAGGTGCCGTCCGAATTGGGCGGCCAACGCCTCGATCAAGTCGCCGCACAATTATTCGCTGAGCACTCGCGCTCGCGCCTTTCCGCCTGGATCAAAGACGGCCGCCTGACTGTGGATGGAGCGGTTATCCGCCCGCGAGACATAGTCCATGGCGGTGCGATTCTTGAGCTGACTGCCGAGCAGGAAGCACAGGGAGAATGGGTCGCCCAAGACATCGAGCTGGACATCGTCTATGAAGACGACGACATCCTGGTCATCAATAAACCCGCAGGCCTGGTGGTTCACCCGGCCGCCGGGCACGCTGATGGCACCTTGCTCAATGCCTTGCTGCACCACGTGCCGGACATCATCAATGTCCCGCGCTGCGGCATCGTGCACCGCCTGGACAAGGACACCACCGGCTTGATGGTGGTGGCCAAGACCATCCAGGCCCAGACGCAGCTGGTCACACAGTTGCAGAGCCGTAGCGTCAGCCGCATCTACGAGTGCATTGTGATTGGCGTGGTGGTGGCGGGTGGCAAGATCAACGCCCCTATCGGTCGCCACGGCCAGCAGCGCCAGCGTATGGCGGTAATGGAAGGCGGCAAGCAGGCCGTCAGCCACTACCGTGTGCTGGAGCGTTTCCGGTCCCACACTCACGTGCGGGTCAAGCTGGAAACCGGTCGTACGCACCAGATTCGCGTACACATGGCGCACATTAACTTCCCGTTGGTCGGAGATCCGGCCTACGGCGGTCGCTTCCGTATTCCGCCGGCGGCGAGTCAGACCATGGTTGAATCGCTGAAATCCTTCCCGCGTCAGGCGCTGCATGCACGTTTCCTGGAGCTTGATCATCCGACGAGCGGTAAGCGGATGAGCTGGGAATCGCCTCTTCCAGACGATCTGGTCTGGTTGTTGTCGTTGCTCAAGCAGGATCGCGAGGCGTTTATCGGATGAATGACTGGCTGATTCCTGACTGGCCAGCGCCGGCTCAGGTTAAAGCCTGCGTCACCACCCGTGCGGGCGGCGTCAGTCTGGCGCCGTTCGACAGCCTCAACCTGGGCGACCATGTCGAGGACAACCTTGAAGCCGTCCTTGAGAATCGCCGTCGTCTGACCGACGCCTTTGATATTCAGCCTGTTTGGCTGCGCCAAGTCCACGGCGTGACCGTGGTCGAGGCTGACCCCTCGCGCATCGCCGAAGCCGATGGCAGTTGGACCAGCACGCCTGGTATCGCCTGCACATCCATGACTGCCGATTGTTTGCCCGCGTTGTTCTGCAACCGCGCCGGTACTCGCGTGGCGGCCGCCCATGCCGGTTGGCGTGGGCTGGCAGCGGGTGTGCTTGAAGCCGCTTTCGAAAGCCTGGGCTGCGAGCCAGCCGATGTGTTGGTCTGGCTGGGCCCTGCCATTGGCCCACAAGCCTTTGAAGTCGGCCCGGAAGTGCGCGAAACCTTCATGCAGCAACTGCCGATCACCGCTGAAGCCTTCGTGCCAAGCCACAACCCCGGCAAGTACATGGCTGACATTTACCAGTTGGCGCGTCTGCGGCTCGCCGCGCGTGGAATTACCGCTGTTTATGGTGGCGGTTATTGCACCGTGACTGACCCGCGCTTCTTTTCTTACCGTCGCAGCCCCCGCACGGGTCGATTTGCCTCCCTTATCTGGCTTGAGCGCTAGACTCTCTTGACTTGGATCAATGCTGATCCACATCAACGATAACCCGCTTGAATCTTGCAGAATCTACCCCATCTATAGGGGTATCTGGCAGGTTTCTTCATTCAGGATGCGTTACTCGCGAGCAAGCTCGCTCGCAAATAGCTCCGGCCTGCTCAAAAGGAAGGTGACTAATGCGTATTGATCGTTTAACCAGCAAATTGCAGTTAGCTCTATCAGACTCCCAATCCCTGGCGGTCGGCCTCGACCATCCGGCGATTGAGCCTGCGCACTTGATGCAGGCGCTTCTGGAACAGCAAGGTGGTTCTATCAAGCCCTTGCTGATGCAGGTGGGCTTTGACGTCAACAGCCTGCGCAAAGAGTTGAGCAAAGAGCTCGACCAACTGCCAAAAATCCAAAACCCTACCGGCGACGTGAACATGTCGCAGGACCTGGCGCGCCTGCTTAACCAGGCAGATCGCCTGGCTCAGCAAAAAGGTGATCAGTTCATCTCCAGCGAACTGGTACTGCTCGCGGCGATGGACGACAACAGCAAGCTTGGCAAGTTGTTGCTGGGCCAGGGCGTGAGCAAAAAGGCCCTGGAAAACGCCATCAACAACCTGCGTGGCGGCGAGGCGGTGAATGACCCCAACCACGAGGAGTCGCGCCAGGCCCTGGACAAATACACTGTCGACCTGACCAAGCGCGCCGAAGAAGGCAAGCTTGACCCGGTGATCGGCCGTGATGACGAAATTCGTCGCACCATCCAGGTGCTGCAGCGCCGCACCAAGAACAACCCGGTGCTGATTGGTGAGCCTGGCGTGGGTAAAACCGCGATTGCCGAAGGCCTGGCCCAGCGCATCATTAATGGTGAAGTGCCGGACGGTCTTAAAGGCAAACGTCTGCTGTCTTTGGACATGGGCTCGCTGATCGCCGGCGCCAAGTTCCGTGGCGAGTTCGAAGAGCGCCTGAAATCCCTGCTTAATGAACTGTCGAAGCAGGAAGGGCAGATCATTCTGTTCATCGACGAACTGCACACCATGGTCGGCGCCGGTAAAGGCGAGGGCTCGATGGATGCCGGCAACATGCTCAAGCCAGCCTTGGCGCGCGGTGAGCTGCATTGCGTTGGCGCTACCACGCTGAACGAGTACCGCCAGTACATCGAGAAAGACGCGGCCCTTGAGCGTCGTTTCCAGAAAGTGCTGGTGGAAGAACCCAGCGAAGAAGACACCATCGCGATCCTGCGTGGCCTGAAAGAACGCTATGAGGTCCACCACAAGGTGGCGATCACTGACGGGGCGATTATTGCGGCTGCCAAATTGAGCCATCGCTACATCACTGACCGCCAGTTGCCGGACAAGGCCATCGACCTGATCGACGAAGCGGCCAGCCGTATTCGCATGGAGATCGACTCCAAGCCTGAAGTGCTCGACCGTCTGGATCGGCGCCTGATTCAACTGAAGGTTGAATCCCAGGCCCTGAAGAAAGAAGAAGACGAGGCTGCGAAGAAACGCCTGGAAAAACTCCAGGAAGAAATCGTGCGTCTGGAGCGTGAATATTCAGACCTCGAGGAAATCTGGACCTCGGAAAAAGCCGAGGTGCAGGGTTCTGCGCAGATTCAGCAAAAGATCGAGCAGTCTCGGCAGGAACTGGAAGCCGCGCGCCGTAAAGGTGACCTGAATCGCATGGCCGAGTTGCAGTACGGGGTGATCCCGGACCTGGAGCGCAGCCTGCAAATGGTCGACCAGCACGGTAAGCCCGAGAACCAATTGTTGCGCAGCAAGGTGACCGAGGAGGAAATCGCCGAAGTCGTTTCGAAGTGGACCGGTATCCCGGTGTCGAAAATGCTTGAAGGCGAGCGCGACAAGCTGCTGAAGATGGAAAGCCTGTTGCACCAGCGCGTCATCGGCCAGGAAGAGGCCGTGGTGGCTGTGTCCAACGCGGTACGGCGTTCCCGGGCCGGCTTGTCCGACCCGAACCGTCCGAGTGGCTCGTTCATGTTCCTCGGCCCAACTGGCGTGGGTAAGACCGAGCTGTGCAAGGCTTTGGCCGAGTTCCTCTTTGATACCGAAGAGGCCATGGTGCGGATCGATATGTCCGAATTCATGGAGAAGCACTCGGTGGCTCGCTTGATCGGCGCCCCACCAGGCTATGTGGGCTACGAAGAGGGCGGTTACCTGACCGAAGCCGTGCGTCGCAAGCCTTACTCGGTGATCCTGCTGGACGAGGTCGAGAAGGCCCACCCGGATGTGTTTAACATCCTGCTGCAGGTGCTGGAAGACGGCCGTCTGACGGACAGCCACGGGCGTACCGTGGACTTCCGTAATACGGTGATCGTGATGACCTCCAACCTGGGCTCGGCGCAGATTCAGGAGTTGGTGGGTGATCGCGAAGGCCAGCGCGCCGCGGTGATGGATGCGCTGACCTCTCATTTCCGTCCGGAATTTATCAACCGGGTCGATGAAGTGGTGATCTTCGAGCCTCTGGCGCGGGATCAGATTGCGGGCATCACCGAGATCCAGTTGGGGCGCCTGCGTGGCCGCCTGGCCGAGCGCGAGCTCGACCTGGAGCTGAGCAGCGAGGCGTTGGACAAGCTGATCGCGGTGGGTTACGACCCGGTGTATGGCGCACGGCCACTGAAACGTGCGATCCAGCGCTGGATCGAGAACCCATTGGCGCAGTTGATCCTGTCGGGCAGCTTCATGCCGGGCACCAGTGTCACGGCGACTGTGGAAAACGACGAAATCGTCTTCCACTGAGCCCAGCCTGTATGGCTATAAGAGGAGGCCCCGCATTGCGGGGCCTTTTTTTTCGATAGGGCGTTGAACTGTAAGGCAAAGGCTTGTAAAGTGCGCCCCGCAGCAACGTCAGCCCACGGGTTTCTTCTCCCCAAGAAGAAATCAGAAAGAAGCGCAAATCATTGTCTTAAAAGCAATTTAAAGGGTTGACAGGGGTTTTTAAGATTGTAGAATAGCGCGCCTCAGAGACATGAACGTAGCGATACGGACAAGCCGAAGAGAACGTTTCAACGCAGTAAAGTTACACATTTGAAATATGTAGTTCCGTGATAGCTCAGTCGGTAGAGCAAATGACTGTTAATCATTGGGTCCCAGGTTCGAGTCCTGGTCACGGAGCCAATTTCAAAACCGGGGTATAGCGCAGTCCGGTAGCGCGCCTGCTTTGGGAGCAGGATGTCAGGAGTTCGAATCCCCTTACCCCGACCATTTTTGGGTCGTTAGCTCAGTTGGTAGAGCAGTTGGCTTTTAACCAATTGGTCGTAGGTTCGAATCCCACACGACCCACCATTTTTGAGACCAGTTAACGCTGGGATCAGATCTTAAGATCAGAGGTCAAAAGCCCTGGTCGCAGAAGGCGACTGAAAGGTCGCCTTTTTTTTACCGGGGTATAGCGCAGTCCGGTAGCGCGCCTGCTTTGGGAGCAGGATGTCAGGAGTTCGAATCCCCTTACCCCGACCATATTAAAAATCCTCGTATCGAAAGATACGGGGATTTTTTTTGCCTGTTGTTTGGCCTCACTTGTGCGAATTCCAAACAGATATTGTGCTGATGGGTGCGTTGGTGCACTGATCGCGGCCTCCTAGACTGGGCCTCGTCAATTCACTCGCCTCAAGGAATCTGCATGATGATCCTCACTCCAACCGCTCTCCCTGTCCGTTCGCTATCTGCCGTACTCAAGTCCACGCTCGTTGGCCTCGGTATGATGGTGGGCCTCGGCCCTTACGCTGTCGCCGCTGAAACAACCGCACACCCGCAGCCGACCATTCGCGCGATGTTGGGGGCAAAGCCGACCGACCGTCTTGACCCGAAAACCACCGCTTTGCTGATCATCGACTTCCAGAATGAATACTTCACCGGCCGCATGCCGATCCCTGACGGCATGAAAGCCCTGGAAAACACCCAGCGTCTGATCAGGTTTGCCGACAAGGAAAGCATCCCGGTCATTCACGTGCAGCACATTGCCCCGGACGACGCGGCGGTCTTCGCCAAGAATGGCAAGACCGTCGATTTTCACCCGCTGATGAAGCCTCGTGCACAAGACAAGCTCGTGCAGAAGACCACGGTCAGCGTGTTTGCCAGCACCGACCTGGATGCGCAATTGAAGAAAGCCGGCGTCAAAACCCTGATTATCAGTGGCCTGATGACTCACGCCTGTGTCGCCGGCGCCGCCCGTGACGCCGCGCCGTTGGGCTATGACGTTGTGGTAGCATCCGATGCCAGTGCCACCCGGGCTATTACCCGCGCCGATGGCCGTTCGGTAACCAAGGATGAGTTGCACAACTCGGCACTGGCTGAAATCGAAGACACCTTCGGTTCGGTGCTGACCACCTCGCAAATTATCGCTTTGCCGGTTAACTGATTCCCCTGACCACCTTGGGATCGCCTGCTTCATGAACCAGTTATCTGCCATGCGCGCCTTTCGGTGCATCGTCGAAGCCAAGGGTTTTTCTGCAGCCGCAGAGCGCCTGGAGACCACGCATTCGACGATTTCCCGGCAATTGCAGCAATTGGAGATTGAGCTGGGCGCTCAACTGATCAACCGCAACACGCGACGCTTCAGTCTGACGGCGGCCGGGGAGCAGTACTACGTCGCGTGCGTGGATATCCTTGATCGTCTCGACGCTGCATCCCAGGCCATCGCCCACGGGCACCAGCGCCCCGAAGGCCTGCTGAGGGTCAGTGTGCCGCTGGTGGTGGGCACACTGGATCTGCCGCACTGGCTACCGGGTTTTCAACGACGGTATCCGGATATTGAGCTGCAGCTGTGCTGTGATGATCAGTTCGTCGACCTGGTGGCCGACGGGTTTGATGTCGCGATACGCATTGCCAGCGCCCTGGCAGACACGTCATTGATTGCCCGCACGTTGACCCTGTCCAGCCAGGTTCTGGTCGCGTCGCCGAGCTACATCGGCCGCCATGGGTTGCCGCGTTCGGCGCAGGAGCTCAACAACCATCACTTGCTGACTTTCATTGGGGCTTCGTCGGATTGGCAACTGAACGCGGCGCGTGGCGCGGTGGTTACGGTCACCCCCTCGGGGCGGTTCAGCACCAACACCATCAGTGCGTTGCACGCGGCCACGTTGGCGGGGGCGGGTATTGCGTGTTTCACCCAGGCCACTGTGCACAGCGACTTGGCGCACGGTCAGCTTGTGCGAATTCTGCCCAATTATTCATTGGGCGAGCGGCACTATTACGCCCTTTATCCACAGTCCCGGCACTTGGCGCCGAAGGTGCGGGCGTTTGTCGATTACATGGCTGAGTTCTACCAGCAGATTTAGCCCAATAAAAAATCCCCCTATCGTGAGATAGGGGGATTTTTTTCTGCCGTTCAGTCAATCAGTGCAGCTTGAGCCTTGGCTCGGTTCCGCGCCCGATCTTGCTGCCGAGCATCAGCATGGCCGTGCGGAAGAAACCGTACAACGCCATCTGGTGCATGCGGTACAGCGATACATAGAACATCCGCGCCAGCCAGCCTTCCAGCATCACGCTGCCGGTCAGGTTGCCCATCAAGTTACCCACCGCCGAGAAACGTGACAGCGAGATCAGCGAGCCATAGTCGGTGTACTTGTAGGACGGCAGGTCCTTGCCTTCAATCCGCAGTTTCAGCGACTTGGCCAGCAACGAAGCCTGCTGGTGAGCGGCTTGTGCGCGGGGCGGTACATTGCGGTCGGTGCCTGGTTGCGGGCAGGCGGCGCAGTCGCCAAAGGCGAAGATATTTTCGTCGCGGGTGGTCTGCAGCGTCGGTAACACCTGCAATTGGTTGATGCGGTTGGTTTCCAGACCGTCGATGTCCTTGAGGAAGCCCGGCGCGCGAATCCCGGCGGCCCACACTTTCAAGCTGGCCGGAATGACCTGGCCGCTGCTGGTGATCAGGGCGTCGGCCGTCACTTCACTGACCGCCGAATTGGTCAGCACGGTGACCCCGAGTTTCTCCAGGGTTTTATGCACCGGCCCGCCAATTCGTTCCGGCAACGCGGGCAATACCCGCGGGCCGGCTTCGATCAGGGTGATGTGCATGTTTTCCGGTTTGATCTTGTCCAGGCCGTACGCTGCCAGCTCGTGGGCGGCGTTATGCAGCTCGGCGGCCAGCTCAACGCCGGTGGCGCCGGCGCCGACGATGGCAACGCTGATCTGTTCAATGGTATCGGTCTGCCCGGCATGGGCGCGCAGGTAGTGGTTGAGCAACTGCTGGTGGAAACGCTCGGCCTGCTTGCGTGTGTCGAGGAACAGGCAGTGTTGCGCTGCGCCCTCGGTGCCGAAATCATTGGTGGTACTGCCGACTGCGATCACCAGGCTGTCATAGCCCAGCACGCGCGCAGGCACCAGTTCGCGGCCTTCTTCGTCAAGGGTGGCGGCCAGCTGAATCTTTTTCTGTTCACGGTCAAGTCCGCTCATGCGCCCCAGCTGGAACTCGAAGTGGTTCCATTTGGCCTGGGCAACATAATTGAGTTCGTCTTCAGAAGAGTTCAGCGAGCCGGCAGCCACTTCGTGCAGCAGTGGCTTCCAGATGTGGGTCAGGTTGGCGTCCACCAGCGTAACGCTGGCGGTGCCGCGCTTGCCCAGGGTCTTACCCAGGCGGGTAGCCAACTCCAGGCCGCCGGCGCCGCCGCCGACAATAATAATACGATGGGTCATGGGAATATCTCGCAAGGCTAAAAGAAATCGGAGCAGTTACCCCCGCGAGCGCCAGGCAGCTCATAGCGTCAGGTAACTCAAAAGGCGGCTCAGCAGACCGAGCCCGATCACCGCCACCAGCACCACACCAAGGAGCAGCCACGGCCGGAAAGGCTTGCGCTCGACTCGGTTCTGGGAGAGTTGCAGGTACTCTTCGACATGCTGTTGGTCATCGGGGTTCAGGCGGCTGGTCATAAAGGCCTCGTCAGGTAGACGTTGCAAAAGGGCGCCACGTTACAGTCAGCAGATTGGCGGTGTCGCCACAAGCGTAGCCTGTGCCCGCGTCACAGGCTGATGCCCACGTCGAATACTATGCTGCGGCCCAAGTTGTTGCGCAAGAAATCCGGGGCATCAGGATGAGCGAACAGTACCCGGGCAAAGGTCGGCCCGACCAGCGACAGCGAGCGCCAGCCCTGGCGCAAGTATTCGGTGGGGGGCGGAAAATGGCTGTTGAGGTCCAGCACTTCGCGCTTGAGGCTGGTGAAGGCGATGAGGTCCAGCTCGCCCAGGTCAATGCCGCGTTCTTTATAGTTATGCGCTTTTTTGCGCAGCGTCGGCGCCAGGCGCAACAGGAATTCATGGGCGGGGATACGCCGCGGCTTGGCTTCGCGCCGGACCAACTGGCTCAGGGAAAACGCGCTGCGTCGGCGCAGCAACTCATCGCGCCATTCGTCGTTCAGGCGCCGGCCTTCATCCAATACAAAAAACACCTCGAAACAGGCGTCGCGAAACAACACATCCGGCGGTTCTTGACCGGCGGCATGAAACTCCTCGGCCCGGTAGGGCACATTCAAGCCTTGCAGCAGGCGCTGGCAGACCCAACGCTCACGCTCCCATTTGCGGGCATTGGACAGGAACGCATTGGCTTGTTCGGCCGCTACGGTGAGCAGGCGCAAGTAATCTGAGTCATCCATATTTGCAGCTTAGCGTCCAAATGATGACCGCAGGAAGTCTTGCTTTAAACGGCCGGTGTAGACTGGCTACTCGACCCTCATTCGAATCAAGGAGTCTGCGGTGAAGTTTTTCGTGGTGCTGTTGCTGAGCCTTTTACCGTTGTGGGCCCAAGCCGTTGAGGTGGGTGAGCGCGTGGCGCCATGGACCCTGCTCGACCAGTTCGACCAGGCCTACACCCTGGATGACCAGGCGCAGATTTTGCTGGTAGCCCGCAGCATGGACGCCGCCAAGCAGGTAGATGCCGCGCTGCAAGGTCAGCCCAAGGGCTACCTCGAGGCGCGCCACGCGGTGTTCATCGCCGATATCCAGCGCATGCCCCGGCTCATCGCCAAGCTGTTCGCCGTGCCGGCGATGCAGGCCTACAACTACCGGGTCATGCTGGACCGTGATGCGCGTATTGCCCCGCGTTACCCTGGGGCTGTGGATAAAGTGCTGTGGCTGCAACTCGATAGCGGCAAGTTGATTGCGCAGCACGAATACAGCTCCGCCGACGAGCTGCGCCAGGCACTGGAGCAGGTGAAGCCGTGATCAGTGCCGCCGTGCTGGCGCCGGAAACCCTCAGCATCGGCTGGCTGTTGTATGCGCCCGTGGTGATGTGGGCAATCCTGCGCTCGCCATGGGTCGAGCTGTTCGCCGACCGGCGGCGTCAGCATCTGCTGTTTGGTACGGTGTTCGCGCTGTTCATGTTGTGGCTGGTGCGGCGGGATTTCGATACGGGCGTTTCCTACCACTTTATCGGCATGACCGCCGTGACCCTGCTGCTCGACTGGCCTCTGGCAATCGTCGGCGGGTTGGCGGCGCAGTTCGGGCTGGTGCTGCTGGGGCGTCAGGACTTGGCCGCCGTCGGGGTCAATGGCCTGCTGCTGATCGTGTTGCCGGTGCTGGTCACGGAAGGCTGTGCAGTGCTGGTAGAGCGCGCCCAACCCCGCAATCCCTTTGTGTATATCTTCTGCTCGGGCTTTTTCGCCGCCGCACTGTCGGCGCTGCTCTGTTTGCTGGCTGCGCTGGGGTTGCTGTGGTTTGACGGGCGTTTTGCGATGCCGGAGTGGCTGGAAGACTTCATCGGCTACCTGTGGCTGATCATCTTCCCCGAAGCCTTTATCAACGGCATGGTCATCAGCGCCCTGGTGGTGTTTTGCCCGGAGTGGCTTGAGACCTTCAACCGTACGCGCTACCTCTCTGCGCCAGGGAAGGACGACGATTCGCGGCGTTGACCCAGATCAAATCCCGGGCGGCCACACAGGCCCATGCTCTGCGAAATTCTTGAAGGAGCGCAGGGCATGAGTGTGTATGAATGGGCACGGCAGGAGTTGCGCAGAAGTCAGGACGCCGCACAGGAAATCGGTTTCGACCCAGGCTTGACCTTGCGCGCCATGCTCAGCGCCGTGGTGCAGCAGAGTAAAGGTGTGCGCAGTTTCGAAGACCTGGCCGACGAGCTGCAATACCTTGCAGAGAACCTCGACGACCAGCAGGAATACGCCTTTATGCGGCCTTAGTGCTTAGGCTGAAAGTCTTCGGAGAACAGGTCGTCTTCGGCATCCGGGCTGACCGGAATCTTGTGCTCCTCTGATGCCCAGGCGCCCAGGTCGATGAGTTTGCAACGGTCCGAGCAAAACGGCCGATTGAGGTTGTCTGTTTTCCATTCCACGGGTGCACCGCAGGTTGGGCAGTCGACGGTCATAGGTTGGCTCATGATCGGCCTCCACACAAAGTAAGGTAAAAGTGGTGCAGTCGCTCGACCTCGCTGTGCAGCCAGGCGAGGTCCTGGTCATTGACCAGCACGTCATCGGCATGGTTCAGGCGGTCTTCACGGCTGGACTGGGCCTTCAGAATCGCCTGCACCTGCTGTTCGCTGATGCCGTCGCGCTGCAGGGTACGCTGAATTTGCAGTGATTGCGGCACGTCAATCACCAGGATGCGCTGGGTCATGCTGTACTGGCCGGACTCGATCAGCAGCGGTGACACCAGGATCGCGTAAGGCGACCGCGCGCGCGCCAGGTGGCTGCGAATCTCCTCGCCAATCAGCGGGTGCAGCAAGGCTTCCAGCCAGCGGCGTTCTTGCGGCACCTCAAAAATCAGTTTGCGCAACGCGGCGCGGTCCAGCTGGCCGTCGGGTAACAGCACGCCTGCACCGAAGTGCTCGGTGATTTGCTTCAATGCCGGGCGGCCGGGCTCAACCACCCAGCGCGCGGCATGGTCGGCGTCGACCAGGTCGATGCCCAAATCCATGAAGTGCTGAGCGGCCGCGCTTTTGCCGCTACCGATGCCGCCGGTGAGGCCAAGAATCCAGGGTGTTGCGACAGAAGTGGTCATTTGAAACCGACAGACTGCAAATAGAAGTCGGTTATTTGACCACCCCAGAGCAATGCAATCCAGCCGGCAATCGCCAGACACGGACCAAACGGCATCGGTGCCGACCCCTGGGGCTTGCGCAAGCGCAGCAGGATCAGCCCTGCAAGCACCCCGAGCAACGAAGACATCAGCAGTGTCATCGGCAGAATCTGCCAGCCACCCCAGGCGCCGAGCAAGGCCAATAACTTGAAGTCGCCATAGCCCATGCCGTCCTTGCCGGTGATCATCTTGAACAGCCAGAACACCGTCCACAGGCTCATGTATCCGATGACCGCCCCCCAAAGCGCATCCGGCAGCGTTGCCAGCAAGCCCACGCTGTTGAGAATCAGCCCCAGCCATAACAGCGGCAACACCAGAGCGTCGGGCAGCAGTTGATGATCCACATCGATCAGGCTCATCGCCAGCAACCCCCAGCTCAGCAGCATCACTGCACCGGCTTGCCAGCCGAAGCCGAAATGCCAGGCTACCGCCGCCGTGACCAGCGCGCTGGCAAGTTCGGTGAACGGGTAGCGGGCACTGATAGGTTCACGACAATGGGCACAACGCCCCTTGAGCAGCAGGTAACTGAGCAGCGGAATATTTTCCCACGCGCGAATCGGATGATTGCACCGGGGGCAGCAGGAGTGAGGGCGCACCAGGTTGTAAGCCGGGCCCGCAGGGTCAGCAGGCAAGCCGAGCACCTCCTGGGCCTGGGCGCGCCATTCGCGCTCGAGCATTTTCGGCAGGCGCCACACCAGCACATTGAGGAAACTGCCGACAATCAGGCCCAGCACCAGTGCCAGCCCGACAAAAAGCCACGGTTGTTCATTCAGCAACGGGTTCAAAATGCCGACCCCAACTGGAACACTGGCAGGTACATGGCTATCACCAGTGCGCCAACGATACCGCCCAATACCACCATGATCAGGGGCTCCATCAGGCTGGTGAGGTTATCGACCAGGTTTTGCACATCGGCCTCGTAGTGATTGGCGACTTTTTCCAGCATGCGGTCCAGGGTTCCCGATTCTTCCCCGATGGCCGTCATCTGGATTGCCATACTGGGAAACAGGCGGCAGTTGGCCATGGATTGGTGCAACTGCATGCCAGTGGATACATCGTGACGCATATGCTCGATCGCCTGTTTGAACAACCCATTTCCCACCGCTCCCGCCACGCAATCCAGCGCCTGCACCAACGGCACGCCCGCGGCGAAGGTCGTTGAGAGTGTGCGGGCGTAGCGGGCAACCGCGGTTTTTTTCACCAGTGTGCCTGCCAGTGGCGCGTTCAACAAACCAAGGTCCAGCCAGTGACGAAGCCCGGCAGATTCGCGGTAGGCGTGGCGCAGCCCGATAAATGTCGCGGCCAGGCCCAGTGCCACCATCCACCAGGCATGCTGCAGGAACTCGGACAAGGCTATGACACTCAGGGTGAAGCCCGGCAGTGTGCCATCGACCCCGGCAAACAGGTTCTGGAACTGCGGCACCACGTGGATCAGCAAGACCGTGCTGACCAGGCCTGCAATCACAATGACGGCGATGGGGTAGGTCATGGCCTTCTTGATGCGCGCCTTGAGCTGCTGGCTTTTTTCCAGATGGATGGCAACGCGCTCCAGCAGCGTTTCCAGGGCGCCGGCGTGCTCGCCGGCGGCAATCAGGTGGCAATACAGGTCATCGAAATAGCGCGGTTGTTTTTTCAGCGCGGCCGCCAGGTTGTTGCCGGCAGCGATTTCCTGTTTCAAGCCCCTGATGAGCTGGCGCATCAGGCGGTTGTCGAAGCCTTCGCCAATGATGTCGAACGCCTGCAACAGCGGTATGCCTGCCTTCAGTAATGTCGCCAGCTGGCGGGTGAACAGGGCAATATCGGCGGGTTTTATCGGCGGGGCGAAGCTTGGCAGGCGTGGGGTTTTCTTGCGGATGCGGCCGGGGCAAATCCCTTGCTCGCGCAGTTGTGCCTTGATCAGCGCCAGGTTCTGGCCTGTGGTTTGCCCGCAGACTCTGCGTCCTTTGCGGTTGATGCCTTCCCAGGCGTAGATCGTTGCAGCGTCATTCATGTCACGTTTCCGCACACAGGTCGTTGAAGATTTATAGCTTAGTCAGGTGAGGGATTCGGACAGGCTGGCGGCGAAGGATAAAATGTCAGATTGTGCGTCTTGCAGGCGATTGGTCGTGCGTGGATGAGTACACTGGCGCCGTTGCACAATGCGGGGCGCAGGACGCGCCTTGTGAGCGTTTTTTATTCTGGAGAGTGAATGTGATGCGTCAGAAAGGCTTTACCTTGATTGAGCTGTTGATCGTCGTGGCAATCATCGGCATTTTGGCCACTATCGGTTTGCCCATGTATACCAAGTACCAGGCCAAGGCCAAGTTCACCGCGGGGTTGGCTGAAGTTTCCGCGCTGAAGGCAGGTTTCGAGGACACCCTCAACCAGGGCACCGTACCGACCCTGGCCTTGATCGGCGGCACCAGTCCCACTGCCAATTGCAAGATCGACGTGGCAGGCGATGTGGCCACCGGCGCAGGCTCCATTCGCTGTGAAATTCTTGATGCGCCTGCGCCCGTGCTGGGCAAGACCATCACGTTGACGCGCAGCGCCACCACGGGCTGGACGTGCGCGACCACGGCTGAAGCGCAATACGTTGCCAAAGGCTGCGGCGCCGACGGGGCTTGACGGCCGTCGGGCGGTAGGCGAGTTAGTTGCCGCCTGCCCAATGCGGTGCTAGCTTTAGCCCACCGCCCGTGTAGCTCAGCCGGTAGAGCAGCGCACTCGTAACGCGAAGGTCGCAGGTTCGATTCCTGTCTCGGGCACAAGGCAACACTGTTTTAAAAGGCAACACTGTTTTCAGATGATCCCAGAATGGTTCTGAAGGCCAGACGAGCCGGCATTCATGCTTGCTCTTTCGTATCTGCGCAACCTTGATGACCCAGATGCATCCCCATTCCTCGATCTAAGAGAACAACATGACCACACCAGAAATGACCCAGGAAGCGCGGCACGAAGCAGCCCTCAAAAAGTACGTTGCGGAGTCGCCGGAACTGCTGGATGAGATCAAGGACCTGAGCGCCGATGATCAAAGGGACCAGATCCAATGGTCATTTGAGGATGAGGCCGAAGCCCAGGGCCTGCAGCCATGGGAATTGACCCTCAAGTACACCTCGACGCCGGAAGAGTTCGAGGCCGCACGTCTGGCCTTGCACAAGGAGGCCGCCGAGGTGCTGGGTGTCGACTGGAACGAGTATTGCGGGATGAACAATCTCGCGATCTGAAACACTGTGCAGGCGCCGGCTTGCCGGCGCCTGCATTAAAACGTCAGATGCTCAGCCGCATCGACAAGTCCACCGCCTTCACATCCTTGGTCATTGCGCCGATGGAGATGTAGTCCACTCCGGTTTGGGCGATGGGCAGCAGCGTGGTTTCATTGATCCCGCCGCTGGCCTCCAGCTTGGCCTTGCCCGCATTCAGGCGCACGGCCTCACGCATGTCATCCAGGCTCAATTCGTCGAGCATGATGATGTCGGCGCCCGCCGCCAGCGCTTCGCGCAGTTCCTGCAGGCTTTCCACTTCGATTTCCACCGGCTTGCCCGGCGCGATCTTGTGCGCGGCGGTAATCGCCTGCGCAATCCCGCCGCACGCCGCGATATGGTTTTCCTTGATCAGGAATGCGTCATACAACCCGATGCGGTGGTTATGACAACCGCCGCAGGTCACCGCGTATTTCTGCGCCAGGCGCAGGCCCGGCAGGGTTTTGCGGGTGTCCAGCAGCTTGACCTGAGTCGTGGCGACGAAATCCGCCAGGTACTGAGCGCGCGTGGCAACGCCTGACAGCATCTGCAGAAAATTCAGCGCGCAGCGTTCGCCGCTGAGCAGTGAGCGGGCAGGGCCCTCAAGGTGGAACAGCGCCTGGTTGGGGCTGACACGCTCACCGTCGGCAACCTGCCAATGCACCGCGACCCGCGGATCAAGCTGGCGGAACACTGCATCGACCCAGGCCGTACCGGCGATGACGGCCGCGTCGCGGGTGATGATCGTAGCCTTCGCCAGCCGTTCGGCCGGAATCAGTTGCGCAGTGATGTCGCCGCTGCCGATATCTTCCAGCAGTGCACGGCGCACGTTGGCTTCGATTTCGGCGGTGAGGTCGGCAAGACGGAGATTCGGCATAACAGGCTCCACAAACAAAGTGCCTCGGATTATAGGGGCAGCGCGGCTGTGAACCCAGACTCAACACTCATTTACACAGCAATGGCAGAGTTTGCTGGCGCAACTACCCTCATTTGCAAGATAATCCCGCGCCTTACAATTGGCGTCATAGCTTTGACGTCCTGGTGATAACCGGTTTTCGCAGCCCCCATCGGGGCCTGTAGCTGATAGTTCCCCACCCCAACACCGCCGTTTCAGGAGGCCAGGATGCACATTGACGGAAAGGTGGTGCCAATCAACAAGGCGCACGCCACGCCATCGCCGCTTGCGCGCCTGCCGGTGGTGTTGCTGCAGGTTCGCGACAAGGCTGCTCAACAGTTGCAGCAAGGTCTGCAGGAACTGTTCGATAACGCCGATGACACGCTGTTCGAAATGGCCGACAAGGCTCGCAGTAACGTTGACCATCACATCTTCTTTGAAGCGATGCGTGACTTGCGCCTCAAGCGCAAAAATTTTGAACGCGTGTTCATGGAGCAGCTGTTTGCCGCTTTCGCCAGTCTGGGCCATGCAGAGCCAGGCGAGCCGCATTTGGTGCCGGTGGTGTCGTATGAGGCGGCGCGCGGCACGTCCAGCGACGAACTGGAAAAGGCCGTTGCGCTGGAGGCCATGCTCGGCCGGGTGCGACATCGCGATGGCCTGGCGCTGGGCCAACTGACCGCGCGCCTGAGTGCATTGCTTGGCAAGCCTCTGAGCGAGCGCGACAACCCGTTGGGTCCGGCGCTGCTGTGTGAGTTCTTTCTGCGCGCGGGGCGCAGCCTGGGCGTAGAGATTCGCGTCAAGCTGATCATGCTCAAACTGTTTGAAAAGTACGTGCTCAGTGACGCCGACCAATTGTTCGGCGAAGCCAATCAGTTGCTGGTCGCCACCGGGGTTTTGCCCGAACTCAAGGCGGTACCCTCGCGTCGGCCTGGCGGGCGTGCCGCCCGTGACCAGCAGCGTGAAGGCAACCCGCCAACCATCGACCCGCCCCAGGATGAGAACGGCCAGCAAGCCTTCGCCGCCCTGCAGGTTTTGTTGGCGGCGGTGCGTGGCAGCGTGGCGCCTACCCTGGAAGCCTGCGCCGAACCGCAACCCATTGCCTCGCGCGACCTGCTGCGCCTGCTCTCGCACTTGCAACAATATGTGCCAGAACCTGAGGCCGAAGACGATTTCGACCTGCGTAACCAGCTTGAACAACTGTTGACCCGCGTCAGCGTCAAGAGTGGCAAGTCGCGTGTGGTGGAAGGCGCCGATGAAGATGTGATCAATCTGGTCGCCTTGCTGTTCGAGTTCATCCTCAACGATCGCACCGTGCCTGATGCGTTCAAGGGCTTGATCGCGCGCTTGCAGATTCCGATGTTGAAAGTGGCGGTGCTGGACAAGAGCCTCTTCAGCCGCGCCAGCCACCCGGCACGTCGACTGCTTAATGAAATCGCCTCGGCTGCCATGGGCTGGAGCCCGCACGATGACTATCAGCGCGACAGCCTGTACCTGCATATTGAGCAAGTGGTGCAGTGTTTGTTGAATGACTTCGTCGAAGACCTGACGATTTTTTCCCAACTGCTGGCGCAGTTCACTGCGTTCACCTCGGATGAACAACGCCGTAGCGCGCTGCTTGAACAACACACCCGTGAGGCCGAAGAAGGGCGCATACGCACGCAAGCCGCACGTGAACGTGTGGCCGATCTGCTCAATCGGCGCTTGCTCGGCAAGGTCTTGCCGCAATCGGTGGTGCGCTTTCTGCAACAGGCGTGGAGCCAGGTGCTGTTGTTGGCCAGCCTCAAGCACGGCGAACAATCGGTGCAGTGGCAGGCGGGCGTGCGCACCATGGACGAGTTGATCTGGAGTGTGGGTCTGCAGACAGACACCGAGGCCGGCCGGCACCTGCTGGAGCAACTGCCCGGGCTGCTCACGGCGTTGCGCAACGGCTTGACCAGCGCGGCGTTCGACCCTTTCAGCACCCGTGAGTTTTTTGTTCAGTTGCAAGCCATGCATGTTCAGTCTGCCGAAGGCGAATGCATCGACGCGCTGATCAAAGTGCGTGAGCCGTTTTCGTTCAGTGTCGGGTTGCCTGATTCACTGCAACCCTTGCCGAGCGATGACCCGGACCTGCTCAAGGCTCACCAGCTGCGCGTTGGTGGCTGGTTTGAGTTCCAGCAGGACGAAACCACAGCGTTGCGCTGCAAGTTGACGGCGATCATGGCGCCGGCCAACAGCTACATTTTTGTCAGCCGCACCGGGCTCAAAGTCCTGGAGAAAAGTGCCGACCAGTTGGCCATGGCGTTCAAGCGCGGAGCCCTGCGTACCCTGGACGACGGGCTGCTGTTCGACCGCGCGTTGGCGTGTGTGGTGGGCAACCTGCGTCAACTCAATCGCGGCAAGTGATCGCAACCGCAGGCCTGAACGCGGCATACTGGTAACACCTCGTCTCAATCAAGGAACCCGTATGCAGTTGGACCCCACCAGCGGTTGGTGCCAGGGCATTCGCCATTGCCCTTCGCCCAACTTCAACGAGCGCCCCGCCGGCGAGATCTCACTGTTGGTGCTGCATAACATCAGCCTGCCACCGGCACAGTTTGCCACTGGCAAGGTGCATGAGTTTTTCCAGAATCGCCTGGATGTCACGCAACATCCTTACTTTGAAGGCATTGCCGACCTACGGGTGTCTGCGCATTTTCTGATTGAGCGCGACGGCAGCGTGACGCAATTTGTGTCGTGCCTGGACCGCGCCTGGCATGCCGGGATATCGAGCTTCGAGGGGCGCGAGGTGTGTAATGACTTTTCCCTGGGAATCGAGCTGGAAGGGACGGACGAGCTACCGTTTACCGAGGCTCAGTATGTTTCGCTGATTGACCTCACACGACAGCTGCTGGCGGCTTATCCAGACATCACCCGGCAGCGTATTTGTGGTCACAGTGATATCGCACCGGGTCGCAAGACCGACCCGGGCCCGGCTTTTGATTGGACGCGCTTTCGCAGCGCCCTGCAGGATGGAGGACACGCACGATGAGTTTCCTGGTGTTGGTGTTGGCGGTCTGGATCGAGAAGTTCTCGGCCTTGCGTCAGCGGTTACAACGCGACGGTGGATGGTTGCGTGAGCTGGCCAAGCTGGAATCCAGCCCGCGTATGGGGAAGCGGCCCTGGCTGATTCTTGTCCTGCTGGTGTTACTGCCGGTGGCCTTGCTGGCGTTGTTGCTGTTGGTGCTGGAACCCGTGGCTTATGGCCTGCTGGCGCTGCCGGTGCATCTGCTGGTGGTGATTTACAGCCTCGGGCGCGGCGATCTGCTGGCTGGGCTTGGGCCATTTCGCGATGCATGGCGACGCGGTGACCTGCAGGCCGCCGAGCATGTGGCCGAACGAGACCTGAAGGTGGTGGCTGACAATGGCGAGCAACTGCTGGAGCGCCTTCAAGGCCATTTGCTATGGCAGGCCTATCAAAGCTTTTTTGCAGTGATCTTCTGGTACTTCCTGTTGGGGCCGGTGGCGGCGTTGGCGTATCGCCTATTGGCATTGGCCAGCGAATACAGCCAGAACCCGCAGGTCGCCGAGCGTGCCGGGCAATTGCGTCACGCGTTTGACTGGGTGCCGGTGCGCCTTCTGGCGGCAAGTTTTGCCCTGGTGGGTAACTTTGTCGCGGTTGGGCGCGTGATGTTGCATGAGTTGTTGAGCTGGGACATCAGCGCTGCACAACTGGTAGAAAAAGTCGGCCTGGCGGCGGCTGAAATCCCACCGCCCGTGGTGGGGCCTGAGGGTATCAACAGCCTGGATCGGCTGTGGGAACTGCTGCTGCGCGCGGCGGTGCTGTGGTATGCCGGGTTTGCGATCTGGACCGTACTGCCGTAGCTGGCCAGACGACCGGGTTTTTGTGGCGAGGGACTTTGCTGCCACGCCACAAAAAACCGCTTACCACAGCTCGTTAACCTTACGTTACAAAACTCCCTTTCAAATTGAGCTATACAGACAGAGCGCCAAATAGTGGCTATCTGCCGGTGCGCCCCTGCGCCTCAATAAAAATAATAGAAAGGGAGTTCACCTGTGAAGAGCTTGCTCTATCCCGCCGTCGCGCTGATGAACCGCTTGAGTTTCGGCATGAAATTCAGCCTGATCAGCGTGCTGTTCCTGCTGCCGATGCTGGCCACCAACTATTTCCTGGTGCGTGATTCCTGGTCGCAATGGCAGGGCACTCGCATCGAACTGCAAAGCCTCGATCTGCTCGGCCGCAGCCTGGCGCTGCGCCGTGACCTGGAAACCCTCAATAACCAGGTGCAGATCAACGCGGTGCTGGGGCAGTCCGGCAAGGCCGGTGATCTGGAGGGCAAGATCAGTGCGTTGGAACAGAGCGTGTTGAGCCGCCTGCAAGGCCTCAACGCGATGACCGGCGACCCTGAGCACACGCGTGTTTTTGATGGCAAGCGCGACGAGATGATCGCCGCATTCAACGCTCAGCAACAGGAAACCTCGCTGCTGAGCAAAAGCGCGCTGATTGGCAAATTGCTCAACAAGGCCCAGATGCTCAGCCAGATCATCGCCAGCCAGTCCGGCTTGAGCCGTGACCCTCAGGGCGATTTGCGCCAACTCAGCGACCTGGTCACCAGCGTGACCCCGCAAGTCACCCAAACCCTGGGTGAAGGGCGGGCCATGGGCGCGTACTCCTTGGGCCAGGGGTTTCTGAATTCATCATCCAGTACGCGCTTTGATGAACTGCTGCGACACTGGAAAAACTCCAGGCCGAGTACGCCCTGAAGTTGCAGGACGCACTGGGCGCCAGCACCGCCGCGCATACGGCGCTCGACCCTCTGGCGACGGCCAGCAGCGCGAGTCTCAAGCACGGCAGCGAGTTGTTTGAAGAGCAGGTGGTGATGGCCGAAACCCTCGATGCGCCGTGGCAGGGTTTTTATCAAAGCGTCAGCCAGTTGATGGCTCAAACCTACCAACTCAATGAAGCGACCCTGACGTTTCTCGAACGGCAACTTGAGCAGCGTCTGGCTCAAAAACGCACGCACATGGTGGTGCTGATCTCGGCGCTGGTGGCGGTGTTTGTGCTGATCTTTTATTTGTATGCCGGTTTCTATGCGTCGACCCGCACCACGTTGCGTCGCCTGGGGGCGATGATGGACAAGGTCGCGGGCGGCGACATGACCGTCAGCTTTGTTGCCCACAGCCGCGACGAACTCGGGGAGTTGGGCCAGGTATTCAACGGCACGGTGGCCAGGATTCATGACTTGATCGAGCGCGTCGGTCACACCGTCAGCCAGGTCGAGTTGCAAGCCGGTCAAGTGCAAGCCGTGTCGGCCCACAGCAACCAGGCGGTTTCCGGGCAGCGCAGCCAGATCGAGCAGGTGGCGACGGCCATGAACCAGATGTCGTCCACCGCCCAGGAAGTGGCGCGCAGTGCGGCGGCGGCGGTCAGCAGTGCCCACAGCGTCAACGACGAAACCGTCAGCGGCCGGGGCCTGGTGCAATCCCAGCAGGGCAGCATCGCGAGCCTGGCGTCAGAGATAGAGGCGTCAGTGCAGGTCATCAACCAATTGGCCACCGACAGCCAGTCGATCAGTGGCGTGCTCGAGGTGATCAAGAGCATCGCCGAACAAACCAACCTGCTGGCGCTGAATGCCGCGATTGAGGCGGCGCGCGCCGGCGAGCAGGGCCGCGGTTTTGCCGTGGTGGCCGACGAGGTGCGCACCCTGGCCCGACGCACCCAGCAGTCCACTGAAGAAATCGAACAGATGATCAGCCGACTGCACAGCGGTGTCGGCGCGGCCGTCAAGGCCATGGGCACTAGCCATGCCATGGCCAATGGCACCGTGGGGCAGTCGGAAAAGGTCCAGCAAGCCCTGGAAAATATCCTGGGCGCCGTCGGTATGATCGTCGATCAGAACCAGCAGATTGCCGCGGCCGTGGAGCAGCAAACCGCCGTTGCCCACGATATCGACCAGAACATCGTTGCCATCAATCGTGCGGGCGAGCATGCCGCCGAGGGCGCGCATCAGACCGAAACGGCCAGTCGGCTGCTGTCGGTGCAAGTCGTCGAATTGAAGCAATTGATCGGCGCGTTTCGTGTGTAGGGCAGGCGCGTAGGACTTGGTCTTTGGAGGCCGTGGTGCCCGTCCTGATTTCTGTGTGTGCCTTTTTTGAATGCCTGAATGGGTGAGAATTTGTTTCAACCCGTCACGGTTCAAGGGAGGCACAGCGATGGCCACTGCCATGGGGATCAAAGGGCATTGCGCCCATTGCGACATCACGTTTGAACTCAAGCCCTGGCAAGTGAATGCGATTGCCATCCACGAGCCCTTCGAATGCCCCTATTGCCAACGCACCCTGCAGTTGATATGCCCCAGGCAGTTGCGCCAGTTCAAGGCGCTGGACCACTGGGCCATGGTGGCCCCGAGCATGGTGGTATTGACCTGCTCGGTGCTGATTGTGGCGCTGGTGGCTGAGTGGGTCGGGTTGCTCAGCGTTGTCGGGCAGCTCAACGTTTCGCTGGTGGCGGTGCTGATGCACTTTCTCGTGTTGCGTTACGCCCGCCATCGGCAACGGCTGACATTGAACTTACAGGCGGTCAAACCGCTACCAGTTGAACAGCTCGCGCGCATTGCGTGTGCTCGTCTCGGCCAGCAGTAATGGGCTGATCGCCATGCGTTCGGCCAAGTCGGCGCAGATGTCCGGCAGGTGTTGCGGGCTGTTGCGCTGGCCTGGGTACATGGCGGGCGCCATGTCGGGCGAGTCGGTTTCCAGCACCACCGCGTCTAGGGGCAATCGCGCGAGTACTTTGTGCATGCGCAGCGCCTGCGGCCACGTGGCGGCACCGCCCAGGCCGAGTTTGAAACCCAGCTTGATGTACTCGCGGGCTTCCTCAAAACTGCCGGCAAACGCATGGATGATGCCGCCGCGTGGCAGGCGAATGCGCTTGAGGGTAGCGATCACTGCTGCATGGCTGCGGCGTACGTGCAGCAACGCCGGGAGCTGGAAGTCCACCGCCAGTTTCAGCTGCGCTTCAAACAGGCGCTGCTGGCGCTCGCGGTCCAGCTGTTGGAGAAAGTAATCCAGGCCGATTTCACCGACGGCGCACAGTTGCCGGTGGCCCTTCAAGCGCGTCAGCCAGTCGCCCAGCTCTGTCAGGTCGGCGGGGCGATGCTCATCGAGGTACACCGGGTGCAGGCCGAAGGCGGCGAACAAGCCTTCGTCTTCCTGCACCAGATCCCACAGCCGTTGCCAGTTTTGCTGATACACGCCCAACACCACCATGCGCTGCACGCCGAGTTGGCGACTGTGGGCGAGGACTTGCCGGCGATCATGGTCGAAGTCCGGGAAGTCCAGGTGGGTATGGGTGTCGATCAGCTCCACGCTCAAGTCTCGTGAATACGCTGCTTGAAGGTCCGGCCGATGGCGTGCACGCCCGGCTGGTACTGTTCTTCCTCGATGGCGGCCAACGCCAGGCGCAGGGCGGTGTCGGCAATCAGCTGATGTTGCTGGGCCATGGCGTTGACCGGCAGCGGCAGGAAGTCCAGCAACTGGGTGTCACCAAAAGTGCCCAGGCGCAGCGGCCGGGATTTGAGCGGGAAGTCCTGCAGCGCGTCGAACACACCTTGCAGCAGCACGTACGAAGTGGTCACCACCGCGTCAGGCAAATGCCCCAGTTGTTGCAGAAGTTGCTCCATCAGCTGTCGGCCGCAATCTCGGCTGAAGGCCTCGCCCTGTTCGACGATGACCTCACCCGTGAAGCCTTTCAGCGCTTCATGAAAACCGGCGGCGCGCTCCTGGCTGATGCCCAGCTCGGGACGCGCACCGATCAGCACGATCTGTTTGGGCAACGGTTGCAGCAGGCTGCTGGTCAACTGCTGGCAGGCCTGGCGGTCATCACTGACTACCGAGCAAAACTGCTCCGTTTCCATCACCCGGTCGATCGCAATCACTGGCAGCCCTTTAGCTTGCAGCTCACGGTAGCTGTCATCGCTGGCCGGCAGGCAACTGGCCACAAACAGCGCATCGCAGCGCCGCGCGCGGAACAGCTGCAGCAATTGGCGCTCGCTCTCGGCCTCATCGTCGGAGCTGGCGATCAGCAACTGATAGCCGCGCGCCCGTGCGCCTTGTTCCAATAATTTGGCGATCCGTGCGTAACTGGGGTTTTCCAGGTCCGGCAGGATAAAGCCCAAGGTGCGCGTGTGCCGACTGCGCAGCCCGGCCGCCTGAGGGTTTGGGGTAAAGCCATGGGCTTCAACCACCGCGCGCACCCGTTCGACGGTTGCGCTGCTGATGCGTTGTTGCGCGGCCTTGTCATTGATGACGTAGCTTGCGGTGGTCACGGACACACCGGCCAGACGTGCGATATCACTGAGTTTCAAACCGGGATTTCCTTGTTTTTTAGAGCTTGCCCCGACATTTTGTCCAATCGTAACCGATTACTGCACACGACTATTGGCCGAGCTCAAGCGCCGAGTGGCGCTTCAAGCTTGCATAATTAGCGCGTAATCTGCCATAAATTCTAGATTAAACGTTTCAGCCAGCGTATTTTTACGACGTTCGCTACTTAGTGGCTACTGCCAATTGACCACTCAGTCAGCTATTTTTGAACGCAGCCCCGCTGATTTATTCAAAACAATACCTAGTGCGCCCACCGCACTAACTAGGAGAACGGCATGCTTGAGCTCACTGTAGAGCAGATATCCATGGGCCAGGTGGCTGTGGATAAATCTGCTGCCTTGCACCTGCTCGCTGACAAACTGGTGGCCGACGGCCTGGTCGCCGAGGGTTACCTCAGTGGCTTGCAAGCGCGTGAAGCCCAAGGCTCGACCTTTCTCGGCCAAGGCATTGCCATCCCTCACGGCACCCCCGAAACCCGCGACCAGGTTTTTTCCACCGGCGTGCGCCTGCTGCAGTTCCCCGAAGGGGTGGACTGGGGTGATGGCCAGATCGTCTACCTGGCCATCGGCATTGCCGCCAAATCCGATGAACACTTGCGTTTGCTGCAATTGCTGACCCGCGCCCTCGGTGAAACCGATCTGGGCCAGGCGCTGCGCCGTGCCGGTTCGGCTGACGCCTTACTGAAGCTGCTGCAAGGCGCGCCGCAGGAACTGGCGCTGGACGCGCAAATGATCAGCCTTGGCGTGTCCGCCGATGACTTCGAAGAGCTTGTCTGGCGAGGCGCACGTCTGCTGCGCCAGGCTGATTGCGTGAGCAATGGTTTTGCTGCCGTGTTGCAGCAGGTCGACGCGTTGCCGCTGGGCGATGGCCTGTGGTGGTTGCACAGCGAGCAGACGGTCAAGCGTCCGGGCCTTGCGTTCGTCACGCCGGACAAACCCATGCGTTACCTCGGCCAGCCGCTCAACGGTTTGTTTTGCCTGGCCAGCCTCGGCGAAGCGCACCAGAGTTTGCTCGAACGCCTGTGTGCGTTGCTCATTGAAGGGCGCGGCCAGGAACTCGGCCGTGCCACCAGCAGCCGCGCGGTGCTCGAAGTGCTCGGCGGCGAACTGCCGCCTGACTGGCCCAGCGTGCGCGTCACCCTGGCCAACGCCCATGGCTTGCATGCGCGGCCGGCGAAGATCCTCGCGCAATTGGCGAAAGGTTTTGACGGCGATATTCGCGTGCGCCTGGTGGATGGCCCGGTGGGCGCCGTGTCGGTGAAAAGTTTGAGCAAGTTGCTGAGCCTTGGCGCCCGTCGCGGCCAGGTGCTGGAGTTTGTCGCTGAACCGACAATTGCCGGCGATGCATTGCCTGCGTTGCTCGCGGCGGTAGAAGAGGGTCTGGGCGAAGAGGTCGAGCCACTGCCGACCGTAAGTGCCCAGCCCGCCACCGTCGACAGCGAACCGGCCATCAGCGCGCCCGCAGCCGGCAGCCAGATCCAGGCCATCGCTGCCGCGCCGGGCATTGCCATCGGGCCTGCACATATCCAGATTCAGCACGTCTTCGATTACCCCCTTCGCGGCGAGTCCTCGGCCATTGAGCGCCAGCGCCTGCAGAGCGCCCTGGCCGATGTGCGCCGCGATATCCAGGGCCTGATCGAACGCAGCCAGGCCAAAGCCATCCGCGAGATCTTCATCACCCACCAGGAAATGCTCGACGACCCGGAACTGACCGACGAAGTCGACACCCGCCTCAAGCAGGGCGAGAGCGCCGAAGCGGCGTGGATGAGTGTGATCGAGGCCGCCGCCAAACAGCAGGAGTCGTTGCAGGATGCCTTGCTCGCCGAGCGTGCCGCCGACCTGCGCGACATCGGCCGTCGGGTACTGGCGCAATTGTGCGGCGTTGAAACCGCCCAGGAGCCGAGCGAACCCTACATTTTAGTGATGGACGAAGTCGGCCCCTCCGACGTCGCGCGTCTGGACCCGGCCCGTGTCGCCGGCATTCTCACCGCGCGTGGCGGCGCCACGGCGCACAGCGCCATCGTCGCGCGGGCCCTGGGCATTCCCGCCTTGGTAGGCGCGGGCGCGGCGGTGTTGCTGCTCGCGTCCGGCACGTCGTTGTTGCTCGATGGCCAGCGCGGTCGCCTGCATGTCGACCCCGATGCCACCACCTTGCAACGCGCTGGCGTTGAGCGCGACACCCGCGAGCAGCGCCTGCAAGCGGCTTCGGCGCAGCGCCACGAACCGGCGTTGACCCGTGACGGTCACGCCGTGGAAGTGTTCGCCAATATCGGCGAGAGCGCCGGTGTTGCCGGCGCGGTGGAGCAGGGCGCCGAAGGCATCGGCCTGCTGCGCACCGAGCTGATTTTCATGGCTCATCCACAAGCGCCGGATGAAGCCACTCAGGAGGCCGAATACCGCCGCGTACTCGACGGCCTGGGCGGTCGCCCGCTGGTGGTGCGCACCCTCGATGTTGGGGGTGATAAACCGCTGCCGTATTGGCCGATCGCCCAGGAAGAAAACCCCTTCCTCGGTGTGCGTGGTATTCGCCTGACCTTGCAACGCCCACAGATCATGGAAGCGCAATTGCGTGCGCTGCTGCGCTCGGCGGACAACCGACCGCTGCGCATCATGTTCCCCATGGTCGGCAGCGTCGATGAATGGCGCGCGGCCCGGGACATGACCGAGCGCCTGCGCCTGGAAATCCCGGTCGCCGACTTGCAGCTGGGCATCATGATCGAAGTGCCGTCCGCCGCCTTGCTCGCGCCGGTACTCGCCAAGGAAGTCGACTTTTTCAGCGTCGGCACCAACGACCTGACCCAGTACACGCTGGCTATCGATCGCGGCCATCCGACGCTGTCGGCCCAGGCCGACGGCCTGCACCCGGCGGTGTTGCAACTGATCGACATCACCGTGCGTGCTGCCCACGCCCATGGCAAGTGGGTCGGCGTGTGCGGCGAATTGGCGGCGGACCCGCTGGCAGTGCCGGTGCTGATCGGGCTGGGAGTGGATGAGTTGAGCGTGTCGGCCCGCAGCATTCCTGAAGTGAAGGCGCGGGTACGCGAATTCAGTCTGAGCGAGGCCCAGAGCCTGGCGCAAAAAGCCCTTGCGGTGGGTTCGCCCGCGCAAGTGCGAGCCCTAGTGGAGGCCGTGTAAATGGCAAAGATTCTGACCCTGACGCTGAACCCGGCGTTGGACCTTACCGTACGCCTGGCACGCCTGGAGCCGGGGGCGGTCAACCGCAGCGAAACCCTGCTGACCCACGCCGCCGGCAAAGGTGTGAATGTCGCCCAAGTGTTGGCGGACCTTGGTCATCACGTCACCGTCGGCGGCTTTCTCGGTGAGGACAATCCGCAAGCCTTCGAGGCGTTGATCGCTCGGCGTGGTTTTACCGACGCGTTTATTCGCGTACCGGGCGAAACCCGCAGCAACATCAAGATCGCCGAGCAGGACGGCCGGGTTACCGACGTCAATGCACCGGGACCGCAGGTCAGTGAGCAGGCCCAGCAGGCGTTACTCAATCAACTGACGCTGATTGCGCCGGGGCACGACGCGGTGGTGGTTGCCGGCAGTTTGCCGCGCGGCATCAGCGCGCAGTGGTTTCAGGGCTTGCTGGTACACCTGAAAAGCCTCGGTTTGAAAGTCGCCCTCGACACCAGCGGCGAAGCCTTGCGCGCCGGCTTGCAGGCGGGCCCGTGGCTGATCAAGCCCAACACTGAAGAGTTGGCCGAGGCCTTGGATTGCGCCACGGACTCCATCGCGCAACAGGCCCAGGCCGCCGAGCGGTTGCACGCTCAAGGCGTGGAACATGTGGTGGTGTCCCACGGTGCCGACGGCGTGAACTGGTTCAGCCCGGGCACCGCGCTGCACGCCACGCCGCCCAAGGTCAGCGTCGCCAGTACGGTGGGCGCCGGCGATTCGCTGCTGGCCGGGATGCTTCACGGTTTGCTCAGGGTTGATCTGCCGCAAACCACCTTGCGGCGCGCCACGGCAATTGCCGCGATGGCCGTCACACAGATCGGGTTTGGCATCAGCGATGACGCGCAGTTGGCGCGTCTCGAAAGCGGCGTCCATGTGCGCGCGCTGACAGAACAATAAGAGGGTTTGTGATGAAATTAGCCATTGTTACCGCCTGCCCGAACGGCATGGTCACCAGTGTGCTGTGCGCCCGCTTGTTGGACGCTGCCGCGCAGCGCCAGGGCTTGCACACCAGCGTCGAAGTGGTGGACGTGCAGCACCCGGAGCGCCAGTTGTCCCAGGCCACGCTCGATGACGCCGATTGGGTGCTGCTGGTCAGCAGCACGCCGGTGGAGATGCAGCGGTTTGTCGGCAAGCGCGTGTTCCAGAGCACGCCGGCCCAGGCGTTGGCGGATGTAGACGCAGTATTGCGCCGCGGCGCCGCAGAGGCTGAGGTCTATGTGGCGACGCAGCAGGCAGCCAGCACCGCGCCGCGTATCGTCGCGGTCACTGCCTGCCCCACCGGCGTAGCGCACACCTTTATGGCTGCCGAAGCCTTGCAGCAAACCGCCAAGCGCCTGGGCTACGACTTGCAGGTTGAGACCCAAGGCTCGGTGGGCGCGCGCACGCCTTTGAGCCCGGAGGCTATCGCCAATGCCGACGTGGTGTTGCTGGCGGCCGACATTGAAGTGGCCACCGAGCGCTTCGCCGGCAAGAAGATTTACCGCTGCGGCACCGGCATTGCCCTCAAGCAATCCGAAGCCACGCTCAACAAAGCCTTGGCCGAAGGCGCAGTGGAAAGTGCGGCCGGCAGCGCGGTGGCGAAAAAATCGGAAAAGACCGGCGTGTACAAACACCTGCTCACCGGTGTGTCGTTCATGTTGCCGATGGTGGTGGCCGGCGGGCTCCTGATCGCCTTGTCGTTTGTGTTCGGCATTCATGCCTTTGAAGAAAAAGGCACCTTGGCGGCGGCACTCAAAACCGTCGGCGATCAGGCCTTTATGCTGATGGTGCCGCTGCTGGCGGGCTATATCGCCTACTCGATTGCCGACCGCCCCGGCCTCGCGCCGGGCATGATTGGCGGCCTGCTCGCGGGCACGCTGGGCGCGGGGTTTATAGGCGGGATTTTCGCCGGTTTCCTCGCGGGTTATTGCGTCAAGTTGATCACCCGCGCGGTGAAATTGCCGCAGAGCCTGGAGGCGCTCAAGCCGATCCTGATCATTCCATTGCTGGCGAGTTTGTTCACCGGCCTTGCGATGATTTATCTGGTCGGCCCGCCAGTCGCACGGCTGCTCACCAGCCTGACCGACTTTCTCAGCACCATGGGCACCACCAATGCGGTGCTGCTGGGCATCCTCCTGGGCGGCATGATGTGCGTCGATTTGGGTGGGCCGATCAACAAGGCGGCGTATGCGTTTTCCGTCGGCTTGCTGGCCGCTTCCAGCGGCGCGCCGATGGCCGCGACCATGGCCGCAGGCATGGTGCCGCCGATTGGCATGGGCATCGCCACGTTCCTGGCGCGGCGCAAGTTCGCCCAGACCGAACGCGAAGCCGGCAAGGCCGCGATGATTCTGGGGCTGTGCTTTATTTCCGAAGGCGCGATTCCGTTTGCGGCCAAAGACCCGCTGCGCGTGATCCCGGCCAGCATCGCCGGTGGCGCCTTGACCGGCGCGCTGTCGATGTACTTCGGCTGCAAACTGGCGGCGCCTCATGGTGGCCTGTTTGTGCTGGTCATTCCGAATGCGATGAACCATGCCCTGGTGTACTTGCTGGCGATTGTTGCCGGCAGCCTGTTGACTGGGTTGGTGTATGCGCTGATCAAGCGCCCTGAGGCGGTGGAACTCACCGTAGCTGCAGGAAAGGCCTGACACCGGTCAAAGATGTGGGAGCGGGCTTGCTCGCGAAAGCAGTGTGCCGGTCAATGCAGTCGTTGGTTGACACTGCGCTTTCGCGAGCAAGCCCGCTCCCACATTTGGCGCTTCAGAGTTGCCGAGTCGGTGTCACATCCGCTTCATCCCCGCGTGCTTTAGTTGACCTTTTGATACTCAAGAGGGCACCTGCATGAGCCACTTCGATCTCGGCCGTCGCCGCGTGATGCAAGCCGTCGGCGCCGGCCTGCTGCTGCCGGGCCTGGCGCCGGCGGTGATCGCGTCGGTCAAGGACCGGCCGCAACTCACCGATGGCGTGCAGTCCGGCGACCTGCTGGGCGACCGCGCGATGATCTGGAGCCGCAGCGACCGCCCGGCCAAGATGGTGGTGGAATGGGACACCCGCAGCGTGTTCAGCAACCCGCGAAAATTCATCTCGCCACTGGCCGACAGCCGCACCGACTTTACCGCCCGCGTCGAACTCACGGGGTTACCGGTCGACCAGTCGATCTTTTACCGCGTGCATTTTGAAGACGCCCAGACCGGCGTCGCCAGCGAGCCGTGGTTCGGCCACCTGCGCAGCGTGCCGCAACAACGCCGTGACATCCGTTTTGTGTGGAGCGGCGACACCGTCGGCCAGGGCTTTGGTATCAACCCGGACATTGGCGGCATGCGCATCTACGAAGCGATGCGCCTGCGCCTGCCGGACTTCTTTATTCACAGCGGCGACACCATCTACGCCGACGGCCCGGTGCCGGCGCAGTTGAGCGTTGAAGACGGGCGCATCTGGCGCAACATCACCACCGAAGCCAAGAGCAAAGTCGCCGAAACCCTGGATGAGTACCGCGGCAATTACCGCTACAACCTGCTCGACGAAAACGTGCGCCGCTTCAACGCCGAGGTGCCGCAGATCTGGCAGTGGGACGATCACGAGGTGGTGAATAACTGGTCGCCGAGCAAGCAACTCGATGAGCGCTATCAGACCAGGGACATCAACACGTTGGTCGGCCGCGCACGTCAGGCCTGGCTGGAGTATTCACCGATGCGTCGGCAAAGCGCCGATGGCGGCGGGCGGATCTATCGCAAGCTCAGTTACGGCCCGTTGCTGGATGTGTTCGTACTGGACATGCGCAGTTACCGTGGCCCCAACGACGACAACCTGGGAGGCGAAAAACCGTTCATGGGCCGTGAGCAACTGGACTGGCTCAAGCGCGAACTCAAGGCCTCAACGGCGCAATGGAAGGTCATCGCCGCCGACATGCCCATCGGCCTTGGCGTGCCTGACGGCGAGGTCAGCCCTGGCGTGCCGCGCTGGGAAGCGATTGCCAACGGCGACCCTGGCCCGGCCCAGGGCCGTGAGCTGGAGATTGCCGAACTGTTGGGGTTTTTGCGTGCCCAGCAGGTGCGTAACCATGTGTGGCTGACGGCGGATGTGCACTACTGCGCGGCGCACCATTACCACCCCGACCGGGCGGCGTTTCAGGATTTCGAGCCGTTCTGGGAGTTTGTGGCCGGGCCTTTGAATGCAGGGAGTTTTGGGCCCAACCCGTTGGATAAAACCTTTGGCCCGCAGGTGGTGTTCGAGAAGGCGCCGCCTGCGCAGAACACCTCGCCGCTGGCCGGGTTTCAGTTTTTTGGTGAGGTGCAGATTGATGGGCAGACGGCGGAATTGACGGTGATTTTGCGCGACTTGGATGGGGTCTCCGTGTTTGAGCAAAAACTGCAGCCGGCCTGACCTGCAATGCACTTAAAAACTGTGGGAGCTGACTTGCCTGCGATTGCATCACCCTGGTGTCACTGATACACCGAGGTGCCTGCATCGCAGGCAAGCCAGCTCCCACATTTGATCCTCGGTGTTTATGAGGGCTTAGTACACATCCCGGCGATAGCGCCCTTGCTCGATCAGGCGCTCGACTGCTTCGCTGCCCAGCACCTCATGCAGCACCTGGTCCACGCCCGTTGCCATGCCCTGCAAACTGCCGCAGACATAAATGGCCGCGCCGTCTGCCAGCCATCGACGCAGCACGTCCGCCGACTCGCGCAGGCGATCCTGTACGTAGATTTTTTCTGGCTGGTCGCGTGAAAACGCCAGGTCCAGCAGGGCCAGATCGCCGCTGGCCAGCCAGCCTTGCAGCTCGTCCTGGCACAGGTAGTCGTGAGCGATATTGCGCTCGCCAAACAGCAGCCAGTTGCGCTGCTGACCAGCGGCAATGCGCGCCTTGAGCAAGCTGCGCAGGCCGGCAAGGCCGGTGCCGTTGCCCAAAAGGATCAGCGGCACTGGCGCCTCTGGCAGGTGGAAACCACTGTTGCGACGCAGGCGCAGGCTGATGCTTGAACCGAGGGCGGCGTGTTCGGTCAGCCAGCCGGAACCCAGGCCCAGGCTGCCGTCGGGGTGACGTTCCTGGCGCACGATCAACTCCAGCACGCCGTCGCTGGCAATCGAGGCGATGGAGTATTCGCGCATGCCCAGGGGCACCAGGGCGTTCACCAGTGCCTGGGCGTGCAGGCCGACCAAGTGCGCGCGGTTGTCCGGCAGTTGGCGGGTGGCCAGGGCTTGGTTGAGGGTTTGCGCAAGGCCGTCGATCAACACGCCGTCGCTGCCGGCCAGGCCCAGGCCGGCAAGAAAGTGTTCGATGGCCCACGGGCAATTGCGCGGCAGTATTTCCACCAGGTCGCCGGCCAGCCAGGTGTGTGACGAAGGCGGTGTGAGGCCGAGCAAGTAAATGTCCGAGCCGACGCTATCGCGGTTGAGCAGGGTGCGTCGGGTCAGGGTCCAGTTTTCGTACTGGGCGGTCTGCCAGGCGGATGCCGGCGCGTGCCCGGTGAGCTGGCCCAGTTGCTGTTGCCAGGTCAGCAGCGCTTCGGTATCGCCGCTGTCGACTTCCACAGGCGCGAACAACGGGTTGCCGCCTTGATGGGTCAACCAGAAATGCAGGCGCCGGGCAAAGCCGCAGAAGTGTTCGTACTGGCGGTCACCCAGGGCCAGCACCGAGTAGTTAAGGCCTTTGAGCGACAGGTCCTGGCCGAGCACGCTGCGCTCGAAACCACGGGCGCTGTCGGGCGCTTCGCCGTCGCCGAAGGTGCTGACCACAAACAGTGCATGTTCTGACTCACACAGGTCTTGCTGGCTGACACTGCCCAACGGCTGCACCTTCACCGGCAGGCCGGCGGCCTGTAATTGCCCGGCTGTCTGCCATGCAAGCTGTTCGGCAAAGCCGCTCTGGCTGGCAAAGCCGATCAGCCATGCCGGGGCGTCGCTGTGGTTGGCGCCGAGGCCTTTGCGGGCATCGCGGACCTGGCGTTTTTTGCGGCGGCGGTCGAGGTAGAGCAGCCAGCCGGTAATAAAGAACAGCGGCATGCACAGCGCACTGACGGTCAGGATGATGCGGCCTACCAGGCCGAAGTAGCTGCCGGTGTGCAGCGCGTAGACACTGGTGAGCAATTGCGACTTGAAGGTCTTGCTCGCGTAGCGGTCATGGGACTTGACCTCGCCGGTGGCCGGGTCGAGGTTGATCTGGTTCAGCGCGCGGTCGTGCGGCGATGTTTTGAGCAGGTAATACACAATGGCCGGCTGCCCGGCGACGGCCGGCATACGGATGTTGTAGGCGCTCAAGCCGGGGCCGGCGTTGGCGTAGATGCTGCTCCAGATCGCGTCGTAGTCGGCCACGGGCGCCGGGCCTTCGGGCGGCGGGCCGCGTTTGCGCATGCGTTCATTTTGCGGGGCGTCGGAGAGCAGTTTGGTTACGCCCTGGTTGTACCAGTCATACGACCAATACAGGCCGGTGAGCGCGGCCAATAGGTAAAACAGCAGGCACCAGGTGCCGAACACCGAGTGCAGGTCCCAGTTGAAACTGCGGCCCTTTTTGCGCCAGTCCAGCGTCAGCCAGGCGCGCCAGCTTGCCACCTGGCGCGGCCAGCGCAGGTACAGGCCCGACAGGCAGAAGAACACCAGGATCAGCGTGCAGGCGCCGGTGATTTGCCGGCCGGTATCGCCAGCCGCCAGGAAGCGGTGCAGCTGCAAGATGAAACCGAACACGTCCTGGCCGACGGCGTCGCCCATGTAGTTGCCGGTGTACGGGTCGAAGTAGCGCATCTGGCCACGCCGCTCGCCCGGTGGTGCGGTGAAGAACACGCGCGCGGCGTTGCCGCTGTCGCTTTCTACCCACAGCATCGACACGGTCTTGCCTTCGGTGGCCTCCAGCTTGCGCACCAGTTCGGCAGGCGGCAGCACGCCGGCTTCGCGTTTTTCGACGCTTAAGACGGTCGGATTGAGCGCGCGCAGAATTTCATCCTGAAACGAGACCGCAGCCCCGGTGATCCCCATCAATGCCAGCACCAGCCCGGCGGTAATGCCGAAGAACCAGTGCAACTGGAACAGGGTTTTCTTCAACACGTCGGACCGCCTCGCTCATCTGGATATATAAGTCACGGCGCGCATTATGCCGTGGGCTAACGAGAAATATTCTGTTTTACACGCAAAAGCCCCACGCATCCGATGCGTGGGGCTTTGGGCCAGAAGTGGGCCGCGTTTAGAAGTGGAAACTGGTGGTCAACAACGCCGTACGACCGGCCGCCTGGTTGGCGAAGTGCGCCGCGTAAGCTTTGTCGTAGTAGGTCTTGTCGGTCAGGTTTTGCACGTTCAGTTGCAGGTCGACGTTCTTGGTCAGCTTGTAGCTGGCCATGGCGTCGTAGCGCGTGTACGACGGCACGTAAACGGTGTTGGCCGCGTCGCCGTAAACCTGGTCGACGTAGAACGCGCCGCCGCCGATGGTCAGCTTTGGCGTGATGTCATAGGTGGTCCACAGGCTGAAGGTGTTTTTCGGCGTGTTGGGCATTTGGTTGCCCTTGTTGGAACCGGCAGTGACGACACCCTGGCGGTTGCCGTTTTTGCCGGGGTCAACCAGCTCGCTTTTCAGGTAGCTGTAGCCGGCGAACACTTGCCATTGTTCGGTGAGCTTGCCGCTGGCGGACAGTTCGATGCCGTCCACTCGCGATTCGCCCGCGGTTTCGTAGGTGTTGGAGTCCACCAGAATGCGCGTGTTTTTCTTCTCGGTACGGAAGATCGCGCCGGTCAGGGACAGGCGGTTGTGGAACAGGTCCCACTTGGTGCCCAGCTCGTAGTTGACGGTTTCTTCGGGTTTCAGGTCGCTGGTGTTGATGCCGGTGACGAAGCCGTTGGTTTCCTGGCCTTCACCGACCATGCCGCCGGCAGGCGATGCCGAGGTGGCGTAGGAGGTGTAAATGCTGCCGTTCTCCAGCGGCTTCCAGACCAGGCCCGCCTGCCAGTTGAAAAACTGGCTGTCGTCCTTGATTTTGCTGCGCCCCGCGGCGGCGTTCGTGTTGGCTTCGGTGTCGAAGGTGTCGTAGCGCAGGCCGAGGTTCAACAGCCATTTCGGGTCCAGCTCAAGGGTATCGAACACGTAGGCGGCGCGGCTGGTGGCCTTGGTGTTGGTGCCGTAGTAGTTACGCGCGACGCTGCCGGTCCAGGCGTCATCCGGCGTCGGGTTGCTCAGCGAGGTGCACTGCCCGCCCAGGCTGCCTTTGGCCACGGTGCAGGTCGGGTTGGCGTTCGGGCTGACTGTGTAGCCGCTGACGCGGGTTTCTTCGCCGGTGAATTCCAGGCCGGTGGAGTACGAGTGCTTCATGCCCGCCAGCTGGAAACTGCCGAACAGGTCGGTCTGGTTGGTGGTGGTGTCGGTGGTCGACACTCGCGTGTTGGCACGGCGCCACACGGTGCCGAAACGGCTGACGTTGCGCTGGCTGTCGTCCGGCTGAGTGAGCACGTAGTCCTGGCCGGTGCTGCCATGGCGCAGGGTGTTTTTCAGCGTCATGTCGTCGTTCAGGTCGTGCTCGATGGAGAACGTGCTGATATCGGCGCGGGTCTTGCGGAAGTCGCGGTCTTTCAAGCCGTAGAAGTTGTTGCTGTCGCCGCCATCGGTGGGTTTGTCGTGCCCGTGGGCAGTGGCGGTCGGCGAGCTGTAGCCGTAGGGAATGCCCGAGTCCGGCAGGTCGTTGCTTTCCATGTGGTAGTAGCTGAAGTTGACGCGCGTCGGCGTGCCCAGGCCGAAGGTCAGCGACGGTGCTACACCCCAGCGGTCATAGTCGATGACATCGCGGCCAGCCACGTTCTGCTCGTGGCTCATCAGGTTCAAGCGGAACGCGGCGTTGTCGAGGAACTGGCGGTTCACGTCGAGCACGTAGCGGCGGGTCTGGTCGGAGCCGTAGGTGAAACCACCGTTGGTGAAGTCGCGCGCCTGTGGCGTTTTACTCACCAGGTTGATGCTGCCGCCAGCCGAACCCCGACCGCCAAACGAGGAGTTCGGGCCTTTGCTGACTTCAATCGATTCGATGTCGAAGATCTCGCGGCTCTGGCCGCCGGTGTCGCGCACGCCGTCCAGGTAAGTGTCGCCCTGGGCATCAAAACCGCGAATGAACGGACGGTCGCCCTGAGGGTTGCCGCCTTCACCGGCACCGAAAGTAATGCCCGGTACAGTGCGCAAGGCGTCCTGCAACGAGGTGGCGGCGGTGTCCTTGAGCACTTGTTGCGGCACCACGGTCACCGAACGCGGGGTGTCTACCAGTGGCGCGGTGTACTTTTGCGAAGCGGCTTTTTCCACCTGGTAGGACGTGTTGTCCTGCTCCTGGCCGGTAATGCTGGTGGCGCCCAGGGAGATGCTGTTGCGCTCGCCTTTGTGTTCGGTGCTTTCGGCCGCTTGCGCCAATTGGGCGGCAGAGCTGGCGCTGAGTGCGACGCCGATGGCCGAAGCCAGCATGCGTGGTGAACTGGCTGGTGTTTTTAGCAGTGTGCGCGACATTGACGTGTCCCTTCCCCAAGGTTGTAAGGCCGCGGAATATAGGGTCAACAAGAGTTTCTATCAATTGCGATACATTACTATTCGCACTGAATTTACATTCTTTACACTTTTTGCTTACGGTTTTTACGAACTCGTTCGTCTCCCGCGTTTTACAGGGCGGATAAGAATCAATACCATTGGCGCCTCTCTGCCTTCAGGTACCGCCCCATGCTGCTGCACATTCCCGGCCTGTTCTCTCGCGAGGAGGTGCTGCGCATTCGCCAAGCCTTGGAAAACACCGAGTGGGCCGACGGTAAAATCACCGCCGGGCATCAGTCCGCCAAAGCCAAACACAACCTGCAATTGCCCGAGGGCCACCCGCTGGCCAAGGAAATTGGCGCGGCGATGCTCGAGCGTTTGTGGAAAAACCCGCTGTTTATGTCAGCGGCGTTACCGCACAAGGTCTTCCCGCCTTTGCTCAATTGCTACACGGCCGGTGGCAGTTTCGACTTCCACATCGACAACGCCGTGCGCCAGGCGCGGGGCAGCCATGAACGGGTCCGGACCGATCTGTCGTCCACACTGTTTTTCAGTGATCCGGATGAATACGACGGTGGCGAGCTGGAGATCCAGGACACCTTTGGTCTGCAGCGGGTCAAGCTGCCGGCCGGCGACATGGTGCTGTACCCAGGTTCGAGCCTGCACAAAGTCAACGCCGTAACCCGTGGCGCGCGTTACGCTTCGTTCTTCTGGACCCAAAGCCTGGTGCGTGAAGACAGCCAGCGCACCTTGCTGTTCGAGATGGACGGCGCCATCCAGCAACTGACCCGCGATGTTCCTGACCATCCAGCGCTGATCCAGCTCACCGGCACGTACCACAACCTGTTGCGCCGCTGGGTCGAGGTCTGACATGGGCTTTTTATTGCGCCGTGAAGAAGTGCTCAACGTCGAGCAACTGCAAAGCATGCTCGACGATTCCCCGGTGCGCGCCGCCCAGGCGATTTTGATGGCAGCCAAGGCGGGCGTGGTTGATGCCCAGGCCTTGCTGGGACAAATCCTGCTGGAAGGGCGCGGCATTGCGCGCGATGAAGCGCTGGCGCTGCGCTGGTTCCAGATCGCCGCCAACGGCGGGCAGTTGATGGCACGCAATATGGCCGGGCGTTGCCTGGAACATGGCTGGGGCTGCGCCGTAGATGAGGTGGCAGCTGCGCGGGAGTATCGCCTGGCGGCAGAGGCCGGGTTGGACTGGGGCCAATACAACTATGCCAACCTGCTGGCCACCGGTCGTGGTGTCGACGAAGACCGACCGCAAGCGCTGGGGTTTTATCGGCTGGCTGCAGAGCAGGGCCACGCCAAGTCGATGAACCTTGTGGGGCGTTATTTGGAAGACGGCCACTATTGCCCGAGGGATTTTGAGGCGGCCGTCGAGTGGTATCGGCGCTCAGCCGAAGGCGGGGATTTTCGCGGGCAGTTCAGTTATGCCGCGATATTGGCTGACCGAGGCCGAATCGACGAGGCATTGGCGTGGCTGCGCAAGGCGCTGGCGGGCGGCAATCTGAAGTTTTTGCGAACGGCCCACGCTGCGTTGGCCGCAGCCACTGACCCACAGATTCGTGCAATGGCCGAGGCCTACCAACAGCGCGCCGCGAGCCTTTGCTAACCGATAAAAAAACCCATGACATGTCATGGGTTTTTTGTGTGCGAATTGCTTACACGTAGTAAGACTTCAACGGTGGGAAGCCATTGAATTCCACGGCGCTGTAGCTGGTGGTGTACGCACCGGTCGACAGCCAGTACAAACGGTCACCAATCGCCAGGTTCAGCGGCAGGCCGTACTTGTAGTTCTCGTACATGATGTCGGCGCTGTCGCAGGTAGGGCCGGCGATGACCACTTCTTCCATCTCGCCTTTCTTCTCGGTCCAGATCGGAAACTTGATGGCTTCGTCCATGGTTTCGATCAGGCCGGAGAATTTGCCCACGTCGGTGTATACCCAACGCTCGACGGCGGTGCGGGATTTACGCGCAACCAACACCACTTCGCTGACCAGGATGCCGGCGTTGGCGATCAACGAACGGCCCGGCTCCAGGATGATTTCCGGCAGGTCGTCGCCGAAATCTTCCTTGAGGAAGCGGATGATTTCTTCGGCGTAGGTTTCCAGGCTGTTGGTGCGGGTGATGTAGTTGGCCGGGAAGCCACCGCCCATGTTGATCAGCTTGAGGTGGATGCCGTCTTCTTCCTTCAGGCGTTCGAAGATCACTTTGACCTTGGCAATCGCCGCGTCCCACACGCTGATGTCGCGCTGCTGCGAGCCGACGTGGAAAGAGATGCCGTATGGCACCAGGCCCAGGTCACGGGCGAGGATCAGCAGGTCCATGGCCATGTCGGTCTGGCAGCCGAATTTGCGCGACAAAGGCCAGTCAGCCGTGGTCGAGCCTTCGGTGAGGATACGCACATAGACTTTCGAGCCCGGCGCGGCCTTGGCGATGTTGCGCAGGTCGGCTTCGGAGTCGGTGGAGAACAGACGCACGCCCTTATCAAAGAAGTAGCGAATGTCCTTGGATTTTTTGATGGTGTTGCCGTAGCTGATACGGTCGGGGCTGACGCCACGGTCCATGACCTTGTCCAGCTCGTAGATCGAGGCGATGTCGAAGCTCGAACCCTTGTCTTTCAACAGGTCGATGATCTCGACGGCAGGGTTGGCCTTGACCGCGTAATAGACTTTGGCGAATTCGAAACCGGCGCGCAGGTCATCGTAGGCCTGGCTGATCATCGCGGTGTCGATCACCACGAACGGGGTTTCTTGCTTGTCGGCGAACGCCTTCATTTTGTCAAAAGTGGCGCGCGCGAAATAATCTTCGACGTTGATCGACATGCTGGGAACTCCTAAGGGCAAACTAATTTGATCAATGGGTGCAAATGAACGTCCTCCGTATCCCCACTTTGGTTCGCCTACTTCCCAAGGCATGTCGCCGAAAGCAAAAAGGCCACGGGAATAACCGCTTCCCTTGGCCTTGCTGTCTCGTCGTCAGTACTTGAGCCGGATGGATCGTTTCCAGCATGGACGTTCGGCGCGAACTTTAGGACGTGAGGGGCCATAGATCAACTAAAAATGTCGCGTTTTTGCACGCGTTCGTCGCAGGACCGCGTGCAGCTACTTATGTAACCGACCGGTGTGACGGATTGATGTTCCCCGGGAGGGCCAAATCGGTGGGATTTCCCTGACTCACCAACGGGCAAATGTGGGAGGGGGCTTGCCCCCGATGGCGGTGTGTCAGTCACTTCATCAGTCACTGATCCACCGCTATCGGGCGCAAGCCCCCTCCCACCTGTTGCGCTGTGTTATTTCAGGTCAGGCCAGCGCAGTCTCGGCAGGGGAAACAATACTGGTCTTGCCCCCACGCGACTTACCGGAACTCAAGTACTCGGCAATCGACTCCTGGGTCACTTCACCGAGGAACACGCGCTCCGCGTCCATCACCGGCAACCACGAGCGGTTGAACTCGTACATGCGCGACAACAGGATGCGCAAGTGCTCGTCGTACGCGGCCGTGGCGTTGAACTCGCGCAGGTACTGGCCGCACGTACCGGTCTGACGGTGCAGGTCGCGACGTCGTACATAACCCAGCGCCTTGTTCTCGGCACAGGTGACCACCACGTAGCGACGGTCCGTTTCGTCCATCAGCTCCAGCGCCTCGGCCACCGGGGTTTCCGGGCTCACCGACGGGGCGTTGTCCGCCGCGTCTTCGGCTTTCACCAGCAGCAGGCGCTTGAGGGTGCTGTCCTGGCCGACGAAATTGCTCACGAACTCGTCAGCCGGATGCGCCAGCAGCGTGTCCGGGTGGTCGATCTGCAGCAGCTTGCCGGCGCGGAAGATCGCAATCTTGTCGCCCAGCTTGATCGCTTCATCGATGTCGTGGCTGACCATGATCACGGTCTTGTTCAGCGCGCGCTGCATCTCGAAGAATTCGTTCTGGATCATCTCGCGGTTGATCGGGTCCACCGCGCCGAACGGCTCGTCCATCAGCAGCAGCGGTGCATCGGCCGCCAGGGCACGGATCACGCCGATGCGCTGTTGCTGGCCGCCCGACAGTTCACGCGGGTAGCGATGCAGGTATTGCTTGGGTTCCAGCTTGATCATGCTCATCAACTCGCGGGCGCGGTCGTGGCATTTCTGCTTGTCCCAGCCGAGCAGCTTGGGCACCACCACGATGTTTTCCTCGATGGTCATGTTCGGGAACAGGCCGATCTGCTGGATCACGTAACCGATGTTGCGACGCAGGGTCACCTCATCCAGGTCGGTGGTGTCTTCGCCGTTGATTAGGATCTTGCCCGAGGTGGGCTTGATCAGGCGGTTGATCATTTTCAGCGTGGTGCTTTTGCCGCAACCCGAGGGGCCGAGGAACACGCAAATCTCGCCTTCATTGACGGTCAGGCTTACGTCGTTCACGGCAGATACGGTTTTGCCGTTGCTTTGAAAAGTCTTGGTCAGGTTTTGAAGTTCGATCATTTGAGCAGTCCTTTTGGAGTCAGCGAGCGTTGCAGCCATTGCAGAAGCAGGTCGGCGAAGATGGCCAGAAGACTGACCAGCACGGCGCCAACGATCAGCATCGACATGTCGCTGCGGCTGATGGAAGCCAGAATAAGTACACCCAGACCGCCGGCGCCGATGGTGGCGGCAATGGTCATCACACCAATGTTCATCACCACGGCGGTGCGCACACCGGCGAGGATCACGGGCACGGCGATGGGCAGTTCAACCATGCGCAGGCGCTGGCCGAAGGTCATGCCGATGCCTTTGGCGGCTTCGCGAATGCCCGGTTCCACGCCCGTCAGGGCCAGGTAGGTGTTACGCATGATCGGCAGCAGCGAGTAGAGGAACACCGCGGTGATCGCCGGCATTGGCCCCAGGCCCTGGCCGAACTTGGAGTAGAAGGGCAGCAGCAGGCCGAACAGCGCGATCGACGGCACGGTCAGCAGCACGGTGGCGCTGGCTTGCAGCGGGCCGGCCAGGGTCGGGAAGCGCGTCATCAGCACGCCCAGCGGCACGCCCACGACGATTGCCAGAATGACGGCAATGCCGACCAGGGTGATGTGCTGCCAGGTCAGGTGCAGGACCTGGGCCCAATCAAGATGGGAAAAGGCGTTCAGAAATTCCATGTCTTCTCCTCTTATTGGCTGATGGGATGTTGGCGCAGGAAGTCTGCGGCCACGGCGGACGGGCTTTCATGGTCCACGTCGACCCGCGCGTTCAGCTGGCGCATGGTTGCGTCGTCGAACAGCGCGGCCAGTGGTTTCAGGTCGGCGGCCAGTTCAGGGTGAGCGTTGAGATAATCCTGACGCACCACCGGCGCGGCGGTGTAGTCCGGGAAGTAGTGTTTGTCGTCTTCCAGCAGCTTCAATTTGAAGGCGTTCAGGCGACCGTCGGTGGTGTAGACCAACCCGGCAAACACCTGGCCATTACGCAGCGCGGTGTAGACCAGGCCGGCGTCCATCTGCCGGGTGTTTTTGCGCGTGAGGTTCATGTCATACAGCTTGACCATGCCGGCCATGCCGTCGGAACGGTTGGCGAACTCGGTGTCCAGGGCCACCAGGCGCGTGCCTTTGGTTTTCTCGGCCAGGGCTTGGGTCAGGTCGCTGATGCTGTTGATCTGCGGGAATTCCTTGGCCACGTTTTCCGGCAACGCCAATGCGTAGGTGTTGCTGAATTTCGACGGGGAGAGCCAGACCAGGCCTTTTTTCGCATCGAGTTCTTTGACTCGGGCGTAAGACTGTTCGCTGTCGAGCTTCTCGTCCACATGGTTGTAGGCCACCAGCGACACGCCGGTGTATTCCCAGATCAGGTCCAGTTGCCCGCTTTCCTGGGCACTGCGCGCCAGGTTGCTGCCCAGGCCGCCGGTCACGCGGGTGTCGTAACCCTTGGTGCGCAGGTACTGGGAGGTGATTTCGGCGAGCAGCGTCTGTTCAGTGAACACGCGGGCGCCGATGCGGATGACGGGTTTTTCGGCGGCTTGCGCAACACCTGCCAACAGCAGGACGCAGCCTAATATCAAGCTTAACTTTTTCATGTCGATTCCTTTGCCAAGCCTTAAGACGGACGCAACCCGCGTTCCAGCCAGAGGCGGCTGGCCATGGTCACCAGACCGTCAAGCAGCAATGCCAGCAGCGCGGTGCACGCGGCGCCGAGCAGCAGTTGCGGCTGATTGTTCAGGGCGATGCCGGGGAAGATCAGGCTGCCCAGGCTGTTGGCACCGATCAGGAACGCCAGCGGTGCGGTGCCGACGTTGATCGCCAGGGCCACGCGCACACCGCCGATGATGATCGGCACGGCGTTGGGCAATTCCACGCGAAACAGCACCTGGCGCGGCGTCATGCCGATGCCGGTGGCGGCTTCTTTCAACGAGCCTTGAACGTTTTTGAGGCCTTCGTAGGTGTTGCGCACAATGGGCAGCAACGAGGCGAGGAACAACGCGAAGATGGCCGGGCCACTGCCGATGCCGAGGACGCCGAGGGCGATGGCCAGTACGGCCAGGGGCGGGACGGTGTTGCCGATGTTGAAGATCTGCATGAAGCGTTCTGCGCGCCCGACCATGTTCGGTCGGCTGAGCAGGATACCGGCGGGGATGCCTACAACGAGGGCGGCCAGCATGGAGACAAGAACGAGGATCAGGTGTGCTTGCAGGTAAAACAACAAATCGTCGCGGTACAGTTCGATCGTGTTGATGCCGATCCAGTGGACCAGCAGGGCCAGGAGAGCGACGACAACCGCTCCTCCTATCAGCCCTTTGCCATAGCGAATAGCCACAGGCGGACTCCTTTTTTTCTTCTGTCGGCGTCCACATTTCCGAGCGGCAATGCCATTCCTGGCTGTCGGCGAATGTGGTCGCGAAATGCAGCTTGCCAATGCCGGTTAGACGACATGAGGTCAAGCCATGAGCGCAGCCTCGTCAGGCTAACTTGCTGATTTTTCAGCCCCTGGTACGAGTGCGATAGCAGGGGAGTGGACGTCTCTACCTTTTAAAAGGTTCCACACTTGGCAGCATTTAGCCACCCCCAATCGGGTGAACGGTGGTCTGGCTCCCTGGGTTTGCGCTATACTCGCCGCCCTTTTTTGACTCACCTGCCAGGCGATTTCCCATGACCCACCAGGCCGCCGAAGTCGCGAAACGCCGCACTTTCGCCATTATTTCCCACCCCGATGCCGGTAAAACCACCATCACCGAGAAGCTCCTGCTGATGGGCAAGGCAATCGCAGTGGCCGGCACGGTGAAATCCCGCAAATCGGACCGCCATGCCACCTCCGACTGGATGGAAATGGAAAAACAACGGGGTATTTCCATTACCACGTCGGTCATGCAGTTCCCGTATCGCGACCACATGGTCAACCTGCTCGACACCCCGGGCCACGAAGACTTCTCCGAAGATACCTACCGCACCCTGACGGCGGTGGACTCGGCCTTGATGGTCCTCGACGGCGGTAAGGGCGTTGAGCCACGTACCATCGCGCTGATGGACGTTTGCCGCCTGCGAGACACGCCGATCGTCAGCTTCATCAACAAACTCGACCGCGATATCCGCGACCCGATCGAGTTGCTCGATGAAATCGAAGCCGTCCTGAAGATCAAGGCTGCGCCGATCACCTGGCCAATCGGTTGCTACCGCGACTTCAAGGGTGTGTACCACCTGGCCGACGACTACATCATTGTCTACACCGCCGGCCACGGCCACGAGCGCACCGACGTCAAGATCATCGAGAAGCTCGACTCCGACGAAGCCCGCGCCCACCTGGGTGACGAGTACGACCGCTTCGTCGATCAACTGGAACTGGTGCAGGGCGCCTGCCACGCGTTCAACCAGCAGGAATTCCTCGACGGCCAACTGACGCCGGTGTTCTTCGGTACTGCGTTGGGCAACTTCGGTGTCGACCACGTACTCGACGCCGTCGTGAACTGGGCGCCGAAACCTCTGGCCCGGGTTGCCAATGAGCGCACGGTGGAACCGGTTGAAGAAAAATTCACCGGCTTTGTGTTCAAGATCCAGGCGAACATGGACCCCAAGCACCGCGACCGTATCGCCTTCATGCGTATCTGCTCCGGCAAATACGAAAAAGGCATGAAGATGCGCCACGTGCGCACCGGCAAGGACCTGCGCATCGGCGATGCCCTGACGTTCTTCTCCTCCGAGCGTGAACAGCTCGAAGAAGCCTACGCCGGCGACATCATTGGCTTGCATAACCACGGCACCATCCAGATCGGCGACACCTTCACCGAGGGCGAAGTGCTGGGCTTCACCGGTATCCCGCACTTCGCCCCGGAACTGTTCCGCCGCGTACGCCTGCGCGACCCGCTCAAATCCAAGCAACTGCGCCAGGGCCTGCAGCAACTGGCGGAAGAGGGCGCCACCCAGGTGTTCTTCCCCGAGCGCAGCAACGACATCATCCTCGGTGCCGTCGGCGTGCTGCAGTTCGATGTGGTCGCCAGCCGCCTGAAAGAGGAATACAAGGTCGAATGCTCCTACGAGCCAATCACCGTGTACTCCGCGCGCTGGATCGATTGCAGCGATAAGAAGAAGCTGGAAGAGTTCTCCAACAAGGCTGTGGAAAACCTGGCAGTGGACGGCGGTGGTCACCTGACCTACCTGGCCCCGACCCGGGTGAACCTGGCGTTGATGGAAGAGCGCTGGCCGGATGTGAAATTCCGCGCGACCCGTGAGCACCATTAAGGTCTGAGCGGCACAAAAAGGGCGAAGCTGTCATGGCTTCGCCCTTTTTTGTGGGCGCCGATATTCTAAGTGTGGGAGCGGGCTTGCTCGCGAATGCGGTGTATCAGTCAACATATTCAGTGACTGACACTCCGCATTCGCGAGCAAGCCCACTCCCACATTTTGATCTCCACAAGGCGATGAATTGGCGAGATATCCGCATCCGGTCTAGCGTTTCAAATAATTCACCCATTCACCGACGGATCTGGAGGCTACCTTGCGTATAACTCAACGGGCTATCTGGTTGGTGCTTTTTGGCACCCTGGGTGTGTCCACCGCCTTGGCATGCACCTCGGCGTTGGCCGACACCGGCACGCCCCAATGGAAAGACACCGGCCCGGTGACCAAGAAAAAGCAGAACGAGGTCAACTCCGGCAGTTGGCAACCCCAAGCCCAGCCCGCGCCCAAGGAGGATGCGGAAAACCCCTATAACGAAGGCGAGGACAGCGACACCTACGACGATGGCGACACCTGAAGCCTGGCGCAAACCCGGCATTGGGACTAGCTTCTAACCTGGCGACGGTAAAACGCTGTCGTGCAGGATTCATCTACTGACTGGACGGAAATCGACCATGAGTATTTTTCAACGTGTAGTGCTGTTGATAAAAGTGCTGGTGCTGTTGTCGTTGGGGATGTCGACGGCCTGGGCGCATAACCCGGTGCAGGGCAGTCAGACGGGCTTTTCGGCGGTGCAGACAGCGCAGGGCAAGGGACTGCAACTGGCCAAGTCGGAAGCCGAGCCAGGCGATGAGGACCAAGGCGGTTCCAAGGATGATGACGACCAGCAAGCCCCGGATGACGATGATAGCGATCAAGGTGACAGCGATACCTGAGTCGGCCTGAAGTACAGTCCCACCCGTCAGGTATGCACCGCCTGACGGGAGGGCTGTATACCGTTAAACCCGCCCCCCTTTGAATCATGCGATATCGTTGAAGTAGTCGCTGTTCACTATCTTGTCTATTGAAAGTCCCTGTCCTGGCAGGTAATCGGTACTGCTCGCTGCGGTGAATTTCATATCACTGCTGCCCTTGGTAATGCTGCGCTCACCGGCTGTGGACGTACGGGTGGTGTAGACCGTATTTCGCATCGCCACGTACCCGCTCAAATCATTATTCATTTTGGTAAGACGGTCATTAATCTGGCCGGGCGTGAGGTTGAGTTTCTTTTCCAGGCGCACCCCCCATCGCGTCAGGCAAGTTTCTGCAAAGTGACGAACAATCTCGCCGGGTTCGGCATATACCTTTGCACCCTGGTTTCCGTCGGGGGCTGCATTACCCACCAAGGTCGCGTGGCGCCCGGGCATTGGATAGATATGAACATGGGTGTTTGTATCAAAGGCGGGTACGACACACGCGAATCCGGAGGATCGCTCGTCCCTGGCGTAAAAACCGACGTACTCTTTAACGTTGCTGCCGAGCGTTACTCGACTGCTCTGGAAGTTCAAGAGCCCGGGAACCGGGTCGACAGCGAAGATATTGACCGGCACATTCTTCAAGACGCTGTCATTGAGCATGGCGTTGGCCAGCATGTGGCAGCTGATCCCGCCGCGGCTCCAACCGACCAGGTTGACGCGCGTGGGAATGATCCCGTCTTTTCGAAAGGTCTTGATGATCTGCTCTTGCAACTGTTGCTGCGTTACTTTGCGCGTACCGTAATCGTAAGTGCGCCAATACCAACTGCCGGTGACTTTGACGTCTTCAATTGGAATGCCGGCTTTTTGCAGTTGGGTGTAGTTTTCCTCAGTCAGTTTTTCGCGCTGCCAGGTAAACGTGCCCTTCATGATGTTAACCGCGTGAGCCACATTTTCTTCCCAGCCAGAGCCCAGGGCGGTGCCCTTTAATTGAAGATAATTGCCAGACTCGGAGAACATTTCATCGGCTTGCAAGTTGCCGCTGCCGGGGCCGTCGATAACGATCCATTCGGCAAACTCCTTACTGACGCTTTGAGTGTTTTGCGCCAGCGTGGAAATCAACTCACCGTTCCAATAACTGGCGTGAGTATCGTCAAACTTGGTTGAGCCAGTGCCGCAGAAAAAAACAGTGAATGTTGTCATGAGCGATTACCCGTCCATTGGATAAAGGGGGTGAGCTCATAACAATGCAAAAGGCCGTGGCTGGCTACTGTGAGAACTGACAGGCAGTTAGATTGGTTTCGAATACTGAAGGGGATTTGTTGATCAAATGCGGGTGGTGATCAGCCAAAAAAAAGCCCCTCCCAACAGGCTGATGCGCAACCTGATGGGAAGGGCTTGTAGAACACCTGTCATGCCCTGGCGTTATCGCCAGGGCATTTTTGTTGCACGCAGGCTCAGGCCACGAACTGCTCCGCGTAGTGGCAAGCCACTTGGCGGTTATCCAGCGGCCGCAACAGCGGCTCCTCGCTGCTGCAACGTGCTGTCGCGTACGGGCAGCGCTTGTGGAACGCGCAGCCAGATGGCGGGTTCAGCGGGTTGGGCAGTTCGCCGACGATCTTGATCTTCGGCTTGTTCGGGTCTGGGTGGATGGTCGGGGTGGCCGACAGCAGCGCCTGGGTGTACGGGTGCAGCGGACGAGCGTAGATGTCTTCCTTGGGGCCCACTTCCACCGGGCGGCCTAGGTACATCACCATCACGTCGTCGGCAACGTGTTGCACCACTGCCAAGTTGTGGGAAATGAACACGTAGGCGGTGTTGAATTCCTGTTGCAGGTCCATGAACAGGTTAAGTACCTGGGCCTGGATCGATACGTCGAGTGCCGAGGTCGGTTCATCCGCCACCAGCACTTTAGGTTGCAGCATCATGGCGCGTGCCAGGGCAATACGCTGGCGCTGGCCACCGGAGAACATGTGCGGATAGCGCTGATAATGCTCGGGGCGCAGGCCCACTTGCTTCATCATCGCCTGCACTTTTTCGCGGCGTTCGGCGGCGGACAGGTTGGTGTTGATCAACAGCGGCTCGCCGAGTTGATCACCGACTTTCTGCCGAGGGTTCAGCGAGGCGTACGGGCTCTGGAACACCATCTGCACGTCTTTGCGCAATTGCTTGCGCTGGGCCTTGTCGGCACCGGCGACTTCCTGGCCGGCGATTTTCAACGAGCCGGACGACGGCTCTTCAATCAGCGTCAGCGCGCGGGCCAGGGTGGATTTGCCGCAACCCGACTCGCCTACTACGGCGAGGGTCTTGCCGGCTTCCAGTTCAAACGACACACCATTAAGCGCGCGTACCAGCGCGTGGCCCTTGAACAGGCCACGGGAGACTTCGTAGTGACGGGTCAGGTCGCGGGCGGTAAGAACGACGGCCATTACGCCACCTCCTGGTTCAAGGGGTAGAAGCAGCGCGCGAGGCTGTTGCTTTTCGGGTCAAGGCCAGGCCGCTGGGCACGGCAGGATTCCTGCACATACGGGCAACGTGGCGACAGCAGGCAACCCTGCGGGCGGTCATAACGACCGGGAACAATACCCGGCAGCGTGGCCAGGCGCGTGGCGCCCAGGCTGTGCTCGGGGATCGCCTTGAGCAGCGCTTCGCTGTACGGGTGCGCCGGGATGTCGAACAGCTGCGGCACCTGGCCAACTTCCACGGCCTGGCCGGCGTACATCACGCACACGCGCTGTGCGGTTTCAGCCACCACGGCCAGGTCGTGGGTGATCAGCACCAGGCCCATGTTCTGCTCTTTCTGCAGGGCCAGCAGCAGCTCCATGATCTGCGCCTGAATGGTCACGTCCAGCGCAGTGGTCGGTTCGTCAGCGATCAGCAGTTTCGGCTCGCCGGCAATTGCCATGGCGATTGCGACACGCTGGCTCATACCACCGGACAGTTGGTGCGGGTAGGCATCCATACGGCTGGCCGCGCCCGGAATTTCCACTTTTTCGAGCAGTTCGATCGCACGTTTGCGCGCTTGCTTGCCGGACATTTTCAGGTGCAGGCGCAGCACTTCTTCGATCTGGAAACCCACGGTGTAGCTGGGGTTCAGCGCGGTCATCGGGTCCTGGAACACCATCGCCAGGTCTTTGCCGACGATTTGGCGGCGCTGACGGTTGCTCAGCTTGAGCATGTCTTTGCCATCAAAGTTCAGGGCGTCGGCGGTGACGATGCCGGGGTGCTCGATCAGGCCCATCAGCGCCATCATGGTCACGGATTTACCCGAGCCCGACTCGCCAACGATCGCCAGTACTTCGCCTTTGTCGACCGAAATGTCGAGGCCATCGACCACCGGCACGGCGGTCGCGTCGCCGAAGCGTACGTTGAGATTCTTGATTTCTAACAGTGACATGGGAATCTCCTCAGGCGGCGTTCTTGAGTTTCGGGTCCAGCGCATCGCGCAGGCCGTCACCCATCAAGTTGATTGCCAGCACGCTGAGCAAAATGGTCAAACCCGGCAGGCTCACGACCCACCAGGCGCGTTCGATGTAGTCACGGGCCGAAGCCAGCATGGTGCCCCACTCAGGGGTTGGCGGTTGTACTCCAAGGCCAAGGAAGCCCAGGGCCGCGGCATCGAGAATCGCCGAGGAGAAGCTCAAGGTCGCCTGTACGATCAGCGGCGCCATGCAGTTGGGCAGCACGGTGATGAACATCAGGCGTGGCAGGCCGGCACCAGCGAGGCGGGCGGCCGTTACGTAGTCGCGGTTCAGCTCGCCCATCACCGCAGCACGGGTCAGACGCACATACGAGGGCAGCGACACGATCGCAATGGCGATCACGGTGTTGATCAGGCCAGGGCCGAGGATTGCGACAATGGCGACAGCCAGCAGCAGCGACGGCAGGGCCAGCATGATGTCCATCAAGCGCATGATGGTTGGGCCGAGCATGCGCGGGAAGAACCCGGCGAACAGGCCCAGCAGGATGCCCGGGATCAGCGACATCACGACCGACGACAAGCCGATCAGCAAGGACAGGCGCGAACCCTGGATCAGGCGCGAGAGCAGGTCACGGCCCAGTTCGTCGGTGCCGAGCAGGAACTGCATCTGCCCGCCTTCCAGCCAGGCTGGAGGGGTGAGCAGGAAGTCGCGGTATTGCTCGCTTGGGTTATGCGGCGCAACCCAAGGGGCGAAGATCGCGCAAAACACCACCAGCAACATGAACAGCAGGCCGGCAACGGCGCCTTTGTTCTTGGAAAAGGCTTGCCAGAATTCTTTGTACGGGGACGGGTACAGCAGGCTTTGATCGACTGCTACCGCGGAAGTAGGTGTGGTCATGGTCATGATCTCAGCGCTGGTGACGGATGCGTGGGTTGGCGAAGCCGTAGAGGATATCCACCACGAAGTTCACCAGAATCACCAGGCAGGCGATTAACAGGATGCCGTTTTGCACCACGGGATAGTCCCGAGCGCCAATGGCTTCGATCAGCCATTTGCCGATGCCGGGCCACGAGAAGATGGTTTCGGTCAGGACCGCACCGGCCAGCAGCGTGCCCACTTGCAGGCCGACCACGGTGAGTACCGGGATCAGCGCATTACGCAGGCCGTGGACAAATACCACGCGCGCCGGCGACAGGCCTTTGGCCTTGGCGGTACGGATGTAGTCTTCGCGCAGGACTTCGAGCATCGACGAACGGGTCATCCGCGCGATCACCGCCAGCGGGATGGTGCCGAGCACGATGGCCGGCAGGATCAAGTGGTGCAGGGCGTCGAAGAACGCATCGGGCTCGTCAGCCAGCAGCGTGTCGATCAGCATGAAGCCGGTGCGCGGCTCGATGTCGTAGAGCAGGTCGATACGCCCGGAAACCGGGGTCCAGCCCAGGCTGACCGAGAAGAACATGATCAGGATCAGGCCCCACCAGAAGATCGGCATCGAATATCCCGCGAGGGAGATGCCCATCACCCCATGGTCGAACAGGGATCCTCGTTTCAAGGCCGCGATCACCCCGGCCAACAGGCCCAGGACACCGGCGAACAACAGGGCGGCCATGGACAGTTCCAGGGTCGCAGGGAAGAGGGCGGTGAATTCGGTCCACACGCTGGTGCGCGTGCGCAGTGACTCACCGAGGTCGCCGTGGGCGAGTTTGCCTACGTAGTCCAGGTATTGCGCGTACAGCGGCTTGTTAAGGCCGAGGCGTTCCATTGCCTGTGCGTGCATCTCGGGGTCGACTCGTCGTTCGCCCATCATGACTTCGACAGGGTCGCCGGGGATCATGCGAATCAACGCAAACGTCAGCAACGTGATGCCGAAAAACGTGGGGATCAATAACCCCAATCGGCGGGCAATAAAACTAAACATCTTGTTGTGTACCTCAATCAGCCGGTTAGGCAGGTTCGGCACCGTCAATGGCGACGGTGCCGAGCGTCTTCTCTTATTACTTCACCTGGGTGGTGGCGAAGTTATTGGTCGTCAGAGGGCTTTGGGTATAACCCTCGACGTTTTTGCGCATGGCGGTGAACATTTTCGGGTAAGCCATGGGAATCCACGGTTGATCCTTCTCGAAAACGTCCAGTGCTTGTTCATAGAGTGCAGCGCGCTGGGCCGGTTCAGCGATAGCGCGCGCCTTGTCGATCAAGTCTTGAAACTCTTTGTTACACCAGCGGGCGTAGTTTTCGCCGTTTTTGGCTGCATCGCAACTCAGGTTTGGTGTGAGGAAGTTATCCGGGTCCCCGTTATCCCCCGCCCAACCGGCGGACACCATGTCGTGCTCACCGTTTTTGGCGCGCTTGAGCATTTCGCCCCATTCCATGACCTTGATGTTCACTTTCAGGCCGATCTGCGCCAGATCCGCCTGCATGCGCTGGGCGCCGAGCATCGGGTTGGGGTTGGTCGGGCCGCCGCCGTTACGGGTGAACAGGGTGAACTCAGTGCCTTCCGGCACGCCGGCTTCCTTGAGCAGGGCGCGGGCCTTGTCCAGGTCGCGCGGTGGGTTTTTCAGCTTGTCGCTAAAGCCCAGCAGCGTTGGCGGATACGGGCCGGTGGCGTCGACAGCGTTGCCTTTGCCGTACAGGGACTCGTTGTAGCCTTTTTTGTCGAACGCGATGTTGATCGCGTGGCGCACGCGCGCGTCGCTCATGTACTTGTGGGTGGTGTTCAAGGCGGTGTAGCTGGTGGTCATCGCCGCCAGTTCCGCGACTTTCAGGTTCGGATCAGCCTTGGCGCTCGGCACATCATCGGGCTTGGGGTACAGCGCGATCTGGCATTCGTTGGCCTTGAGCTTTTGCAGGCGCACGTTGCTGTCGGTAGTGATGGCCAGGATCAACGGGTCAGCCGGCGGCTTGCCACGGAAGTAGTCCGGGTTGGCCTTGAAGCGCACCTGGGCGTCTTTGGCGTAACGGTTGAAGATGAACGGGCCGGTGCCGATGGGCTTGGCGTTCAGGTCATCGGTCTTGCCGGACTTGAGCAACTGGTCGGCGTATTCGGCGGAGTGAATCGAGGAAAACGCCATGGCCAGGTCGGACAGGAACGGTGCTTCAGGACGGGTCAGGGTGAAGACCACGGTGTGGTCATCGGTCTTCTCTACGCTCTTGAGCAGTTCCTTGAAGCCCATGCTTTCAAAGTACGGGTAGCCCACGTTGGACTTGTTGTGCCACGGGTGATTCGGGTCCAGCTGGCGCTGGAAGCTCCAAAGCACGTCGTCGGCATTCATGTTGCGCGTGGGTTTGAAGTAATCGGTGGTGTGGAACTTGATGTCGTCACGCAGGTGGAACGTGTAGGTCAGGCCATCGGCGCTGATTTCCGGCAGGTCTTTGGCCAGGGCAGGCACGACTTCGGTGGTGCCGGGCTTGAAGTCCACCAGGCGGTTGAACATGGTTTCTGCCGCGGCGTCAGCGGTGACGGCGGTGGTGTACAGGACCGGGTCAAAACCTTCCGGGCTGGCTTCGGTGCAGACCACCAACGGTTTGGCCGAAACGCCGATCGCAACGCTCAATAGCGCAGCGGCAATGGCAGCTTGTAACGGGAGCATTTTCATTCAGAGCCCTCTGCAATCGAGTGAACCAGACAAGCGTAGACAGCGGGCTCGTCCTGAGCCCGCCGTTTACCTGGCGCTAATTAAAGAATGTTGAACGGGATGGTGGTGACCAGGCGGAACTCACGCAGGTTACCGTCAGCCTGGTTGGCGCTGGCGCGGTGAGTCACGTAGGTACCACGAATGGTGGTGGCCTTGAGTGCGCCGCTTTGAATCGCGTAGGAAGTACCTACGCCGTATTCCTGGTGTTTCTCGCCGTCTTGGGTCTGGATACCGTTGTAAGCAAAGCCTTTCACGCCGCCGTCGCCGGTGTAGTGAGTGCCGTCGATGCCCCAGCCGCGAGCCGAGTAGATGTTGAACTTCAGGCCTGGCACGCCGTATTCGGCCATGTTGATGCCGTAGGCGATCTGGAAGGATTTCTCGTTCGGGCCGTTGAAGTCGGACGTCAGGGAGTTGGCCAGGTAGATGCCGTTGGTTTCGTGCAGGTAGTCGAAGTACTCGTTACCGTTCACTTCCTGGTACGAGAAGGTCAGGCTGTGAGCCTGGTGAGTCAGGCCGAGCGACAGCGAGTAAGTGTCGTTGTCGATCTTGCCCATCAACTTTTTGCCTTCGTCGACGGTTTTGTAGTAGTTCAGGCCGGTGGTCAGGCTCAGTTGCTGGCTGTCACCCAGTTCATGGGTTGCGCCGAAGTAGTACTGGTTCCAGAAGTCTTTGACTTGAGCGCCGAAGAAGCTGGTTTTCAGGCTCTTGAACGGCTGGTAGTTCACACCGGCGGTGTAGACGTGATCCGCTTCCTGGCCATTGCCGTATTCGCTGCGGAATTTCGACAGGCTCTGTTCGGTACGTGGCGACACGCGGTCGAAGTAAGCGCCCTGGAACGACAGGTTGCTGAACTCTTCGCTGTTGAGGGCAAAACCTTCAAAGCTCGACGGCAGTGCGCGGTTGCCGATGGTGTCGATAATGCCGCTGCTGAAGTTCTGGCGACCGGCGGTCAAGGTGGTGTTGGACACACGGAACTTGACGTTGGCCAGGCCCAGTTTGCTCCACTGGCCTACGGCATCGCCGTCGGAGTCGGCCAGGGTACGGTTGGAACCGCCCTTGATGTCACGCTTGCTCTGGTCGAGCGCGATGACGTTGTAACCCGCTACTTCGGTTGCTACCCCAACAGTGCCTTGGGTGAAGCCCGAGGAGTAGTTAAGGATGGTGCCTTGCAGCCAGTTGGTACGGTAGGCGTCGGTGCGAGCCTCGCCGTGCTTCTGGTAAGTGAACTTGCTACCACGGAAACGCTGCTCGTTGGAAAACCAGTTACGGGTAGTACCGCCCAGGCTTTGACCGTCGATAAAGCCTTTGGCCTCGCTTTGGGCGCTGGTGCCGGCCAATGTGGTCGGAACGAAGTCCTGGCTCTGGGTTTCAGCGAAGGCGGTCGCCGTGATGCTGCTGATGGCCAGGGCCAGAAGCGCTTTGCTGCTCAGTTTCATGGGTGGAGCTCCTTTGGTTCTCTTTTTAATGCCGGTCTTTTTAGGTGAACCGGCTATTGGGTGTGTAACTCGTTCAAGCCTTTGCAAACGTTTGCCCTAGGAAATTTCCCAACAAAAGGCTGCACGTTTGCCAGGGAGCCAACGTCGCTCCCTGCAATCCGGTTATTTTTTTATGGGTTGATACTGACGCCCGAGAACACGTTGCGGCCGAAGGGGCTCACTTTAAAACCTTCGACTTTGGCGCTTAACGGCTGGTTGACCGTCGAGTGGGCGACGGGCGTGATCGGCACCTGCTGCTTGAGCAGTTGCTGCGCCTGTTTGTAGAGAACAGTCCTTTGTTCGCGGTCGGTCACGACCTTGGCTTGCTTGATCAGCTTGTCGTACGCCGGGTCACACCACATGGAGTAGTTGTTCCCGCCGATGGCGTCGCAGCTGTAAAGAGTGCCCAGCCAGTTGTCCGGGTCACCGTTGTCGCCGGTCCAGCCGATCAGGCTGATGTCGTGCTCACCGTTCTTGGTGCGCTTGATGTACTCGCCCCATTCGTAGCTGACGATCTTGACCTTGAGGCCGATCTTGGCCCAATCGCTTTGCAGCATTTCGGCCATCAGCTTGGCATTGGGGTTGTAAGGCCGTTGCACCGGCATCGCCCACAGGGTGATCTCGGTACCTTCCTTGACGCCGGCGGCCTTGAGCAATTCCTTGGCTTTTTCCGGGTTGTAGGCAGCGTCCTTGATGGTGTCGTCGTAGGACCACTGGGTCGGCGGCATGGCGTTGACTGCCAGTTGGCCGGCGCCCTGGTACACGGCGTTGAGGATGCTTTGCTTGTTCACCGCCATGTCCAGCGCCTGACGCACTTCGAGCTGGTCGAAGGGTTTGTGGCGCACGTTGTAGGCGATGTAACCCAGGTTGAAGCCGGGTTTGGTCAGCAGTTGCAGGTTCGGGTCGGCCTTGAGGGCGTCGACGTCGGCCGGGCGCGGGTGCAGCGTGATCTGGCATTCACCGGCCTTGAGCTTCTGTACCCGCACCGACGCATCGGTGTTGATGGCGAAGATCAGCTGGTCCAGCTTGACCCGGCTTGGGTCCCAGTACTGTTTGTTACCCACGTAACGGATCTGCGAGTCTTTCTGATAACGCTGGAACACAAACGGACCAGTGCCGATCGGCTTCTGGTTGATGTCGCTGGGCTTGCCTTCCTTGAGCAACTGCTCGGCGTACTCGGCCGACAGAATCGAGGCAAAGCTCATGGCGATGTTTTGAACGAACGCAGCGTCGACCGTATTCAAGGTCATCACCACGGTGTGCGGGTCGGTTTTCTCGACCTTGGCAATGTTCTTGTTCAGGCTCATCCCGTTGAAGTACGGAAACTCGGTGGGGTAGGCCTTGCGAAACGGGTGGTCGGGGTCAAGCATGCGGTTGAAGGTGAACAGCACGTCGTCGGCGTTGAAGTCGCGCGTCGGCTTGAATTCCTTGTTGCTGTGGAATTTCACCCCTTCACGCAAGTGAAAGGTGTAGGTCAGGCCGTCTTCGGAAATATCCCACTTGGTTGCCAACCCAGGTACCACATTGGTCGCGCCTTTTTCGAACTCAACCAAGCGGTTGTACAGCGGCTCGGCCGCATCGTTGTCGGTGGCGGTGGTGTACTGCGCGGTGTCAAACCCGGCCGGGCTGCCTTCAGAGCAGAACACCAGGCTCTTCTTGTCGGCGGCTTGGCCCATCGTGGCCACAGCCAGCAGGCTGGTGCCAAAAATTGCGGATAGAACAGTGGTATGGCGCATGACGATCCCGATCCTTGTTTGTAGTTGTCATCAGCGAGCAATCACCCAGGCTCGAAGCCTGGGAGACATCACTGATCCCACATACGGCAGGTGCCTTTCCGATATTGGTGCCTCTGCTGTCGTACGACGGTATGGGCCGTGGACTTCGCAGTAAATGCGCCAAAACGGATTGACCTTGTAGGCAACAGACGCACCTATCGCAGTTCGTTGCCGTAGGACGGTAACGGTTGCAAAGGTGGTCTGATTCCTACGGTCCAGGCGGATGCAATAACGGCGACGTTATGAAACGTCGCCGTTATTAATCCTTACTTGCCGCTTACGCTCACGCCGTAGAAGGAGTTCAAGCCAAACGGGCTGATCTTGAAGTCCTGCACGGTGTTGCGCATGGGTTGATACACCGTCGAGTGCGCGATAGGTGTGTAAGGCAATTCATGTTTCAGGAGTTGTTGCGCCTGCTTGTACAGTTCGGTGCGCTTGGCCACATCAGTGGTCGACTTGGCCTGACTGATCAGGTCGTCATACTGCTTGTTGGTGAACTTGGAGAAGTTGTTACCGTTCAAGGCCGAGGAGGCAAAGAGGGTACCCAACCAGTTGTCCGGGTCACCATTATCACCGCTCCAGCCGATGATCATCGCCTGGTTCTCGCCGCCTTTGGAGCGCTTGATGTACTCGCCCCATTCGTAGCTGACGATGTTGACCTTCAGGCCGATCTGTTTCCAGTCGCTCTGCAGCATCTCAGCCATCAGTTTGGCGTTCGGGTTGTACGGACGCTGAACCGGCATGGCCCACAAGGTGATCTCGGTGCCTTCCTTGATACCGGCTTCCTTGAGCAGTTCCTTGGCTTTGGCCGGGTCGTACTTGGCGTCTTTGATGGTGGTGTCATACGACCATTGGGTCGGCGGCATGGCATTGACGGCCAGTTGGCCTGCGCCCTGATACACGGAGTCGATGATCTGCTGCTTGTTGACCGACATGTCCAGCGCCTGGCGAACGCGCAGGTCTGCCAATGGGTTTGGCGTGGTCTGGCCCTTAAGCACAGGCATGACGTTGTAAGCGATATAACCCAGGTTGAAACCCGCCTGGTGCGGCATCTTCATGTCCTTGTCCGCTTCCAGTGGCTTGATGTCCGCTGGGCGAGGATAGGCCGTGATCTGGCACTCATTCTTCTTGAGTTTTTGAATGCGTACCGAGGCGTCAGTGGAGATCGAGAAGATCAGGTTATCAACCTTGACGTCTTCAGGCTTCCAGTAGTCCTTGTTGCCGGTAAAGCGGATGTTGGAGTCTTTCTGGTAGCTTTTGAAAACGAACGGACCGGTGCCGATTGGCTTCTGGTTGATGTCGCTGGCTTTGCCTTCCTTCAACAGCTGGGCAGCGTATTCGGCCGACTGGATCGACGCGAAACTCATTGCCAGGTTCTGGATGAAAGCCGCGTCCACGGTGCCAAGGGTGAACTTGACGGTGTGGTCATCAACTTTTTCGATGTTCTTGATGTTCTTGTCCATTTCCATGTCCGAGAAGTACGGGAACTCGGTTGGATAGGCTTTACGGAACGGATCGTCCTTGTTGATCATGCGATTGAACGTGAACAGCACGTCATCGGCATTGAATTCACGAGTCGGCTTGAAGTACGGAGTGGTGTGGAACTTGACGCCTTCACGAAGGTGGAAGGTATACGTCAGGCCATCCGGGGAAACGTCCCAACTGGTGGCCAGGCCAGGAACAACGGCGGTGCCGCCACGTTCAAATTGGCTCAGGCGGTTGAACACGGTTTCGGCCGAGGCATCGAAGTCTGTTCCGGTGGTGTACTGGCCTGGGTCAAAACCGGCCGGGCTCCCTTCGGAGCAGAACACCAGGTTAGTCGCCGCTTGGGCGAAAGGGGCTGCGGCCATAAGGCCAGCGCTAACTAAAAGCGGAAGGACTGCGTGTTTAAGCATGTTGGCCTCATGATTTGTTGTCATTTTTGGTGTTGAGGGCGACCTCGTGAGTCGGCCTGCGGATACTTATGCAGGGGCCATACCCATTGCAAGATGCTGAACCGTCGTGAGGGCCAAACAGTGGTACGAACGTACAGGAATGTCGCATTTATGAAAGTTTGTACATAAATGCATATATATAGAGGGTTTTTTCGGTGCATTTGACGCACCAAAAAAGCCCAACCGAGGCGTCTGGCGCACTCGGTTGGGGCGCAGCTGTTACTTATCTAGACTGACACCATAAAACGGCGTCAGGCCAAAAGGACTGATCTTGAAGTCCTGCACTTCTTTTCGAATTGGCTGGAAAACCGTCGAGTTTGCGATAGGCGTTATAGGTACTTGTTCCTTAAGGATTTTTTGTGCCTGTTGATACCACTTGATGCGCTGGTCGCGGTCACTGCTGACTTTGGCTTGCTGCACAAATTTGTCGTAGGCCGGGTTACACCATTTGGCGTAGTTGCTGCCTTTGACCGCGGCACAACTGTAGAGCACGCCGAGCCAGTTATCCGGGTCGCCGTTGTCCCCGGTCCAGCCGTAAATCATCGCGTCATGTTCGCCATTTTTCGCGCGTTTGATGTATTCGCCCCATTCGTAGCTGACTATGTTGGCTTTGATACCCACCTTTTCCCAATCCTGCTGAATCATCTGCGCCGACATTCGCGCGTTTGGATTGGAGGCGCGCTGCACGGTCATCGCCCAAAGATTGATGGTGGTACCTGGTGCAACCCCTGCTTCTTTTAGTAGCGCCCGCGCCTTGGTCGGGTCGTAGGGCGCGTCCTTGATGGTGGGGTCATAAGACCACTGTGCGGGTGGCAATGCGTTCTGCGCCAATTGCCCGGCGCTCTGGTACACGGCCTTGATAATCGCCGGTTTGTCGATGGCCATATCCAGGGCCTGGCGCACTTTGAGTTGGTCAAGCGGCGGGTGAGTCACGTTGTAAGCAAGAAAGCCCAGGTTGAAACCGGCTTGTTGCAGCACGCGCAGGTTGGGGTCCTGTTTCATCACCTCGATATCGGCCGGGCGTGGGTAACCGCTGACCTGGCACTCGCCGGCCTTGAGCTTCTGTAGGCGCGAAGCAGCGTCCGGAGTGATGGCAAACACCAGGTTGTCGAGCTTCACATCCTCGGGTTTCCAATACTGTTTATTGGCGACGTAACGGATCTGCGAGTCTTTCTGGTAGCGCTTGAACACAAACGGCCCGGTGCCGACGGGTTTCTGGTTGATGTCTTCAGCCTTGCCCTCTTTCAACAGCTGGGCGGCGTATTCGGCTGACTGCACCGAGGCAAAACTCATGGCCAGGTTCTGCACGAACGAAGCATCGACATTATTCAGGTTGAAACGCACGGTGTGATCGTCGAGTTTTTCGACGTTTTTGATCGTGGTGTTCAACCCCATGTCGGTGAAGTACGGCGACTCGGACGGGTAAGCCTTACGAAATGGGCTGTCGGCATCCAGCAGGCGGTTGAAGGTAAACAGCACGTCATCCGCATTGAAGTCGCGGGTAGGGGTGAAGTAGTCGGTGGTGTGGAACTTGACGCCATCGCGCAGATGGAAGGTGTAGCTCAGGCCGTCATTGGATACCTCCCAGCGCGTTGCCAGGCCGGGTTCGACTTCGGTGCCGCCACGCTTGAACTGGGTCAAGCGGTTGAACACGGTTTCGGCGGAGGCATCAAAATCGGTGCCGCTGGTGTACTGACTGGGGTCGAAGCCGGCAGGGCTGGCTTCAGAGCAGTAGACCAGGGTGCTGGCCGCCTGGGCCATCGGCATGAACGCCAGCAGGCTTGCAGCCAGGAGTAGCGGTTTGAAAGCGGTTCTTTCCATGGAAACTCCTGAAGTGGCAGGCCTATACAGCCGCCCAAACGAAAACGGCGGCAACCGAGGTTACCGCCGTTCAGGTTTGTCAGGTAGAGGTCACTGCATCTGTACTTCGATCACGCCGTCTGCGCTCATGTTGACCTGGCTGGTGCCGGCTTCCACTTGCGGGGTAGGTGCCGAATCCGCCATGGCCGCTTTCATCATCATCATCCCGCCGTTGCGGGCGTAAGGCATTGGGTAGCCATTGGTGTTGAAGTTCAGGTTGACGATCTTGTAGCCCTTGCCGCCCAGTGCATCGGTGGCCAGTTGCGCACGCGCCTTGAAGGCGGCGACGGCGTCTTTAAGCAGTGCATCTTCGCTGGACTTGCGCGTGGCGTCGGCAATGGCGAAGTCCATGTTTTCCATTTTCAGGGTGTTCAGCAAATCGCCGGTGAGCTTGGACAGCGCCGGGAAGTCCGCGCTTTCCAGGCGCAGTTCGGCACGCTCGCGCCAGCCGGTGATCTTCTGGTTCTTGTTGTCGTAGATCGGGTAGCTGTTGCGGCTGCCCTGGCGCAGGGTCACGCCTTTGACTTCGCGAGCTTCGCCCAGGGCCTTGTTCAGGGTGGTGGTGATTTCGGCGGCGAGCTTGGCCGGGTCGGTGTTTTGTGACTCGGTATAAAGGGTGACGATCATCTTGTCGCGAGCCACTTCCTGGCTGACTTCGGCACGCAGGGAGATCTGGTTGTAATGCAGTTCATCGGCGGCCATGGCCGGCAGGCTGGCCAGGGCGCTGGCGCTGAGAGTGAGGACAGCTGCACTGCGAGTGAAACGAGACATGGAAGCTCCTTGAGAGGGTCGTGTTGGGATAGCCGTGTTCGGTAAGACTGTAGACGGTGCTATCGGGTTCTTCGGGTTTACACATTCGCTACAAGTGGACGAGTGCCGACGAACGGTCATCTGCCCGGCCTGCGTCAAAGAGCCACACGCGCCGTGCCAGCGGGTCTGCTTCGTTTATACTCCTGCCGATCCGCCTGCAGCGCTCACCGGGAGAGCTCATGCTCGCCGCCGTAAAACTGACTTCCGCCACCCGCCAGAACCTCTGGCGCCTGACGTTCATTCGTACCTTGGTACTGGCCGCACAGGCCGGCTCCGTCGGGCTCGCGTATTGGTTCGACCTGCTGCCGCTGCCGTGGCTGCAGTTGGCCGTGACCCTGGGTTTTTCCATCGTGCTGTGTGTGTTCACCGCCATTCGGCTGCGCACCACGTGGCCGGTGACCGAGCTGGAATACGCCCTGCAACTGGCGTGCGACCTGTTTATCCACAGTGTGTTGCTTTATTTCTCCGGTGGTTCCACCAACCCGTTCGTTTCTTACTACCTGGTGCCGCTGACCATTGCCGCCGTGACGTTGCCATGGCGCTATTCGGTGGTGCTGTCGGGCATCGCGCTGACGCTGTACACCTTGCTGTTGGCGCAGTTTTACCCCCTCAAGACCTTCCCTATCGCCCGGGAAAATCTGCAGATCTACGGGATGTGGCTGAGCTTTGCGCTGTCTGCTGCGGTTATCACGTTTTTCGCCGCGCGCATGGCCGAAGAGCTGCGCCGTCAGGAGGAACTGCGCGCCATTCGCCGTGAAGAAGGCCTGCGTGACCAGCAGTTGCTGGCCGTCGCCACCCAGGCCGCCGGCGCCGCCCATGAGTTGGGCACACCGCTGGCGACCATGAGCGTACTGCTCAAGGAAATGACCCAGGACCATCACGACCCGGCGCTGCAAGACGACCTGAGCGTGTTGCAGGAACAGGTCAAGCAGTGCAAGCAGACCTTGCAGCAACTGGTACGCGCCGCCGAGGCCAATCGCCGCCTGGCGGTGGAGATGCAGGACGTGACCCAGTGGCTCGACGAAGCCCTGAACCGCTGGCACCTGATGCGCCCCGAAGCCAGTTACCGTTTCAACCTGCTGGGCCAGGGCAGCGTGCCGCGCATGGCGCCGCCGCCGGACCTGACGCAGGCGTTGCTCAACCTGCTGAACAACGCCGCCGATGCCTGCCCTGAAGGGTTGGGCGTGCAGCTGGACTGGGACGCGGAAAACGTGACCATCAGCATTCGTGACCACGGCGCGGGCGTGCCGTTGGCCATTGCCGAGCAGATCGGCAAACCCTTCTTTACCACCAAGGGCAAAGGCTTCGGCCTCGGCCTGTTTTTGAGCAAGGCCAGCGTGACCCGCGCGGGCGGCTCAGTGAAACTCTATAGTCATGAGGAAGGTGGCACGCTCACCGAGCTGCGCCTGCCCCGTGTCGCACGAGGAGATATCGATGAGTGACGAGATCCAAGTCGAAGGCGAAGAACTGCCGCACCTGCTGCTGGTAGATGACGACGCCACCTTTACCCGCGTGATGGCGCGCGCCATGAGCCGCCGTGGTTTTCGCGTGAGCACCGCAGGCTCGGCCGAAGAAGGCCTGACCATCGCCCAGGCCGATTTGCCGGACTACGCCGCGCTCGACCTGAAAATGGACGGCGACTCCGGCCTGGTGCTGCTGCCCAAGTTGCTGGAACTCGACCCCGAAATGCGTGTGGTAATCCTCACCGGTTACTCGAGCATCGCCACCGCCGTCGAGGCCATCAAGCGCGGTGCCTGCAATTATTTGTGCAAGCCGGCGGACGCCGACGACGTGCTGGCCGCGTTGCTCTCCGAGCATGCCGACCTCGACACCCTGGTGCCGGAAAACCCGATGTCGGTGGACCGTCTGCAGTGGGAGCACATCCAGCGTGTGCTGACCGAGCATGAAGGCAATATCTCCGCCACTGCCCGCGCCCTGGGCATGCACCGGCGTACCCTGCAACGCAAGCTGCAGAAGCGCCCGGTACGGCGCTGAACAAAGTCTGAACAATCTGCTTCAGGCTGCACGGAGCCCTGAACCGATCGTCTATGATCGGTTCAAACGCCTGTCACTTTTTCCTACCGAGCCTGAACGATGAATCAGAACGCTGAGTACTCCGCGGTCAACGACGCGGTGCGTGGGCACTTCTTTCGCCGAACCTGGGCGATGATCACGCCCTATTGGCGCAGCGAAGAGAAGGGCAAGGCCTGGTTGTTGCTGGCTGCAGTGATTGGCCTGTCGCTGTTCAGCGTGGCGATCTCCGTGTGGATCAACCATTGGTATAAAGACTTCTACAACGCGCTGGAAAAGAAGGACACCGCCGCCTTCTGGCAGTTGATCGGCTATTTCGGCGGGATCGCCGCCGTAGCGATTCTCGGCGCGGTCTATCGCCTTTACCTGACCCAGATGCTGACGATCCGCTGGCGTGCCTGGCTCACCGAAAAGCATTTCGCTCGTTGGCTTGCCAACAAGAATTACTACCAGCTGGAGCAGGGCGGTTACACCGATAACCCGGACCAGCGGATTTCCGAAGACCTCAACAACTTCACCTCCAGCACCTTGAGCCTTGGTCTGGGCCTGCTGCGTAATGTGGTCAGCCTGGTGTCGTTCTCGATCATCCTGTGGGGCGTGTCGGGCAGCATTGAAGTATTTGGCTTCACCATTCCCGGCTATATGTTCTGGTGCGCATTGGTCTACGCGGGCGTCGGTAGCTGGCTGACCCACTTGATCGGCCGTCGTTTGATCGGCCTGAGCAACCAACAACAACGCTTCGAAGCAGACCTGCGTTTCTCCATGGTGCGTGTGCGCGAGAACGCCGAAAGCATTGCGTTGTACAACGGCGAGCCGAATGAGAACCAGCGCCTGAGCGCACGCTTTGGCAAGGTCTGGCACAACTTCTGGGACATCATGAAAGTGTCCAAGCGCCTGACCTTTTTCACCGCTGGCTACAGCCAGATTGCGATCATCTTTCCCTTCATTGTCGCCGCGCCACGCTACTTCACCGGCAAGATCGAGCTGGGCGAGCTGATGCAAATCAACTCGGCGTTCGGCAACGTGCAAGAGAACTTCAGCTGGTTTATCAACGCGTATTCGGAGCTGGCTTCGTGGCGCGCGACCAGCGATCGTCTGCTCAGCTTCCATCAGGCCATGAGTGACAACGAGCAGCGTGTGCCTGCCATCGACGTGCACTCCGAGGGCGAGCGCCTGGTGGTGAAAAACCTGGGCATGGATTTGGCTGACGGTCGTCACTTGCTGACCGACGCCGACATGACCGTAGAGCCGGGCCAGCGCGTGATGCTCAGTGGGCGCTCAGGTAGCGGCAAGAGTACGCTGCTGCGCGCAATGGGCCACCTTTGGCCCGCAGGCCACGGCAGCATTCGCCTGCCGGCTGCGCGTTACCTGTTCCTGCCGCAAAAGCCTTACTTGCCCATTGGCACGCTGAAGGCTGTGTTGAGTTATCCACAAGACGACAGCGCGTACCCGGCCGAACGTTATGCACAGGTCCTGGAGACGTGCCGCCTGCCGCATCTGGTTGCGCGCCTGGACGAAGCCAATCACTGGCAACGCATGCTCTCGCCGGGTGAGCAGCAGCGTCTGGCGTTTGCTCGTGCGTTGTTGTTCGCGCCGCAATGGCTTTACATGGATGAAGCCACCTCGGCGATGGATGAGGAAGACGAGGCGACGTTGTATCAAGCATTGATTGACGAGTTGCCGGGACTGAGCATCGTCAGCGTCGGCCATCGCAGCAGCCTCAAGCGCTTCCATGGGCGGCATGTACGCATTGACGGTGGGTTGTTGCAGGAGCAGCAACCGGCTTAAGGTCGTGCGGTCAGTGTGGGAGCGGGCTTGCTCGCGAATACGGTGTGTCGGTTAGCGATGTGCTGACTCACCCACCGCCTTCGCGAGCAAGCCCGCTTCCACGGTGAATCTCCAGTGTCATGGAAAGTGAAGCCCAACAAAAAGCCCGGCTGATCATCGATCAGCCGGGCTTTTTGTTGCTTGGAGAAGACTTACTTCTTCAAACCGTAATGCTCATCCAGCATGCCCGGGGCGTCCGGCGTTTTTGGCGCGTAGTCCCGTGGTGGCTCCTGGTTTTCCCGCGGAGGCGTCAGACGCTCCCGTGGCGCTTGCGGTGCATCGGAATGCAGCGCGGCCAGCAGACGCTGACGGGTGATGTCGTCGAGGGCCAGGCGGTTAGCGCCATCGGCGAGATGATCCTGTACGTCCTGGTAGCTCTGGGTGAGCTTCTTGACCAGGGTCGCGGTGCTGTTGAAGTGGGTAACAACCTCGTTCTGATAACTGTCAAAACGTTCCTGAATGTCATCCAGCTGACGCTGCGTGCGGTTAGGCGCGGCATTTGGCAGCAGGCGGGCAACCAGGAATCCAATGGCGACACCGGCAACCAAGGCGAGAGTCGGCAACAACCAAACTAAGAGCGAGTGTTCCACGAGTCCTTCCTCTATAAACGGCTTTGCTTTACGTTAACGGCTCGGACCTGCGCTGTATACCGCGATTAAGCTCGCAATGATGCCATGCACAGACTTTTAGCTAGACGAGTCGACCCTTTGTGAGGTCACGGAGTTCATTCCTTGCTCATGCGTGAAACCCCCGTTTTGATCGATGGCCCGGTTGGCCAATTGGAAGCCCTGTACCTGGATCACCCCGAGCCACGTGGCCTGGCGCTGATCTGCCACCCTAACCCGGTGCAGGGCGGGACCATGCTCAATAAAGTTGTCTCGACCCTGCAACGCACCGCTCGCGATGCCGGTTTGATTACTTTACGTTTCAATTACCGTGGCGTCGGTGCCAGCGCCGGTACCCACGACATGGCCACCGGTGAGGTGGACGACGCCGAAGCGGCCGCGACCTGGCTGCGGGAAAAACACCCCGACCTGCCGATCACGTTGCTCGGGTTTTCCTTCGGTGGCTACGTGGCTGCCAGCCTCGGCGGCCGTCTGGAAGCCAAGGGTGAAAAGCTGGCGCACCTGTTCATGGTGGCCGCCGCCGTGATGCGCTTGCGCGACACCGACGTGCTGCCCCAAGGCTGCCCATTGACTTTGATCCAGCCGCAAACCGATGAAGTGGTCGACCCACAACTGGTCTACGACTGGTCCGCCGCCCTGAAACGCCCCCATGAGCTGCTGAAAGTGGCAGAATGCGGACACTTTTTTCATGGCAAGCTGACCGATCTCAAGGATCTGGTGCTGCCGCGTCTCTCGAATTGATAGCAGTCTGATAAGCGATTACCCATGACGACTCGTACCCGTATCCTCACCGGCATTACCACCACCGGCACGCCGCACCTGGGCAACTACGCCGGTGCGATCCGCCCGGCGATCCTCGCCAGCCAGGATGCCAATGCCGATTCCTTCTACTTCCTGGCTGACTACCACGCCCTGATCAAATGCGATGACCCGCAGCGCATCCAGCGCTCGCGCATGGAAATTGCCGCGACCTGGCTGGCCGGTGGCCTGGATGTGAACCGGGTGACGTTCTATCGCCAGTCCGACATCCCGGAAATTCCTGAACTGACCTGGCTGCTGACGTGCGTCGCCGCCAAGGGCCTGCTCAATCGCGCCCACGCCTACAAGGCCTCGGTGGATAAAAACGTGGAAACCGGCGAAGACCCGGACGCGGGCATCACCATGGGCTTGTACAGCTACCCGGTGCTGATGGCGGCGGACATCCTGATGTTCAACGCGCACAAGGTGCCGGTCGGCCGCGACCAGATCCAGCACGTAGAAATGGCCCGCGACATCGGCCAGCGCTTCAACCACCTGTTTGGCAACGGTAAAGAATTCTTCACCATGCCCGAGGCGTTGATCGAAGAAAGCGTCGCCACCTTGCCGGGCCTTGATGGCCGCAAGATGTCCAAAAGCTACGACAACACCATCCCGTTGTTCACCAGCGCCAAGGACATGAAGGATGCGATCTCGCGGATCGTCACCGACTCGCGCGCGCCTGGCGAAGCCAAGGACCCGAACAACTCGCACCTGTTCACCCTGTTCCAGGCGTTTGCAACCAAGGCCCAGGAAGAAGAGTTCCGTGCCGAACTGCTGCAAGGCCTGGGCTGGGGCGAGGCGAAGAACCGTCTGTTCCAACTGCTCGACGGCCAACTGGGTGAGGCGCGCGAGCGTTATCACCACCTGATGTCGCGCCCCTCGGACATGGAAGACCTGTTGCTGATCGGCGCCAAGAAAGCCCGCGCCGTGGCGGCGCCGTTCCTGGCTGAGCTGCGTGAGGCGGTTGGCTTGCGCTCGTTCGTCAATCAGGCCGCCGCGCCGGTGGCTGCCAAGAAGAAAGCCGCCAAAGCCGCGCGCTTTGTGAGCTTTCGCGAAGACGACGGCAGCTTCCGCTTCCGCCTGCTATCGGCCGATGGCGAGCAACTGCTGCTGTCGCGAAATTTTGCCGACGGCAAAGCAGCCGGTGCTGTGACCAAGCAACTGCAAAACGGTGACGCGCTGGATGTACGCACTGAGGCCCTGAGTTTCAGCGTATGGCTGGAAGGCGCGGTGGTGGCTGACAGTGCCGCGTTCGCCGACGAAACGTCGCGCGATGCAGCCATCGCCGCGCTGCGCGTTGCGTTGACCCCAACCGAGGATTAACCCGACCAAGGGTTGATTGCCATTATCCAGGGCCGTCGTTACAGTGACGGCCCGTTTTTGTTGCCTTGCTAACGAAATTATGACGCCCCTAGAACGATATCAAGCTGATCTGAAACGCCCTGAGTTCTTCCATGACGCCGCGCAGGAAAATGCGGTGCGTCATTTGCAGCGCCTGTACGACGACCTGGTCGCGGCCTCGCAAAACAAGCCAGGGATGTTCAGCAAGCTGTTTGGCAAGAAAGACCATACGCCGGTCAAAGGCTTGTACTTCTGGGGTGGCGTGGGCCGCGGCAAGACTTACCTGGTCGACACCTTCTTCGAAGCGCTGCCGTTCAAGGAAAAGGTGCGTACGCACTTCCACCGCTTCATGAAGCGCGTGCACGAAGAAATGAAGACGCTGCCGGGCGAGAAAAACCCGCTGACCATCATCGCCAAGCGTTTCTCCGATGAGGCGCGGGTGATTTGTTTCGACGAATTCTTCGTCTCCGACATCACCGATGCCATGATCCTCGGCACCCTGATGGAAGAGCTGTTCAAGAACGGCGTGACCCTGGTTGCGACCTCGAACATCGTGCCCGACGGCTTGTACAAGGACGGCCTGCAACGCGCGCGCTTCCTGCCGGCCATCGCGCTGATCAAGCAGAACACCGAGATCGTCAACGTCGACAGCGGCGTCGACTATCGCCTGCGTCACCTTGAGCAAGCGGAGCTTTACCACTACCCGCTGAACGATGCCGCGCTCGACAGCCTGAAAAAAAGCTTCCGCGCGCTCACGCCGGAATGCACCAAGGCGGTCGAAAACGACAAGCTGATGATCGAGAACCGCGAAATCATCGCGCTGCGCACCTGCGATGACGTGGCCTGGTTCGAGTTCCGCCAGCTGTGCGACGGCCCACGCAGTCAGAACGACTACATCGAACTGGGCAAGATTTTCCACGCGGTGATCCTGAGCGGCGTGGAACAGATGAGCGTCACCACCGACGACATCGCGCGCCGGTTTATCAACATGGTCGACGAGTTCTACGACCGCAACGTCAAGCTGATCATCTCGGCCGAAGTCGAGCTCAAGGATCTCTACACGGGCGGTCGCTTGAACTTCGAATTCCAGCGCACATTGAGCCGCTTGTTGGAAATGCAATCCCACGAGTTCCTGTCGCGCGGGCATAAGCCGTAAGAACGAAGTATTTCAAATGTGGGAGCGGGCTTGCTCGCGAAGACGGAGTGCCAGTCACTGGAAGTGTTGACTGACACACCGCCTTCGCGAGCAAGCCCGCTCCCACATTTTTTACCGCGTTTAATCTGGGTTAGGCGGCTTGCTGGAACTGCTGCCGGTATTGGTTAGGCGACAGTTCCGTGTGCTGCCTGAACAGCCGCGCAAAGAAACTCGCATCGTCGTAACCCACCTCATAGCTGATGGTCTTGATGCTTTTGCGGCTGCCCGAGAGCAAGCCTTTGGCGGTCTCGATGCGCAGGCGTTGCAGGTAATGCAGCGGCTTGTCGCCGGTAGCGGTCTGGAAACGGCGCATGAAGTTACGGATGCTCATGCCGTGTTCCCGAGCGACGTCTTCGAAGCGGAACTTGTCGGCAAAGTGCTCTTCGAGCCAGTGCTGGATCTGCAGGATGATCACGTCCTGGTGCAGCTTTTGCCCACCAAAACCAATGCGGCCCGGTGCGTAGCTGCGTTGCACTTCGTAGAGGATGTCGCGGGCCACGGCCTGGGCGATGTTAGCGCCGCAGAAGCGCTCGATCAGGTAGATATAAAGGTCGCACGCCGAGGTGGTGCCGCCGGCGCAATACACGTTGTCGGCGTCGGTCAGGTGCTTGTCCTGGTTGAGCTGCACCTTGGGGAAGCGTTCGCTGAAGGCATTGAAGAAACGCCAGTAAGTGGTCGCTTCCTTGCCATCCAGCAATCCGGCCTCGGCCAGCCAGAACACACCGGTGGCCTCACCGCAGAGTACAGCGCCGCGGGCGTGTTGCTGGCGCAGCCAGGGCAGCACTTGCGGGTAGCGGGTGCACAGCGCGTCGAAGTCGTCCCAGAAGGCCGGTAGCACGATGATGTCGGCGTCTTCCAGGCCGCCGTCCACCGGCATGATCACATCACTGAAGCTGCGCACCGATTGCCCGTCGGGGCTGACCAGACGCGTTTCAAACGCCGGGGTCAGGCCCAGGCCTTGTTGTTTGCCATAACGCAGGCTGGCCAGATGGAAGAAATCCTTGGCTTGCATGAGGGTGGAAGCGAATACCCGATCAATGGCCAAAATGCTGACGCGCCGCAGGGGCGTGGAGATTTGGTTAGACATAATTTCATTTATTCTTATAGGGGAAAGTGGTCACCAGACGGCTGGATCGTCTTATTTTTTGTCGCATGTGTCCAGTGTCCCGTGACGGCTTCGCGGCATAGGCTCTGTGGTCTGGTCTTTGTCCGACAATCCACGCAGGTGACCCATGATCCCCAGAACCTTGTTCAGCTCGGAGCACGAGCTCTTTCGCGAGAGCGTGCGCACCTTCCTTGAAAAACACGCCGCGCCGTTCCATGGGCAATGGGAGAAACAGGGCTATATCGACCGTGCGTTGTGGAGCAAGGCGGGGGAGGCGGGGATGCTCTGCTCCCATTTGCCGGAAGCGTATGGCGGCCTGGGCGCCGACTTTCTCTACAGCGCGGTGGTGATCGAAGAGGTCAGCCGCCTGGGTTTGACGGGCATCGGTTTCTCGCTGCATTCAGACATCGTCGCGCCGTACATCCTGCATTACGGCAGTGAGGCGCTGAAACAGAAATACCTGCCCAAATTGATTTCCGGTGAAATGGTGACGGCTATCGCCATGACCGAGCCAGGGGCGGGTTCCGACTTGCAGGGCGTGAAGACCACTGCGGTGCTAGACGGCGATGAGTACGTGATCAATGGCTCAAAGACCTTCATCACCAATGGCTTTCTCGCCGAGCTGGTGATCGTCGTGGCCAAGACCGATCCCAAAGCCGGCGCCAAGGGCACCAGCCTGTTTGTGGTGGAAGCCGACACGCCGGGCTTCGACAAGGGCAAGCGCCTGGAGAAGGTAGGCATGAAGGCCCAGGACACCTCGGAGCTGTTTTTCCAGGACGTGCGCGTGCCCAAGGGCAACCTGCTGGGGCAGGCGGGCATGGGCTTCGCCTATTTGATGCAGGAGTTGCCGCAGGAGCGTTTGACCGTGGCGATTGGTGCGCTCTCATCGGCGGAGGCGGCGCTGCAATGGACCTTGGAATACACGCGCGAGCGCAAGGCGTTCGGCAAGGCTATTGCCGATTTCCAGAACACTCGGTTCAAGTTGGCGGAGATGGCGACGGAGATTCAGATCGGTCGCGTGTTTGTCGACCAGTGCATGGCGTTGCACCTGGAAGGCAAGCTCGACGTGCCTACCGCAGCGATGGCCAAGTACTGGGCCACGGACCTGCAGTGCAAGGTGCTCGACGAGTGTGTGCAGCTGCACGGCGGCTACGGCTTCATGTGGGAATACCCGATCGCGCGGGCCTGGGCGGATGCGCGGGTGCAGCGGATTTATGCGGGGACTAACGAAATCATGAAGGAGATTATTGCGCGAGCGCTTTGATCCTGGGGGGGTAAGGGCTGTTGTGGCGAGCGGGCTTGCCCCGCGTTGGGCTGCGCAGTAGCCCCAAACCTCACACCTCAATCTTACTGAAAGAATCAGGCGGTCTTGCTTGGGGCCGCTGCGCAGCCCCACGGGGGCAAGCCCCCTCGCCACAAGGGATCAATCAAGGCGCAGGGTTCGGATGATCCTTCTGAATCGCTTCGATCCCTTCCAATACCTCTTTGGACAGCGTCAGGTCAGCGCTGGCAATGTTGCTATCCAGCTGCTCCAAAGACGTCGCACCAATGATGTTGCTGGTCACAAACGGCTGTTGCGTCACGAACGCCAAGGCCATTTGCGCTGGGTCCAGGCCGTGTTCACGCGCCAGCGCCACATAACGGCTGCACGCGGCTTCGGACTGCGGGTTGAAGTAGCGGCTGAAACGGCTGTATTCGGTCAGGCGTGCCTTGGCCGGGCGTGCGCCGTTCTCGTACTTGCCGCTGAGCATGCCGAACGCCAGGGGCGAATACGCCAGCAGCCCGCACTGTTCACGAATCGCCACTTCCGCCAGGCCCACTTCAAAGCTGCGGTTGAGCAGGTTGTAAGGGTTCTGGATCGACACCGCGCGGGTCCAGCCACGGGCTTCGGCCAGGGCGAGGAACTTCATGGTGCCCCACGGGGTTTCGTTGGACAGGCCGATGTGGCGGATCTTGCCGGCTTTTACCTGCTCGTCCAGTGCTTCGAGGGTTTCTTCCAGCGGGGTGAGGTCGTCTTCGTCCTTGTGCTTGTAGCTCAACTGGCCGAAGAAGTTGGTGCTGCGTTCCGGCCAGTGCAGCTGGTAGAGGTCGATCCAGTCGGTTTGCAGGCGCTTGAGGCTGGCGTCCAGCGCGTCGACAATGTGCTTGCGGTTGTGGCGCAGGTGGCCATCGCGGATGTAGTCGATGGTGTTGCCGGGGCCGGCGATCTTGCTGGCGAGGATCCAGTCGGCACGGTCGCCGCGGCTTTTGAAGTAATTACCGATGTAACGCTCGGTGGTGGCATAGGTGTCGGCCTTGGGCGGCACCGGGTACATTTCCGCCGTGTCGAGGAAGTTGATCCCCGCGGCCTTGGCCCGTTCGATCTGCGCGAAGGCCTCTGCCTCGCTGTTCTGCTCACCCCAGGTCATGGTGCCCAAGGCTATCGCGCTTACGTTCAGATCGGTTCGGCCCAGCTGTCGATAATCCATCGGGTACTCCTTCGGGGAAAACAATCATAAAAGCAGGTTGAATTTTTTTTCGCAATCTGCATAATTGCCCACCTCTTTCTGCAGTGGAAGTGATGCGCCGCCTGCCGAAGAATCTTGCCGTTGAACGGACGCGCCGACCCGAGCCCCCGATAGCGTCTGTATCCGGCTGCCTTTGACTTGTCAAAGTACGCACTATTCAGTAAGATCCGCCGTCTAATTTACAGGGCGGCCCCTGAGGCTATTAAAGAATGACAACTTTTACTGCAAAACCGGAAACAGTTCAGCGCGACTGGTTTGTCGTCGACGCCGCTGGTCAGACCCTGGGTCGTCTGGCCACTGAAGTCGCTAGCCGTCTGCGTGGCAAGCACAAGCCTGAGTACACCCCTCACGTTGACACCGGTGACTACATCGTGATCATCAACGCTGAGCAGGTACGTGTTACCGGCAACAAAGCGCAAGACAAAATGTACTACCGTCACTCCGGTTTCCCAGGCGGTATCAAGTCTTCGAACTTTGAAGGCCTGATTTCCAAGAAGCCTGAAGCCCCGATCGAAATCGCGGTCAAAGGCATGCTGCCGAAGGGCCCACTGGGTCGCGATATGTTTCGCAAGCTGAAAGTCTATGCGGGCGCTGTACACCCTCATGCTGCTCAGCAGCCCCAAGAACTGAAGTTTTAACGGAATAGTTCATTATGTCGGCGACTCAAAATTACGGCACTGGCCGTCGCAAAACCGCAACCGCACGCGTTTTCCTGCGTCCGGGCACTGGTAACATCTCGATCAACAACCGCACTCTGGACAACTTCTTCGGTCGCGAAACTGCCCGCATGGTAGTTCGTCAGCCGCTGGAACTGACCGAGACTGTTGAAAAGTTCGACATCTACGTCACCGTTATCGGTGGCGGTGTAAGTGGTCAAGCTGGCGCAATCCGCCACGGTATCACTCGCGCTCTGATGCAGTACGACGAAACCCTGCGTGGCGCACTGCGCAAAGCTGGCTTCGTAACTCGCGATGCTCGTGAAGTTGAACGTAAGAAAGTCGGTCTGCGTAAAGCGCGTAAGCGTCCGCAGTACTCGAAGCGTTAATTCGCTTTACGTTCCACAAAAACGCCCAACTCCTCACGGAGCTGGGCGTTTTTTATTGCCTGCGATTTATGCACAAATTTCGCCGTGACAACTTGCCACATCCGTAGACCCCCTATACTCCAAGGCCTGGAGAGGGAGCCCCGGGCAATTCCCTTGTCATACGTGGGGCTTTTCATTACCATTCGGCAAAATTTTTATAAGTAAAGATTCAACACTTAGTAGACGCCTGATTTAACAGGCCAAAAAGCTGATGGGAGAGGACTGAATGAGCAATGACGGCGTGAATGCAGGCCGGCGTCGCTTCTTGGTAGCAGCCACATCCGTGGTGGGTGCTGCAGGAGCGGTGGGGGCTGCGGTCCCGTTCGTGGGGTCATGGTTTCCCAGTGCCAAGGCGAAAGCCGCAGGTGCACCGGTGAAGGTGAATGTCAGCAAGATCGACCCAGGCCAGCAGATGATTGCTGAGTGGCGCGGTCAGCCGGTCTTCATCGTTCGTCGTACTGAGGAAATCCTGGGGAATCTGAAAAAAATCGAAGGTCAGCTGTCTGATCCCGACTCGAAGAATTCCGACCAACCCGCCTACGTCGATAAGGAAATCCGTTCGATCAAGCCAGAGATTCTGCTGCTGATCGGTATCTGCACCCACCTCGGCTGCTCGCCTACCTTCCGCCCTGAAGTTGCTCCTGCCGACCTGGGCAAAGACTGGGTGGGTGGTTACTTCTGCCCTTGCCATGGCTCTCACTACGACCTGGCCGGCCGCGTCTACAAGTCACAACCCGCACCACTGAACCTGCCAGTTCCGCCACATCACTACGAGACTGACAGTGTCATTGTCATTGGCGTCGACGAGGGGGAGAAAGCCTGATGAGCAAGTTCATGGATTGGGTGGATGCGCGCTTCCCCGCTACCAAAATGTGGGAAGACCATCTCAGCAAATATTACGCACCAAAAAACTTCAACTTCTTCTACTTCTTCGGCTCCCTGGCACTGTTGGTGCTGGTCAACCAACTCGTCACCGGCGTCTGGCTGACGATGAGCTACACACCCTCGGCTGAAGAGGCCTTTGCGTCCGTTGAAGGGATCATGCGCGACGTCGAGTACGGCTCGATCCTGCGTTTGCTTCACTCCACCGGCGCCTCGGCATTCTTCATCGTGGTCTACATGCACATGTTCCGTGGCTTGCTCTACGGCTCATACCAAAAACCCCGCGAGCTGGTGTGGGTGTTTGGCATGCTGATCTATCTGGCGCTGATGGCCGAGGCCTTCATGGGTTACCTGCTGCCATGGGGGCAGATGTCGTACTGGGGCGCTCAGGTGATCATCTCGCTGTTCGGCGCGATCCCGGTCATCGGCAACGACCTGACTCAGTGGATTCGTGGTGACTATCTGATCTCCGGCATCACCTTGAACCGCTTCTTCGCCTTGCACGTTGTGGCCCTGCCGATCGTGATTCTGGGCCTGGTGGTGCTGCACATCCTGGCGCTGCACGAAGTGGGGTCGAACAACCCCGATGGCGTCGACATCAAGAAGCATAAAGACGAAAACGGCATCCCGCTGGACGGTATTCCGTTCCACCCGTACTACACCGTCAAAGACATTGTCGGCGTGGTGGTGTTCTTGTTCATCTTCTGCTCGATCGTGTTCTTTTTCCCGGAGATGGGCGGGTATTTCCTCGAGAAGCCTAACTTCGAACAGGCCAACGCCTTCAAGACGCCTGAGCACATTGCACCGGTCTGGTACTTCACGCCGTTCTACGCGATCTTGCGGGCCATTCCAGACAAGCTCATGGGCGTTGTTGCCATGGGTGCGTCGATTGCGCTGTTGTTCGTCCTGCCGTGGCTTGACCGCAGCCCGGTCAAGTCGATGCGCTACAAAGGCTGGTTGAGCCGAATCTGGCTGGTGGTGTTCTGCATCGCGTTCATGCTGCTGGGCTGGACCGGCGTCCAGGCACCGACGCCTTCGCTGACGTTGCTGTCGCAGGTCTGCACCTTCCTGTACTTCGCCTACTTCATTCTGATGCCGTTCTACACCCGGCTCGAGAAGACCAAACCGGTTCCGGAAAGGGTGACTGGCTGATGAAAAAGTTATTCGTTGCTTTGATGCTTGCGGCACTGCCGCTACTGTCCTTCGCGGCCGAGCATGGCCCGGAACTGGAAAAAGTCGATATCGACGTCTCTGACAAAGCTGCAATGCAAGATGGCGCGCGTACCTTCGCCAACTACTGCATGGGCTGCCACAGTGCCAAGTTCCAGCGCTATGAGCGGGTTGCCGATGACCTCGGTATCCCGCATGAGCTGATGCTGGAGAAACTGGTGTTCACCGGCGCCAAGATTGGCGACCACATGAACATCGGCATGCAGCCTGCCGACGCCAAGGCCTGGTTCGGTGCCGCACCGCCTGACCTGACCCTGGTGGCGCGCGTGCGGGGTACCGATTGGCTGTACGGCTATCTCAAATCCTTCTACGAAGACCCGACGCGCCCTTGGGGGGTGAACAACAAAGTCTTCCCGAACGTCGGTATGCCTAACGTTCTGGTCGGCCTGCAGGGTCGCCAAGTGGTAGGATGCAAGCAGGTTCAGGTCGTTGAAGACGGCAAGAAGCAATATGATCCGTTGACCGGCACGCCTCTGACGCATGAAGCGTGTGATCAACTGACCATAGTGCCCAAGACCGGTACGCTGAACGAAGAGCAGTTTGACGAGAAGGTCAAGAATCTGGTGACCTTCCTGGCCTACTCGGCCAACCCGGTCAAACTGCAACATCAGCGCATCGGTACCTATGTATTGCTGTACCTGGCCTTCTTCTTCGTATTCGCCTATCTGCTTAAACGCGAATACTGGAAGGATGTGCATTGATCCAACCGTAAGCAATTGCTGTTAATCTTGCGCGCCCAGCGGCATCTCTGAACACGTAGCGGTCTGGTTGAACCAGGCACTACAGAGATGCTCTCTGGGCGCGCTCGTTTTTGAGCTTTCGATAATTTCAACAAGCGAGGAGGACCGCCATGGGCGTGACCAACCGGTTGGCCTGTTACTCCGACCCCGCCGACCACTATTCCCACCGAGTACGCATCGTGCTCGCAGAGAAGGGTGTCAGCGCCGAGATCATCAGTGTGGAGGTGGGACGTCATCCGCCGAAACTGATCGAAGTGAACCCTTACGGCAGCTTGCCCACCCTGGTCGATCGTGACCTGGCGTTGTGGGAGTCAACCGTGGTGATGGAATACCTGGATGAGCGTTACCCGCATCCCCCTTTGCTGCCGGTGTACCCGGTAGCGCGTGCCAACAGCCGCCTGCTGATCCATCGGATCCAGCGTGACTGGTGCGGGCTGGTGGATGTGATTCTGGATTCACGCAGTAAAGAAGCCGTTCGGGTGCAGGCGCGCAAGGAATTGCGTGAGAGCCTGACCGGCGTTTCGCCGCTGTTCGCCGACAAACCTTTTTTCCTCAGCGAGGAACAAAGCTTGGTGGATTGCTGCCTATTACCCATACTCTGGCGCTTGCCGATCCTGGGCATTGAACTGCCACGGCCGGCCAAGCCGTTGCTTGATTACATGGAGCGCCAGTTTGCGCGTGAGGCTTTCCAGGCGAGTCTGTCTGGTGTCGAACGCGATATGCGCTAAGGCTTAAGGAGCCGCTGATGAACTCCAGTCGACCCTATTTGGTCCGCGCGCTCTATGAGTGGATTGTGGACAACGATTGCACCCCGCACATGCTGGTCAACTCCGAATTTCCCAAGGTTGACGTGCCTCAAGGCTTTGCCAGTGACGGCCAGATTGTGCTGAACGTATCACCCAGTGCCGTGCGCCACCTGCACATGGACAACGAGGCTGTCAGCTTCGAAGGGCGTTTTGGCGGCGTGCCCCATACGCTGTTCGTGCCAATTGGCGCGATTCTCGGGATCTATGCCCGTGAGAATGGCCAAGGCATGGTGTTTGATCTGGAGTCGCCTTTTGAGGACGACGAATCGATCGAAGGCGAAGGCGGTGATGATGTACCACCGCCAGACTCCGAGCCACCGCGTCCGAGCGGCCGGCCGAGCCTGAAAGTGGTGAAGTAAGCGGCTTTTACCCTCGGGTGAGCCTGAAAAATGCCTCGACACGCGTCGGGGCATTTTTTTGCGCGAAGGATGTGGATGAAAGTCGCGACACAACGGTGATCGTACAACCGCCATGGGCTATGATGCGGGCTCAAGTTCGCCGAGAAAGATGGATCATCATGGAAAACGCCAACACCGCCCCTCGTCTTCCCCGCAAGCGCCGCAGCCTTGCCCAGGAATTGGTCACGGTGTTGTCTGAGCAGATCCGCGACGGTCAACTCAAACGTGGCGATAAGTTGCCCACCGAGTCGGCAATCATGGAAGCCCATGGCGTCAGTCGTACGGTCGTGCGTGAAGCCATCTCACGTTTACAGGCGGCGGGGCAGGTGGAAACCCGTCACGGTATCGGTACCTTTGTGTTGGACACGCCAAGCCCGAGCGGTTTCCGGATTGACCCGGCCACGGTGGTCACGCTGCGCGATGTGTTGGCGATTCTGGAGCTGCGGATCAGCCTGGAAGTGGAATCCGCCGGCCTTGCCGCGTTACGTCGCAGCGACGAGCAACTGGCCGCCATGCGTGCGGCGCTCGATGCCCTGAATGAAAGCGCGGCCCACGCCGGCGATGCGGTGGCGTCAGATTTCGCGTTCCACCTGGAAATTGCGCTGTCCACCGGCAACCGCTACTTCACCGACATCATGACCCACCTGGGCACCAGCATCATTCCGCGTACACGCCTGAATTCAGCACGCCTGGCCCACGATGACCAGCAGCACTACATGGGCCGCCTGAGCCGCGAGCACGAAGAAATTTATGAGGCAATTGCCCGCCAGGATTCGGACGCGGCACGCGCCGCCATGCGCTTGCATTTGACCAACAGCCGAGAGCGACTGCGCCATGCCCATGAAGAGGCAGAAGCGCAGCGCGGCTAACCGGGCAACCGAGTGGTGTCGGGAGTCAATCGATCCAAGTGTGGGAGCGGGCTTGCTCGCGAATGCGGTGTGTCAGTCTGCACATGCATCAACTGAAAAACCGCCTTCGCGAGCAAGCCCGTTCCCACATCTTGATCTCCTTGGTCTGGAGGTTTGCGTCTACTTAATCAGCCGGCTGATTGGGCTTGTAGTCCTTGAGCAGCAGGTAGGTGCTCCAACCCCACCAATCATTGGTCCAGTGTTTGTCGTTCAGGTCATTCACGTCCTTGCGGCGCAGCACCTTGTCGCCTTCCATCTTGAACAGCGGCGAAAAGTTATTCGCCGGGTTCTGCGCGGCGTTCAAATCCGGCACATACAGCGGCGCCTTGAAGTTGGCCGGGGAGGGCGCCACACCGCTGATAAAGGTCTCGAAGACCTCATCGGCCGAGGCCTGTACCGCACGTTTGACCATCGCCCGATTGTCCGCGTCGATGGCATCGAAATAGCGTTTATCCCCATAGGCGTGCCATTGATCGCCCTTGGCGTTGCGCACCTTGAGCCCGAACTTGCTGTCCTCATCGTGCATGAAGCGGCTGATCAGCGAGCCCAGTTCGCCAGGCGTCACCACCGCCGCCAATTGCTTGCGCGGCACGCGCAGGTGGCCAGCGGAAAACAGGTCGGTCAAAAAGTGATCAGCAAAGCCGTTCATGGCGTAGGCCAATTCCAGTGCCTGATCGGTGCCGGTTTGATGGGCCACGACCGCCTGTTGCAGTGCCGCCGTATGGCCAGCCAAATACGCTGACAGCGCCCATTCGCCAAAGTGGTCAGCGTTATCTGCGGCCAATTTCAGGTAGCGCCCCAGCGGAATCAATGCCGAAACGGCACTGCCGCCGCCAGTGATGCGGTTCCATTCCTCGGACAACGTATCACCCAGCGCGTCATAGGCTTCATGCGGTTGTTTGCCGTCCTTGATCGCCTGGTTCACTGCGTTGATCTCCTTTTGCATCACCGCAAGAATTTTCCCGGCCTCTTCCCGCGAGGCTGGCAACACCGCCAGCGAATTGAACGCTGCAGTAAAGCGCTGCGCGCGATCGGCCGCGGACGGGCCGTCGCTGATCGGCTGGCCAGGAATGCCATAGAAGTCGCCGCCCAGTGCGATCACCTGGCCATAGGTGAGTGCCAGCCCGTTGGGCAGGTGCAACTCGACCTGGTGTGCGGGAATCGCCGGGGCGTCCTTGACGAAACGCAACAGCGTGTCATCGCCGATGGCAGTGTGCTCACCGCCTTCGAAGCGCAGGGTAGGTGGGTTTTTCTCGGGTGCTGCGAGTTCAAGACCTGACATGTTAGCTCCTTGCTATGTCGTAGGAATCTTCCGTAAAAACTGTATGTATATACAGTTAATCGGAGCATAGAGGATTAATTTCCCACGTCAAGAAAACGCGTTTAAACGCAGAGCCGCATGAAGCCCGATGAATTGCAGTTGACGAATCATTTTATAGTTGTACGATGACGTACGACATCAACAAACCAACAATAACCTTTCGACAGAAAGTCTTCGCCCAGGGTGTTCGAATAATGAATCCACAAGAACTGAAGTCCATCCTCTCCCACGGTCTGCTGTCTTTCCCCGTGACCGATTTCAATGCGCAGGGTGACTTCCACCAGGCCGGCTACATCAAGCGTCTGGAATGGCTCGCCCCGTACGGCGCCACCGCCTTGTTCGCCGCCGGCGGCACCGGTGAGTTTTTCTCCCTGGCTGCCAGCGAATATTCCCAAGTGGTGAAGACCGCTGTTGATACCTGCGCCACCAGCGTGCCGATTCTTGCTGGTGTGGGTGGTTCGACCCGTCAGGCCATCGAGTACGCCCAAGAGGCTGAACGCCTCGGTGCCAAAGGCTTGCTGTTGCTGCCGCACTACCTGACCGAAGCCAGCCAGGACGGCGTCGCCGCCCACGTGGAAGCGGTGTGCAAGTCGGTCAAGATCGGCGTGGTGGTCTACAACCGCAACGTTTGCCGCCTGACAGCGCCTCTTCTGGAACGCCTGGCTGAACGCTGCCCGAACCTGATCGGCTACAAAGACGGCCTGGGTGACATTGAGTTGATGGTGTCGATCCGCCGTCGCCTGGGTGACCGTTTCAGCTACCTCGGCGGCCTGCCGACTGCAGAGGTTTACGCCGCTGCCTACAAGGCCCTGGGCGTGCCGGTGTACTCCTCGGCGGTGTTCAACTTCATCCCGAAAACCGCGATGGACTTCTACCACGCGATTGCCAAGGACGATCACGCCACCGTCGGCAAGATCATCGACAACTTCTTCCTGCCTTACCTCGACATCCGCAACCGTAAGGCGGGTTACGCCGTGAGCATCGTCAAGGCCGGTGCAAAAATCGCTGGCTACGACGCAGGCCCGGTGCGCACGCCGCTGACCGACCTGCTGCCGGAAGAATACGAAGCCCTGGCCGCGCTGATCGACAAGCAAGGTCCGCAGTAACTCATCAACAAGGCCGCTGAGAGATCAGCGGCCTTTTGCGTCAGGAGAAGATTTGTGTCCCAAGCCAAACGTTTTGAGAACTACATCAACGGCGAGTGGGTGGCCGGTGCCGACTACTGCAACAACATCAACCCGTCGGAGTTGTCCGATGTCATTGGCGAATACGCCAAGGCCGACGTAGCCAAAGTCAACGCCGCCATCGATGCCGCCCGCGCCGCCTTCCCGGCCTGGTCGACCTCCGGCATCCAGGCTCGCCACGATGCGCTGGATAAAGTCGGCAGTGAAATCCTCGCCCGCCGTGAAGAACTCGGCACCTTGCTGGCCCGTGAAGAGGGCAAGACCCTGCCCGAAGCTATCGGCGAAGTGACCCGCGCCGGTAACATTTTCAAGTTCTTCGCCGGTGAATGCCTGCGCCTGTCCGGTGACTACGTGCCATCGGTGCGCCCAGGCGTCAATGTGGAAGTCACCCGCGAAGCCCTGGGTGTGGTCGGCTTGATCACCCCGTGGAACTTCCCGATTGCGATCCCCGCCTGGAAAATTGCCCCGGCCCTGGCCTACGGCAACTGCGTGGTGATCAAACCGGCCGAACTGGTGCCGGGCTGCGCCTGGGCGCTGGCCGAAATCATTTCCCGCGCCGGCTTCCCCGCCGGTGTGTTCAACCTGGTGATGGGCAGCGGCCGTGTGGTTGGCGACGTGTTGGTCAACAGCCCGAAAGTCGACGGCATCAGCTTTACCGGTTCGGTCGGCGTGGGCCGTCAGATCGCCGTCAGCTGCGTGTCGCGCCAGGCCAAAGTGCAGTTGGAAATGGGCGGCAAGAACCCGCAGATCATCCTCGACGACGCCGACCTCAAGCAGGCCGTCGAGCTGTCGGTACAGAGCGCGTTCTACTCCACCGGCCAGCGTTGCACTGCCTCCAGCCGCTTGATCGTCACCGCCGGTATCCATGACCAGTTCGTTGCGGCCATGGCCGAGCGCATGAAGTCGATCAAAGTCGGCCACGCGTTGAAAAGCGGCACCGACATCGGCCCGGTGGTTTCCCAGGCCCAGTTGGACCAGGACATGAAGTACATCGACATCGGCCAAAGCGAAGGTGCGCGGCTGGTCAGCGGTGGCGGCCTGGTGACCTGCGACACCGAAGGCTACTACCTGGCGCCGACGCTGTTTGCCGACAGCGAAGCCGCCATGCGCATCAGCCGTGAAGAGATCTTCGGCCCGGTAGCCAACGTGGTGCGCGTAGCGGATTACGAGGCGGCGCTGGCCATGGCCAACGACACCGAATTCGGCCTGTCGGCGGGCATTGCCACCACCTCGCTCAAGTACGCCAACCACTTCAAGCGCCACTCCCAGGCCGGGATGGTGATGGTCAACCTGCCGACTGCCGGTGTGGATTACCACGTGCCGTTCGGTGGCCGTAAGGGCTCCTCGTATGGTTCGCGCGAGCAAGGTCGCTATGCGCAAGAGTTCTACACCGTGGTGAAGACCAGCTACATCGGTTCGTAACACGTAACACCTGTGGGAACCGGCTTGTGTGGGAGCTGGCTCGCCTGCGATAGCGGTACATCAGTCACAGAGATGTGGACCGATACACCGCCATCGCAGGCAAGCCAGCTCTCACAGAAAGCGGTTCCTGCACTTAAAACAGCAATGCTTACCCGCAAAAAAAATAATTAGTGGGAGTACATCTTCATGCAAGCGACCAAGCCGACCCACGTCCGCTATTTGATCCTGCTCATGCTGTTTCTGGTGACCACGATCAACTACGCCGACCGGGCCACTATCGCCATCGCCGGCTCCAGCCTGCAAAAAGACCTCGGTATCAGCGCGGTCACCCTCGGTTATATCTTCTCCGCATTCGGTTGGGCCTACGTGGCCGGGCAAATCCCCGGCGGCTGGCTGCTGGACCGGTTCGGCTCGAAAAAAGTCTATGCCCTGAGCATATTCACCTGGTCGCTGTTCACCATCCTGCAAGGCTATGTCGGTGAGTTTGGCGTCTCCACCGCGATCGTCGCGCTGTTTATGCTGCGCTTTCTGGTGGGCTTGGCGGAAGCGCCGTCATTCCCCGGTAATGCGCGCATCGTGGCCGGTTGGTTCCCCACCGCCGAACGCGGTACGGCCTCGGCGATTTTCAACTCGGCGCAGTACTTCGCCACGGTGCTGTTCGCGCCGCTGATGGGCTGGATCGTCTACACCTTCGGCTGGCAGCACGTGTTTATCGTGATGGGCGGGATTGGCGTGCTGTTCTCGCTGATCTGGCTGAAAATTATCCACAGCCCGCGCCAGCACCCGATGATCAACGACGCTGAACTCAAGTACATCTCCGAGAACGGTGCGATGGTCGACATGGACCAGGAAAAGACCAAGGGCCAGAAAACCGACGGTCCGAAGTGGGACTACATCCGCCAGCTGCTGACCAATCGCATGATGCTCGGTGTGTACCTGGGCCAGTACTGCATCAATGGCATCACCTATTTCTTCCTGACCTGGTTCCCGGTGTACCTGGTGCAGGAGCGTGGCATGACCATCCTCAAGGCGGGCTTCATTGCCTCGTTGCCGGCCATCTGCGGGTTTATCGGCGGGGTGTTGGGTGGTTTGATTTCCGATTACCTACTGCGCAAAGGCCATTCCCTGACGTTTGCGCGCAAGGCGCCGATCATTGGCGGGTTGCTGGTGTCGTGCAGCATCGTGGCGTGCAACTACGTGGATATCGAATGGATGGTGGTGGGCTTCATGGCGTTGGCCTTCTTCGGTAAGGGCGTTGGCGCACTGGGTTGGGCGGTAGTGTCTGACACCTCACCGAAACAAATCGCCGGCCTCAGTGGCGGTCTGTTCAATATGTTTGGCAACCTGGCCTCCATCAGCACACCGATTGTGATCGGCTACATCATTGCCACCACTGGCTCGTTCAAGTGGGCCCTGGTGTTCGTCGGCGCCAACGCCTTGCTGGCGGTGTTCAGCTACTTGGTGATCGTCGGCCCGATCAAGCGTGTGGTACTCAAAGAGCCGCCCAGCAGCAAAGGGCCTGAGCTGACCCAATTTACCCAAGCGCATTCCTGAGGGGCGATGTAATGCAGTTGATTGAACATGCCGACTCGCCGCGCTCGATCCGTTTGCATGAGCGCGACAACGTAGTGATCGTGGTCAACGATCAAGGCGTACCGGCCGGGACCGAGTTCCCGGACGGCCTGGTGACCGTGGATTTCATTCCGCAGAGCCACAAGGTGACGCTGGAAGACATCCCCGAAGGCGGTCAGATTATTCGCTACGGGCAGACCATTGGTTACGCCCTGGCGCCGATTCCACGTGGCAGCTGGGTGCAGGAAGATCAACTGCGCATGCCCACTGCGCCGCCGCTGGACAGCCTGCCGCTGTCCACCGAGGTGCCTGAAACCCAGGCGCCGCTGGAAGGCTTTACGTTTGAGGGTTACCGCAACGCCGACGGCACCGTGGGCACGCGCAATATTCTGGGCATCACCACCACGGTGCAGTGCGTCACCGGTGTGCTGGACCATGCGGTCAAACGCATCAAGGATGAATTGCTGCCCAAATACCCGAATGTCGATGACGTGGTGGCGCTGACCCACAGCTACGGCTGCGGCGTGGCGATCACTGCGACGGATGCGTACATCCCGATCCGCACCGTGCGCAACCTGGCGCGCAACCCGAACCTGGGCGGCGAAGCGCTGGTGATTAGCCTGGGCTGCGAGAAGCTGCAGGCCGGGCAGGTGATGCACGACAACGACAGCTCCGTCGACTTGAGCGAGCCGTGGCTGTATCGGCTGCAGGATTCCAGCCATGGCTTTACCGAGATGATCGAGCAGATCATGGCGCTGGCCGAAGTGCGCTTGAAGAAACTCGACCTGCGCCGCCGCGAGACCGTGCCGGCGTCGGAGCTGATCCTGGGCATGCAGTGCGGCGGCAGCGATGCGTTTTCCGGCATCACCGCCAACCCGGCGCTCGGCTATGCCTCGGACCTGCTGCTGCGGGCCGGGGCGACGGTGATGTTTTCCGAAGTGACTGAAGTGCGTGACGCCATTTACCTGCTGACCGCTCGTGCCCAGAGCAAAGAAGTGGCCCAAGCGCTGGTCAGGGAAATGGACTGGTACGACCGCTACCTGGCCAAAGGCGAGGCGGATCGCAGCGCCAATACCACGCCGGGCAACAAGAAGGGTGGGTTGTCGAATATCGTCGAGAAGTCCCTGGGCTCCATCGTCAAGTCGGGCAGCAGCGCGATCAATGGCGTGCTTGGCCCTGGCGAGCGTTTCAAGGGCAAGGGTCTGATCTTTTGCGCCACGCCAGCCAGTGATTTTGTCTGCGGCACCTTGCAACTGGCGGCCGGGATGAACCTGCACGTGTTCACCACCGGGCGTGGCACGCCGTATGGGCTGGCGATGGCGCCGGTGGTGAAGGTCTCGACGCGTACGGAACTGGCGCAGCGCTGGCCGGACCTGATCGATATCGACGCCGGACGCATCGCCACCGGGCGTGCGAGCATTGAGGAGTTGGGCTGGGAGTTGTTTCACTTCTACCTGGATGTGGCCAGCGGCAAGAAGCAGACGTGGGCGGAGCGGCATAAGCTGCATAACGACATTACGTTGTTCAACCCGGCGCCTATCACCTGAGACCGACGCGGCCCCTGTAGGAGCTGGCTTGCCGGCGACTGCAGCGTGTCAGTCAGCCCATCGGTTGCTGACACTCCGCTGTCGCAGGCAAGCCAGCTCCCACGGTTGATGGGTGAATACCTTCAACTGTGGGAGGGGGCTTGCCCCCGAAGGCGGCCTACCAGACGCCGCACGGCCGCATGGCTTATCATTAGCCACCTGACGACACCCACCAAGGTTCTTCCCGGCATGCTGGCTATCTTCCTCACCACCCTCACCATCACCGCGCCGGTGTTTGCCATGCTGTTTCTGGGTGTGCTGCTCAAGCGCATCAACTGGATCAACGACAACTTTATCCACACCGCTTCCTCCCTTGTCTTCAACGTCACCATGCCGGCGCTGCTGTTCCTGGGCATTCTGCACGCCGACCTGCACTCGGCGCTCAAGCCGGGTCTGCTGATCTACTTTGCGCTGGCCACGTTGCTGAGCTTTGCGCTGGCGTGGGGCTGGGCGATCTATCGTTGCCCGCGCGTCGACCGCGGTATCTACACCCAGGGTGCGTTTCGCGGTAACAACGGCGTGATCGGCCTGGCGCTGGCGGCCAGCATGTATGGCGACTACGGCATTTCCCTTGGCGCGATCCTCGCGGCGCTGGTGATCCTGTTCTACAACACCCTGTCGACCATCGTGCTGGCGGTGTACAGCCCGGTGATCAAGTCCGACCCGTGGAGCATCTTCAAAAGCGTGGTGGCCAACCCGCTGATCATCAGCGTGATTGCGGCCGCACCGTTCGCGATTTTCAAGATCGGCCTGCCGGGGTGGCTGGAGTCGTCCGGGCAGTACCTGGCGGACATGACCTTGCCGCTGGCATTGATCTGCATCGGCGGCACCTTGTCGCTGGCGGCCTTGCGCAAAAGCGGAAGCATGGCCCTGAGTGCCAGCCTGGTGAAGATGATCGGCCTGCCGCTATTTGCGACGCTGGGCGCATGGCTGCTGGGCTTTAGGGGCCCGGAGCTGGGGATTCTGTTTTTGTACTTTGGCGCACCGACCGCGGCGGCGAGTTTTGTCATGGCCAGGGCGGCCGAGGGCAACCATGAGCTGGCGGCGGCGATTATTGTGATTACGACCTTGATGGCGGCGGTGACCACCAATATCGGGATTTTTGTGTTGCAGGCCGGTGGTTGGATCTGAATGTTGTGCTGGGGTTGAGGGCCAGTCGCAGGCAAGCCAGTTCCCACAGTTTGATCGGTGAATGCAATCAAAGGTGGGCGCTGGCTTGCCTGCGCTGACTATCCAGCCGTCACGGCTTATCCGCCTGATACGCCTCAATCACTTCCTGCGCCGCCCGAAACGCATCAATCGCCGCCGGCACGCCGGCATACACCGCGCAATGCAGCAGTGCTTCGCGAATCTCTTCCACTGTGCAGCCATTGTTCAGCGCGCCGCGCACGTGGCCCTTGAGTTCCTGCGGGCACTTGAGAGCAGTGAGGGCGGCCAGTGTGATCAGGCTGCGCGTCTTCAGCGGCAGGCCTTCGCGGTTCCACACGCTGCCCCATGCATGCTCATTGACGAAATCCTGCAGCGGCTGGGTGAACTCGGTGGCATTGCCCAGGGCGCGGTCAACGAACACATCGCCCATGACCTGGCGACGCATTTCAACCCCGGGCTTTTTCTGTTCGGTCATTGCGATTCCCTCTTGTGTTGGCGGCGCCAGGCTTGCAGCGAGGTGAACAACACAAACGCGACCAGCGCTGGCAGGACGTAATGCAGCATCAATTGTTCAAGCCGGGTGGCCAGCGGCATGCCGAAGGTAAACGACACCACATGCAGCCCATACGCCAGATACAACCCCAGAAACACCAGGCCTTCAGCGCGGGTGACGCGGTAGCCGCTGTAGAACACCGGCAGGCACAACACCACCACGCCGAGCATCACCGGCAAGTCGAAATCCAGTGCGTTGGGCGACACCGACAACGGCGAGGGCGCCACCAGCGCGGTGAACCCTAGTACGCCAAGCAGGTTGAACAGGTTGCTGCCGATCACGTTGCCCACGGCAATCTCGCGCTCGCCGCGCAACGCGGCAATCAGCGAGGTGGCCAGGCACGGCAGCGAGGTGCCAACACCGATCAGCGTCAGGCCGATGATGCGTTCGGACAGGCCCAGGTCGCTTGCTACATCCACCGCTGCGCCCAGCAGCAAATGCCCGGCCAGCACCAGAATCAACAACCCGCCCAGTATCAACAATGCGCTGCTGAGCCAGGGCGCGCGGGCCACCGTGTCCAACGTGCGTGGACGGCGGGAATGGCGGGTCTGGTAGTGCAAAACACCGAGGTAGGCTATCAGCGCAACCAGTAAGAAAAGGCCGTCGAGCGGTGTCAGTTCTTCATTGCCGGCCAGGGTAAACACCAAGAGGCCGGCGAAAATCATCACCGGGATGTCCAGCCGCACCAGCTGCCGCGAGACGCGCAGCGGAATGATCAACGCAGCCAGGCCCAGGGTGACGAGGGTGTTGAAGATACTGCTGCCGATGACGCTGCCCACGGCGATATCGGTATTGCCGGCTAGGGTGGCCTGCAGGCTTACGGTCATCTGCGGCGCACTGCTGCCGAAAGCGACGATGCTCAAGCCGATAATCAGTGGCCGTACCTTGAGGCTGGCCGCCAGGCGCACGGCGGCGCGCACCAGAATTTCGGCGCCGACGATCAGCAACACCAGGCCAGTGATCAGTTCGATCAGGCTCCAGGGCGAGAGGGCGGTTAATCCGAAAATGGCCAGGGCTCCTTTATCAGTTGTTCAGCGCCTGCACGCGAACCCGTGCAGTGCCGCTGCCCAGCATACCGAGTTGTTCGGCAGCCTTGCGTGAAACGTCGATCAGGCGCCCACGGGTATGCGGGCCGCGATCGTTGACGCGCACGACCACGAATCTGTTGTTGTTAAGGTTGGTCACCTTGACCTGGGTGCCGAAGGGCAGGCGCCGATGGGCGGCGGTCAGGGTGTTCTGGTTGAAAGGTTCACCGCTGGCAGTCTTGTTGCCATGGTGCTTGGCGCCGTAATAGGAGGCGGTGCCGGTTTCGTCGTAGCCGTTGGGGTCGATGAGGCCGCTGGCGCAACCGGCCAACATAGAGAACAGGGCCAGCAGGCCGAGTAGACGCTTCACGTTAAGTAAGTCCCCATTGTAAATGTGGGAGCTGGCTTGCCTGCGATACAGGCACCTCGGTGTTGCAGTTGCACCGAGGCGCTGCTATCGCAGGCAAGCCAGCTCCCACATGGGGTCCGAGTTGGGCCTGAAATCCCGCCCGGACCATTTCACCGCGAATCAGCCTTCGAGCTTGCTTTTCAGCAGTTCGTTCACCTGTTGCGGGTTGGCTTTGCCTTTGGAGGCTTTCATCGCCTGGCCGACAAAGAAGCCGAACATTTTGCCGCGCTTGGCTTCGTCTGCGGCGCGGTATTGCTCGACCTGTTCAGCGTTGGCAGCCAGCATTTCATCGAGAACGGCCGAAATCGCGCCGCTGTCGGTGACTTGCTTGAGGCCGCGCTTCTCGATGATCTCATCGGCGCTGCCTTCGCCTGCGGCCATCGCTTCAAATACGGTCTTGGCGATTTTGCCGGAGATGGTGTTGTCTTTGATGCGCAGCAGCATGCCGCCCAGTTGCTCGGCGGTCACCGGCGCTTCGTCGATTTCCAGGCCCTGTTTGTTCAACAGGCTGCCCAGCTCAACCATCACCCAGTTGGCCGCCAGCTTGGCGTCGCCGGCAATGCTCACGACTTTTTCGAAGTAGTTGGCTTGCTCACGGCTGGAGGCCAGCACGCTGGCATCGTAGACCGACAGGCCGAACTGCGCCTGGAAGCGCTCGCGTTTGTGCTGCGGCAATTCCGGCAGGGTGGCGCGGATGTCATTGAGGAACGAGTCTTCAAGCACCACCGGCAACAGGTCCGGGTCGGGGAAGTAACGGTAGTCGTTGGCTTCCTCTTTGCTGCGCATGGCGCGGGTTTCGTCTTTGTTCGGGTCGTACAGGCGAGTCTGCTGGATCACCTTACCGCCGTCTTCGATCAGTTCGATCTGGCGACGCACTTCGCTGTTGATGGCTTTTTCGATGAAGCGGAACGAGTTGACGTTCTTGATCTCGCAGCGGGTGCCGAACTCGACCTGGCCCTTAGGACGGATCGACACGTTGCAGTCGCAACGCAGCGAGCCTTCGGCCATGTTGCCGTCGCAGATGCCCAGGTAACGCACCAGCGCGTGGATGGTCTTGACGTAGGCCACGGCTTCCTTGGCGCTGCGCATGTCCGGCTCGGACACGATTTCCAGCAACGGCGTGCCGGCACGGTTCAAGTCGATACCGGTAGCGCCCGGGAATTCTTCGTGCAGGCTCTTGCCGGCGTCTTCTTCCAAGTGCGCGCGGGTCACGCCGACCCGTTTGATGGTGCCGTCTTCCAGCGGAATGTCCAGGTAGCCCTTGCCGACAATCGGCAATTCCATCTGGCTGATCTGGTAGCCCTTGGGCAGGTCCGGGTAGAAGTAGTTCTTGCGCGCGAACACGTTGTGCTGGCCGATCTCGGCGTCAATCGCCAGGCCGAACATCACCGCCATGCGCACTGCTTCCTGGTTCAGCACCGGCAGCACGCCGGGCATGCCCAGGTCTACCAGGCTGGCCTGGGTGTTGGGCTCTGCGCCGAACGTGGTGGCACTACCGGAGAAAATCTTCGATTGGGTGGCGAGCTGGGTATGAATCTCCAGCCCGATCACAACTTCCCATTGCATAGTGTTCTCCTCAGAAGCCGGTTGGGGTGCGAGTGTGCCAGTCGGTGTTCAACTGGTACTGGTGCGCCACATTGAGCAGGCGGCCTTCCTGGAAATACGGGGCGAGCAATTGCACGCCGACCGGCAGGCCATCGACGAAACCGGCGGGCATGGACAAGCCCGGCAAGCCCGCGAGGTTGGCGGTGATGGTGTACAGGTCTTCCAGGTACTCGGCGATCGGGTCGCCGGTCTTGGCGCCGAGCTTCCAGGCCGGGTTCGGCGTGGTTGGGCCGAGGATCACGTCGACTTCTTCGAAGGCAGCCATGAAGTCGTTTTTGACCAGGCGACGGATTTTTTGCGCCTTGAGGTAGTACGCGTCGTAGTAGCCGGCGGACAGGGCGTAGGCACCGACCATGATCCGACGTTGGACTTCGGCGCCAAAGCCTTCGCCGCGCGAGCGTTTGTACAGGTCTTCGAGGCCTTTCGGGTTTTCACAGCGATAGCCGAAGCGCACGCCGTCGAAACGCGACAGGTTGGAAGAGGCTTCTGCCGGCGCGATCACGTAGTAGGCAGGAATCGCGTGCTGGTTGTTCGGCAGGCTGATTTCCTTGATCACGGCGCCGAGCTGTTCCAGCGTCTTGACGCTGTTGTGCACCAGTTCGGCGATACGCGGGTCGAGGCCGGCGCTGAAATACTCTTTCGGCACGCCAATACGCAGGCCTTTGAGCGAGGTATTGAGGCTGGCGCTGTAGTCCGGCACCGGTTCGTCGATGCTGGTGGAGTCCTGCTTATCAAACCCGGCCATACCTTGTAACAAAATCGCGCAGTCTTCAGCCGTGCGTGCCAGCGGGCCGCCCTGATCCAGGCTGGAGGCGTAGGCGATCATGCCCCAACGGGAAACACGACCGTAGGTCGGCTTCAAACCGGTGAGGTTGGTGAACGCGGCGGGCTGACGGATCGAGCCGCCGGTGTCGGTAGCGGTAGCCGCCGGCAGAAAGCGCGCGGCAACCGCGGCAGCCGAACCACCGGACGAACCGCCTGGCACGTGCTCCAGGTTCCACGGGTTTTTCACTGCGCCGTAGTAGCTGGACTCGTTGGCAGAACCCATGGCGAATTCATCCATGTTGGTCTTGCCCAGGGTCACGGCGCCCGCGGCGGCCAGCTTGGACACGACCGTGGCATCGTAGGGCGCCTTGAAGTTGTCGAGCATCTTCGAGCCGCAACTGGTGCGAATGCCCTGGGTGCAGAACAGGTCTTTGTGGGCGATTGGTGCGCCCAGCAGGGCGCCATTCTCACCGTTGGCGCGACGTACGTCGGCGGCCTTGGCCTGGCTCAGGGCCAGCTCTTCGGTGAGGCTGATGAAGCTGTTGACCTTCGGATCAAGCTCGGCGATACGCGCAAGCAGGGTTTTGGTCAGCTCTTCGGAAGAAAACTTTTTGTCGGCGAGACCGCGGGCGATCTCGGCCAGAGTCATGTGATGCATGAAAGGCTCTTTCCCTTTAGTCGATGACTTTCGGAACCAGGTACAGGCCGTTTTCGACCGCTGGCGCGATGGACTGGTAGGCCTCGCGATTATTTCGCTCGGTCACAACGTCTGCGCGCAGGCGCTGGCTGGCTTCCAGCGGGTGAGCCAGGGGCTCGATGCCGTCGGTATTGACGGCCTGCATTTGGTCAACCAGCCCGAGAATGCTGTTCAGGGCTGCGGTGGTCTGTGGAAGATCGGCTTCATTCAGGCCAAGCGAGGCCAGATGAGCGATTTTTTCCACGTCGGAGCGTTCAAGCGCCATGGGATTCTCCAGTGGAAAACAGAACGGAGGGCGTCCGTGTGTTAGATTGTCGGAACACTACCGCATTTCTACGGTCATATGGCCGCGATTGTGGGGGTTGGTGCACAGAAAGTCGGCCAATTTAGCACATTGGCGCCTTGCCCAAAATCCCTGTCGTTGTTAGAGTTTGCCGCACTTTTTTACCCACGCGTTGCCTAGGGTCCTTTCCCCATGTTCAAGAAACTGCGTGGCATGTTTTCCAGCGATCTTTCCATTGACCTGGGCACTGCCAACACCCTTATTTACGTGCGCGAGCGCGGTATCGTTCTGAATGAGCCATCGGTTGTGGCCATTCGGACCCATGGTAATCAGAAAAGTGTCGTTGCCGTTGGCACCGAGGCCAAGCGCATGCTCGGCCGAACACCAGGCAACATCGCTGCCATTCGTCCGATGAAAGACGGCGTGATCGCCGACTTCAGCGTCTGCGAGAAGATGCTGCAGTACTTCATCAACAAGGTTCACGAAAACAGTTTCCTGCAGCCCAGCCCTCGTGTGCTGATCTGCGTTCCGTGCAAGTCCACCCAGGTTGAGCGTCGCGCCATCCGTGAATCGGCCCTTGGCGCCGGTGCCCGCGAAGTATTCCTGATCGAAGAGCCTATGGCTGCCGCTATCGGCGCCGGCCTGCCGGTCGAAGAAGCGCGCGGTTCGATGGTGGTGGATATCGGTGGTGGTACCACTGAAATCGCCCTGATTTCCCTGAACGGTGTGGTGTATGCCGAATCCGTGCGCGTAGGCGGCGACCGTTTCGATGAAGCGATCATTACCTATGTGCGTCGTAACTACGGCAGCTTGATCGGCGAATCCACCGCCGAGCGCATCAAGCAGGAAATCGGCACCGCTTACCCTGGCGGCGAAGTTCGCGAAGTTGATGTTCGCGGTCGCAACCTGGCCGAAGGCGTTCCACGTGCTTTCACCCTGAACTCCAATGAAGTGCTGGAAGCTCTGCAAGAGTCCCTGGCCACCATCGTTCAGGCAGTGAAGAGCGCCCTGGAGCAATCGCCTCCGGAGCTGGCTTCCGACATCGCCGAGCGTGGCCTGGTGCTGACCGGTGGTGGCGCCTTGCTGCGCGACCTCGACAAGCTGCTGGCCCAGGAAACAGGCCTGCCGGTGATCGTCGCCGAAGACCCGCTGACCTGCGTCGCCCGTGGTGGTGGCCGTGCACTGGAAATGATGGATAAACACACCATGGACCTGCTTTCCAGCGAATAAGATTGCCGGAATGGTTCATGCTTCGCCCGCAGGCAGCACTTTGCAGTGCTGCCTGTTGGCGTTTATCTTCTTCAATCTGCATCCAGGCCGGTTTGATGCCGTATGAATAAAGAGAACATTTGCCCGGGAGGAGCGGCTTATTAAACCGCTTTTCGCCAAAGGCCCCTCATTGGGCGTGCGCTTATTAGTGCTGGTCGTGCTTTCGGTCGCGCTGATGGTGGTCGATGCCCGCTTTGCACTGCTCAAGCCCGTGCGTAGCCAGATGTCGCTGGTGTTGATGCAGACTTACTGGATCACCGACCTGCCGCAACGGCTTTATCAGGGCGTGGCCAGCCAGTTCGGCAGCCGCACTGAGCTTGTCGCCGAGAACGAAAAACTCAAGACCGAAAACCTGCTCTTGCAGGGGCGCATGCAAAAGCTGGCGGCCCTCACCGAGCAGAACGTTCGGCTGCGCGAGTTGCTTAACTCTTCGGCATTGGTCAACGAGAAGGTCGAAGTGGCCGAGTTGATCGGCATGGACCCCAATCCCTTCACCCATCGCATCATCATCAACAAGGGTGAGCGCGACGGCGTGGTCCTGGGCCAACCGGTGCTCGACGCCCGTGGCCTGATGGGCCAGGTGGTCGAATTGATGCCCTACACGTCGCGCGTGTTACTGCTGACGGACACCACCCACAGCATTCCGGTGCAGGTCAACCGCAACGGCTTGCGTGCGATTGCCAGCGGTACCGGTAACCCGGAGCGTCTTGAGTTGCGTCATGTGGCCGACACTGCCGACATCAAGGAAGGCGACCTGTTGGTCAGTTCCGGCCTGGGTCAGCGGTTCCCCGCGGGTTACCCGGTAGCGACGGTCAAGGAAGTCATCCACGATTCCGGCCAGCCGTTCGCCATTGTGCGCGCGGTCCCGACGGCTGCCTTGAACCGCAGCCGTTACCTGCTGCTGGTATTCAGCGACAACCGTACGCCCGAAGAGCGTGCCAACGACGCTGCCCAGGCGCAGGAAGCAGAAGACAAGCAGAACGGCACCGCGCCGGTCATTCCTGCCACGGTGCCAAAACCAGCCTTTGTGGGGCCACCTGCACCTGCCGCGACCCCGGTCGCGCCAGTGGCGACGCCTGTCAAACCTGCGGCCCACAGCGCCCGCCCAGCCAAACCGGCTGCGACCAAGCCACCGGCCACTACGCCGGCCGCCACAGCGGCTAAACCGCCTGCCACGCCGGCAACCCGACCAGCGGCCGCAGCGCCGGCAACCACGCGGCAGAGGGAGGAATAATGGCCGGTACGCATTCGCACAATGGCTGGATCGTCTGGCTGACTTTCGCCATCGGCTTGCTGCTCAGCGTTTCGCCGTTGCCGCAATTCATGGAAATCCTGCGACCGCTCTGGCTCGCCTTGCTCCTGGCGTTCTGGTCGCTGACCTTGCCGCATAAGGTAGGCATGGTCACAGCGATGTGCCTGGGCTTGGCGGAGGACGTGCTCTATGGCACCTTGCTTGGCCAGAACGCGCTGATCCTGACCCTGATTACTTTCCTGGTGCTGTCATTGCAGCAGCGGTTGCGCATGTTCCCGATGTGGCAGCAGTGCCTGGTGATTCTGGTGATCTTCGGCCTGGCGCAGTTGGTGCAACTGTGGCTCAGCGCATTGACCGGTAACCGCCAGCCGACCCTGGCCCTGGTATTGCCGGCCCTGGTCAGTGCGTTGCTGTGGCCTTGGGTCAGCTTCGGTCTGCGTGGTTTACGTCGCCGCTATAAAATCAATTGAATGGATTGCGAGGCTCTGCCTGGTTATCGAACCCTACAGGGAGAGTCTGCAATGAATTCGCTTTATCTGGCCTCGGGCTCCCCAAGGCGGCGTGAACTGTTGACGCAGATCGGTGTGCCTTTCACCGTGGTCAGCGCCGCCATTGATGAAACTCCTCATACAAACGAATCCGCCGTTGCCTACGTCGAGCGCCTTGCGCACGGCAAGGCCACGGCGGGTTTTGCTGCGCTTGAAAAGACTGCCGGCGCCTGCGTGCTGGGCGCCGACACGGCCGTGATCGTTGATGGTCAGATCCTTGGCAAACCGGTGGACCAGGCCGACGCCCTGGCGATGTTGATGGCCCTGTCGGGACGCGAGCATGACGTCCTCACCGCCATTGCTGTCACCGACGGCGAGCGCAGCGAAACTCGATGTGTAAGCAGCCGGGTACGTTTTCGCGCTATTTCTGTCGAGGAGGCTACAACCTACTGGCACAGCGGCGAACCTCAGGACAAGGCAGGCGGCTATGCTATCCAGGGGCTGGGATCGGTGTTTGTAGCCGGGCTCAATGGCAGCTATTCCGCCGTGGTAGGCCTGCCCGTGTGCGAAACCGCGCAACTGCTTGGTCAATTCGGCATACCCTGTTGGCAAAACCTTACCGCGCGCTGAACGCCGTATCCCAGCGCCAAGCCTTAAGCGATCGGTCACTATTGTGAAAACGCCTGAACGAGACCCAGCCATGAGTGAAGAGATTCTGATCAATATCACGCCGATGGAATCGCGCGTGGCGGTGGTAGAGAACGGTGTTCTGCAAGAAGTGCACGTCGAGCGCACCCAGAAGCGCGGCATTGTCGGCAATATCTATAAAGGCAAAGTGGTGCGCGTGTTGCCAGGCATGCAGGCGGCATTTGTCGACATTGGCCTGGACCGTGCCGCGTTTATCCATGCATCGGAAATTTCGCTGCGCGAAGGCCCGGCGGTTGAAAGCATCAGCGCGCTGGTACACGAAGGGCAGAGCCTGGTGGTGCAGGTCACCAAGGACCCGATCGGTTCCAAGGGCGCGCGGCTGACTACTCAACTGTCGATTCCTTCGCGTTACCTCGTGTACATGCCGCGCACTGCGCATGTCGGTATTTCCTTGAAAATCGAGGACGAAGCCGAGCGTGAGCGCCTTAAAAAGGTGGTCAGCGATTGTGTGGCTGCCGAGGGCATCAAGGAAGCGGGTGGTTTCATCCTGCGCACGGCCGCAGAAGGCGCCGGCGCCGATGAAATCCTCATGGATATCCGATACCTGCGGCGCCTGTGGGACCAGATCGGCGCACAGATCAAAACCATTGGCGCACCGAGCGTGATCTATGAAGACCTTGGCCTCGCGCTGCGTACATTGCGCGATTTGGTCAGCCCGAAAATCGAGAAAATTCGCATCGACTCGCGGGAAACCTTCCAGCGCACCACACAATTTGTCGCCGAATTGATGCCGGAAATTGCCGACCGCCTGGAGCATTACCCCGGCGAGCGGCCGATCTTCGATCTTTATGGTGTCGAAGACGAAATCCAGAAAGCCCTGGAGCGCAAAGTACCGCTCAAATCCGGCGGCTACCTGGTCGTGGACCCGGCAGAAGCCATGACCACCATCGACGTCAATACCGGCGCGTTTGTCGGCCACCGCAATCTCGAAGAGACCATCTTCAAGACCAACCTTGAAGCCGCCACCGCGATTGCCCGCCAACTGCGCCTGCGCAACCTGGGCGGCATCATCATCATTGACTTCATCGACATGGAAGACGAAGAGCACCAGCGCCAGGTGCTGCGTACCCTCGAGAAGCAACTGGAGCGCGATCACGCCAAGACCAACATCATCGGCATCACCGAGCTGGGCCTGGTGCAGATGACCCGCAAGCGCACCCGCGAAAGCCTTGAGCAAGTGCTCTGCGAACCCTGCAGCAGCTGCCAGGGGCGCGGCAAGCTGAAGACCCCGGAAACGGTTTGCTACGAGATTTTCCGCGAAATCCTACGGGAGGCACGCGCCTATCAGGCCGAAGGTTATAGAGTGCTCGCCAACCAGAAAGTCGTCGATCGGTTACTCGATGAAGAGTCTGGTAACGTCGCCGAGCTGGAGGGTTTTATCGGGCGCACGATTCGCTTCCAGGTCGAAACCATGTATTCCCAGGAACAATATGACGTGGTGCTGCTCTGATCCCCAATCGCTTAATTTCTTCGAGAACGGCAGACCTTGATCTGCCGTCCGTCAACTGCTTTGAGGGTCGCCTGACATGGAGCGTCTGATACGCTTTTTTGCCGCTTTGACCCGTTGGGGCCTGGGTTTGTGTGCCTTGGTGCTGGTGTTGGCTGCGGTGTACGTGAGCCTGGGTCGTGAATTGACCCCGCTGGTGGCTGAATACCGCGCCGAAATCCAAGCCAAGGCTCAGGCTGCGGTGGACATGCCCGTGCAAATCGGCAGCCTTGAAGGCCGCTGGAGCGGTTTCGCCCCCGTGTTGCTGGCTCACGACGTGATGGTCGGCGAGGGCAGCAGTGCCTTGCGCCTGGACCAGGTTGAAGTGGTGCCGGATATCTGGGCCAGCCTGATGGCCCGCGAGGTGCGCATAGCCCACCTGGAAGTCAGCGGGCTGCAGTTGAGCGTCAAGGAGGACAAGGACGGCCACTGGGCGCTCCAGGGACTGCCGGTACAGGACGATCAGCCGTTGGACCCTGAGCAGTTGCTGACGCGCATGCAGATGGTCAAGCGCGTGTCGTTGCTCGATAGCCAGGTCACGCTGCAACCGTTCGGCCAGGCGCCGCTGACCCTGACTTACGTGGGCCTCAGCCTGCACACCGGCGCCACTCGCCAGCGCCTCGATGCCCGCCTGACCCTGCCGGATGGCCAGCCACTGGCTGTCAACCTGCGTACACGTATTCGCGCCAGCGCTTGGAAAGACGGTGAGGTCCAGGCTTACCTGAGCCTTCCGCAAAGCGACTGGGCCAAATGGATACCCGGCAGGCTGACCCAGCAATGGAAAGTCACGCAGTTCAAGGCCGGCGGCGAATTCTGGCTGACCTGGGCCAAAGGCACCGTGCAAAGCGCGGTGGCGCGTCTCAACTCACCCCAGGTGAAAGGCAGCTACGCCGACCGCAAGCCGGTCCATATCGAAAACCTTGCCCTCACGGCTTACCTGCAACGCAGTGAGAGCGGCCTCAATGTGCTGTTTGACTCGTTGGCAATGAACATCGGTGACACGCGCTGGGAGTCGCGCCTGCAATTGCAGCAGAGCCTGGCTACCGACAAGGATCTGGAAGTCTGGAAACTTCAGGCCGACCGCCTTGACCTCACCCCCATTACGCCGCTGCTGAATGCCTTGGCGCCCCTGCCGGAAGGCTTTGCAAAAGCCGTCGAACACCTCAAGGCCACTGGCATGCTGCGCAACGTGCTGGTGGATTTCCGTCCCCAGGACACGAGCGATCAGAAGGTCAGCTTTGCCGCCAACCTCGAGCGCATCGGGTTTGATGCCTACTTCGGCGCGCCGGCTGCGCGCAACGTGTCCGGCAGTATCAGCGGCGACCTGGGCCACGGTGAGTTGCGCATGGACAGCAAGGACTTCTCCTTGCACCTGTACCCGATCTTTGCCAAGCCGTGGCAGTACATCCAGGCCAATGCACGCCTGACGTGGAAGCTGGATAAAGAAGGTTTCACCCTGATCGCCCCCTACATCAAGGTGCTCGGCGAAGAAGGCAAGGTTGCGGCAGACTTCCTGATTCGGCTGCATTTCGATCACAGCCAGGAAGACTATATGGACCTGCGGGTCGGCATGGTCGATGGCGATGGCCGGTTTACACCCAAGTATTTGCCGGCGGTATTGAGCCCGTCGCTGGATGAGTGGTTGCGCACAGCGATCCTCAAAGGCGCGGTTGACCAAGGTTTCTTCCAGTACCAAGGTTCGCTGAACCATGACGCACTGCCGGCTGCACGCAATATCAGCCTGTTTTTCAAGGTGCACGATGCCGAACTGGCGTTCCAGCCAGGCTGGCCGCATGTGAGCAAGGTCAATGGTGAAGTGTTTGTCGAGGAGAGCGGCGTGCGCATCCTGGCGAGCAAGGGCCAATTGCTCGATACCAAGGTCAAGGACGTCTACGTCAATATTCCACACGCGCCAGCCGGTAAAGACAGTCATCTGCTGATCACCGGTGGATTCGCGGGAGGCCTGGGGGATGGCTTGAAGATCCTTCAGGAAGCGCCGATCGGCACCGGCTCGACGTTTGCCGGCTGGAAAGGCGAGGGCGACCTGCAAGGCAAGCTGGACCTGGATATTCCGCTGGTCAAAGGCACCGAACCCAAGATTGTGGTGGATTTTCAGACCGACAAGTCTCGCTTGCAATTGGCCGAGCCGACTCTGGACTTGAGCCAGCTCAAGGGCGATTTCCGCTTCGACAGCACCAAGGGGCTGAGTGGCCAGAACATCTCCGCCCAGGCGTTTGATCGTCCGATCACCGCGCAGATCATTGCCGATGGCAAACCAGGCAATATCAGCACGCGTATCACCGCCAAAGGGCAGGTCACGGTTAAGCGCTTGACGGATTGGTTGAAAATTAGCCAGCCGCTGCCGGTGTCCGGCTATATCCCCTACCAATTGCAGGTGACACTGGACGGTGCCGACAGCCAACTGATGGTCAGTTCCAACATGAAAGGCGTAGCAGTCGACCTGCCCGCACCGTTCGGCATGCCCGCCAGCCAGGGGCGCGACAGCGTGTTTCGCATGACCTTGCAGGGGGTTGAGCGCCGGTACTGGTTCGATTATGGCGAGCTGGCGAGCTTCACCTTTGCGTCGCCTCCAGACAAATTCAATGAGGGTCGCGGGGAGTTGTTCCTGGGGGACGGCGATGCCGTGCTGCCGGCTGCCAAAGGCTTGCGCATCCGTGGCGTGCTGTCGGAGCTGGATATAGACCCTTGGAAGAAACTGGTCGACCGTTACGCCGGCAATGACCCAGGCGGCAATGCCAAGCAACTGCTCAGCGGTGCTGATTTCAAGGTGGGCAAGTTGAGCGGTTTTGGTACCCAATTTGACCAGGTCAACCTGCAACTCGATCGCAAACCGTCCGCATGGGGGTTGCAGTTCGACAGTCAGCAAGCCAAAGGTGCTGTGAACCTTCCGGATGCCAAGGGCGCGCCTATTGCAATCAACCTGCAGTACGTGAAATTGCCGGCGGTGGATCCGAAAGCACAGGCCGACGAAAACGCGCCGGACCCGTTGGCGGATGTCGACCCCAAGGACATTCCAGCGCTGGATATCTCCATCAATCAACTGTTCCAGGGGCCGGACTTGGTGGGCGCCTGGTCACTGAAAGTACGGCCGACGGCCAAAGGCCTTGCCTTTAACAATCTGGACCTTGGCCTCAAAGGCATGCAGCTCAACGGCGCTGGTGGTTGGGAAGGCGCACCGGGTAACAGCAGCAGTTGGTACAAAGGTCGCCTGGACGGCAAGAACATCGCCGATGTGCTCAAAGGCTGGGGATTCGCGCCGACGGTAACCAGTGAGGACTTCCATCTGGATGTGGACGGTCGTTGGCCGGGCTCGCCGGCTTGGGTCGGTCCCAAGCGCTTCTCCGGTAGCCTGGATGCAGCGTTCCGTAAAGGCCAGTTCGTTGAGGTCGAAGGTGGCGCGCAGGCTCTGCGGGTATTTGGCTTGCTGAACTTCAACTCCATCGGGCGCCGCTTGCGTCTGGACTTCTCGGACTTGCTTGGCAAAGGCTTGAGCTATGACCGGGTCAAAGGCTTGCTCGCGGCCAGCAATGGCGTGTTTGTGACGCGTGAACCCATCACCATGACCGGGCCTTCCACCAACCTGGAGCTCAATGGCACGCTGGACCTGGTAGCCGACCGCGTCGACGCCAAGCTGCTGGTCACGTTGCCGGTGACCAATAACCTGCCGATTGCCGCTTTGATTGTCGGGGCACCGGCCATTGGTGGCGCGTTATTCCTGATCGACAAGTTGATTGGCGATCGTGTTTCGCGCTTCGCCAGCGTGCAGTACAAGGTGCAAGGGCCTTGGAAGGATCCAAAAATCACCTTCGACAAGCCATTTGAAAAACCAAACTGAGAGGCTGTGGAGTAGCATGGCCGCATGCCCTTTACGGAGTGTCGGCCTATGTCCTTTGCGGTAATTCAAATGGTCAGCCAGAGCGATGTTCTGGCCAACCTGGCCCAGGCCAGGCGCTTGCTGGAGCAAGCGGCGGCGGGCGGCGCGAAGCTGGCGGTACTGCCGGAAAACTTCGCCGCCATGGGCCGCCGTGACGTAGCCGATCTCGGCCGCGCCGAAGCTTTGGGCGAAGGCCCGATCCTGCCGTGGTTGAAACAGACCGCTCGCGACCTCACCTTATGGATAGTGGCCGGTACTTTGCCGTTGCCGCCCAAGGACCAACCCAACGCCAAGTCCAACGCTTGCTCGCTGCTGATCGATGATCAGGGCGAAATCGTTGCCCGTTACGACAAGCTGCACTTGTTCGATGTGGATGTAGCAGATGCGCGGGGTCGTTATCGCGAATCTGACGACTATGCTTTCGGGAGCAATGTAGTGGTAGCGGACACGCCGGTGGGGCGATTGGGCCTGACGGTGTGCTACGACCTGAGGTTCCCCGAGCTGTACAGCGAATTGCGTGCGGCGGGGGCTGAATTGATTACCGCGCCCTCGGCCTTTACCGCGGTGACGGGCGCTGCACATTGGGATGTGCTGATTCGGGCGCGAGCCATTGAAACCCAGTGCTACCTGCTGGCAGCTGCTCAGGGCGGCGTACACCCAGGCCCACGGGAAACCTTTGGCCACGCAGCGATTGTCGACCCTTGGGGGCGCGTGCTGACACAACAGGGTCAAGGCGAAGCGGTGTTGTTGGCCGAACGCGATAGCAGTGAACAAGCGTCGATACGGACGCGCATGCCGGTGGTCAACCATCGGCGCTTTTTCTCGCAGGGCGCGCAGCGACCTGCTTCGGAACGATGAATTTAAGGCCAAACCTATGAGCGAGTTGTTGTCCTCAGTCAGTGAACACCTCCTGGCACCCGGTGGCGTGACCATCGAAAGCTTGCAAACCGTGCTCGGCGACCTGGCCGGGCCAGGCATCGACGCGGCGGACCTGTATTTCCAAGGGCAGATTTCCGAGTCATGGGCCCTCGAAGACGGCATCGTCAAAGAAGGCAGTTTCAACCTTGACCAGGGCGTGGGCGTGCGTGCGCAATCCGGTGAAAAGACCGGGTTTGCCTACAGTAATGCCATCACTCTTGAAGCACTGGGTCTGGCGGCACGCGCAGCGCGCTCGATTTCCCGCGCGGGCCAGAACGGCACGGTGCAGGCGTTCAGTACTCAGGACGTGGCACAGTTGTACGCGCCGGATAACCCTCTGGAAGTGATCAGTCGTGCGGAAAAGGTCGATTTGCTCAAGCGTATCGATGCCGCAACCCGTGCCCTCGACCCGCGCATACAGCAAGTGACCGTGAGCATGGCCGGTGTGTGGGAACGCATTCTGGTGGCGTCCACCGATGGTGGGCTGGCGGCGGATGTACGGCCGCTGGTACGGTTCAATGTCAGTGTGATCGTCGAGCAGAATGGTCGTCGCGAGCGCGGTGGCCATGGCGGCGGCGGGCGTACCGACTACCGGTATTTCCTTTCCGATGACCGCGCCATGGGCTACGCCCGCGAGGCGCTGCGCCAGGCGCTGGTTAACCTGGAAGCCATTCCCGCACCGGCCGGTACCTTGCCGGTGGTATTGGGTTCGGGTTGGTCCGGGGTTTTGCTGCACGAAGCAGTGGGCCACGGCCTGGAAGGTGACTTCAACCGCAAGGGCAGTTCGGCCTACAGTGGGCGCATGGGCGAGATGGTCGCGTCCAAGTTGTGCACTATCGTCGACGACGGCACCTTGGCGGGTCGCCGTGGTTCGTTGAGCGTTGACGACGAAGGCACGCCGACCGAGTGCACCACGCTGATTGAAAACGGTGTGCTCAAGGGCTACATGCAGGACAAACTCAATGCGCGCCTGATGGGCGTGGCGCGCACCGGTAACGGTCGTCGCGAGTCCTACGCGCACTTGCCGATGCCACGTATGACCAACACCTACATGCTCGGTGGTCAAAGCGATCCGGCGGAAATCATCGCCTCGGTCAAGCGCGGGATCTACTGCGCCAATCTCGGCGGCGGCCAGGTGGATATCACCAGCGGCAAGTTTGTGTTCTCCACCAGCGAGGCGTACCTGATCGAAGACGGCAAGATTACCGCGCCGGTCAAAGGGGCGACGTTGATTGGTAACGGGCCGGAAGCCATGAGCAAGGTGTCGATGGTCGGTAACGACCTGTCGCTGGACAGCGGCGTGGGCACGTGCGGCAAGGATGGGCAGTCGGTGCCGGTCGGCGTTGGCCAGCCAACGTTGAAGATTGATGCGATCACCGTGGGTGGCACGGGGTCGTAAGCGGTGGAGCTTCGGGTGGCGCAGAACGCCACCCGGGGAAGAGGATCAGCGCAGGCCGCGTTGAGTCTCGTCCAGCTCACGGATGTACTTGAAAATTTTACGGCTGGTGGCCGGAGCCTTGTTTTGCGCCAGTTCGTGCTGGGCCTGACGGATCAGGGAGCGCAGTTGCTGGCGGTCCGCGTCCGGGTAGTCCACCACAAATTTCTCCAGTACAGCGTCATCGCCCGAAATCAGGCGGTCACGCCAACGTTCCAGGTTATGGAAGCGTTCGTTGTACTGGCGAGTGGAGGCATCGAGTTGATCGAGCAAAGTCAAAATGGCGTCGGTGTCCTGATCGCGCATCAATTTGCCGATAAACATGATGTGCCGTTTACGCGCGATATTCGCGGTGTGCTTCGGCGCATCCGCCAGGGCCCGGCGCATTTCGTCGGTCAGTGGCAGTTTTGCAACCAAATCCGGCTTGAGCGTTGTAAGGCGCTCGCCAAGGTCAACCAGAGCATGCAGCTCGCGTTTGACCTGGGTTTTGCTTTTCTCCCCATCGAGGGAGTCGTCGTAAGAATCAACCATGGTGGCAGTCCGCAAAGAAACGCCGCCATGATAACCAGTCGGGGGCCGCTTGTCCGGCCCGGTCGCTCGATGGCCTTAACCGAAAGCAGAATTTGAGTGGAGAAAACCATGAGTGCAGCCCAAAGCGTCGGTCCGCAAGCGTTACCGGCACTGCAGGAACAAGTCGAGCAGATCCTTGCCGAAGCCAAGCGCCAGGGTGCCAGTGCCTGTGAAGTGGCCGTCTCGCTGGAGCAGGGGCTGTCGACGTCGGTGCGCCAGCGGGAAGTGGAAACTGTCGAATTCAATCGTGATCAGGGTTTTGGTATCACCTTGTATTCGGGGCAGCGCAAAGGCTCGGCGAGTACGTCAGCCAGCGGGCCGGAAGCGATACGCGAAACTGTCGCTGCTGCATTGGCGATTGCCAAGCACACGTCCGAAGATGAAAGCTCGGGCTTGGCCGACAAAGCGCTTATGGCCAAGGACTTGAAGGATTTTGATCTCTTTCACGCCTGGAACATCACGCCTGAGCAGGCTATCGAGCAAGCGCTGATCTGCGAAGCCGCGGCATTTGATGCCGATCCCCGTATCAAGAATGCTGATGGCACCACCCTCAGCACCCATCAGGGTTGCCGTGTTTACGGTAACAGCCACGGTTTTATCGGCGGTTACGCCTCCACTCGCCATAGCTTGAGCTGCGTGATGATCGCCGAAGCCGATGGCCAGATGCAGCGTGATTATTGGTACGACGTGAGCCGCCAGGGTGAATTGCTGGCGAACCCGGTCAGTATTGGTCAGCGCGCTGCACAGCGCGCGGCGAGCCGTTTGGGCGCGCGTCCGGTGCCGACATGTGAAGTGCCGGTGCTGTTCTCGGCCGAACTTGCCGGCGGCCTGTTTGGCAGCTTCCTGGGGGCGATTTCCGGTGGGAACCTGTACCGCAAGTCCTCGTTCCTCGAGGGTGCAATCGGCCAGAAGTTGTTCCCTGAGTGGCTGACCATCGATGAGCGTCCTCATCTGATGCGTGCCATGGGCAGTTCCGCCTTTGACGGTGACGGCCTGGCGACCTATGCCAAGCCGTTCGTCGAGAAGGGCGAGCTGGTCTCGTACGTGTTGGGCACTTACGCCGGTCGCAAGCTGGGTCTGCCGAGCACGGCCAACTCGGGAGGCGTGCACAACCTGTTCGTGACCCATGGCGATGAAGACCAGGCTGCGCTGCTGCGTCGCATGGGCCGCGGCCTGCTGGTGACTGAATTGATGGGCAGTGGCCTGAATATGGTGACAGGTGACTATTCCCGCGGCGCCGCCGGTTTCTGGGTGGAAAACGGCGAGATTCAGTTCGCTGTCCAGGAAGTGACTATCGCCGGCAACATGCGCGACATGTTCAAGCAGATCGTTGCCGTCGGTAACGATTTGGAGTTGCGCAGCAATATTCGCACGGGGTCGGTGTTGATCGAGCGGATGACCGTCGCCGGCAGCTAAACACTCAACGTCTCAAATAAAGGCGCGCCATCCTACAGATGGCGCGCCTTTTTTATGCTCGCGTCACGGCTGAATTTACGTGCCACCCTTGTTTTGATTCTCAATATCATTTAATAATAAATATCATTACCGAATGAGTGTGGATCATGAGTTCTGTCCTGCATGAGGATCCGTACCTGGAAAGCTGGCGCTGGATGAGTCGTCAGATTCGCTGCGGCCTCGATCCCAATGAACCTCGCCTGATCGAACATTACCTCAATGAGGGTCGATACCTGGCGTGCTGCACCGCGACCCATCCGTGGACGATCGCTGAAACCTCATTCCGTTTGTTGATCGACACCGCCAGCGATGTCGCCTTGCCCTGGCATTGGCGATCCATGTGCCTGGACCAGGCGTGGCGCCCGCTGCGTGACCTGGAAAAACTCTCTCACTGTGCCTGCCGCCTCAAGCGCTGGCAGACCTTTGCCTGGCAATTGGCGACCTGCGAATTGCTGCCCTCCCTTTCCGTTTCTGACCTGGTGCAAGGATCTTCCGATGAGTAACACCCGTATCGAACGCGACAGCATGGGCGAACTGCAAGTGCCTGCCGGGGCCTTGTATGGCGCGCAAACCCAGCGCGCGGTGAACAACTTCCCGATCAGCAACCTGCGTATGCCAGCGCAATTCATTCGCGCCCTGATTCTGGCCAAGGCCGCCGCGGCCAAGGTCAACGTCGACCTCAAACAGATCAGCGAAGGGCAAGGCAAAGCCATCGTCGATGCCGCCCAGGGTTTGCTGGAAGGTGATTACATGCCGCACTTTCCGGTGGATATCTTCCAGACCGGTTCCGGCACCAGCTCCAACATGAACGCCAACGAAGTGATCGCGACCCTCGCCAGCCGTTTGCTGGGCGAGGCGGTCAACCCCAATGACCACGTGAACTGCGGCCAAAGCAGCAACGACATCATCCCCACCACCATTCACGTCAGCGCCGCATTGGTGCTGCACGAGCAAACGCTGCCGGCCTTGCTGCACTTGGTGCAGGTGATCGAACGCAAGGCCGAGGAGGTCCACCCGTTCATCAAAACCGGACGCACCCACTTGATGGACGCCATGCCGGTGCGTATGAGCCAAGTGCTCAACGGCTGGGCACAACAACTCAAAGCCAATATCGGTCACCTGCAGGACTTGCTGCCGAGCTTGCAAGCCCTGGCTCAGGGCGGCACGGCGGTCGGCACCGGGATCAACGCACACCCGGAATTCGCTGCGCGTTTCAGCCAGCAACTGAGCACTCTGACCGGCGTGAAATTCACACCGGGCAAGAACCTGTTCGCGTTGATTGGCTCGCAGGACACCGCCGTGGCCGTCTCCGGCCAGTTGAAAACCACCGCCGTTTCGCTGATGAAAATTGCCAACGACTTGCGCTGGATGAACTCCGGACCGCTCGCAGGCCTGGGAGAAATCGAACTGGAAGGCTTGCAGCCGGGCTCTTCGATCATGCCTGGCAAGGTCAATCCGGTGATCCCCGAAGCGACTGCCATGGTTGCTGCGCAAGTCATCGGCAATGACACCGTGATCACTGTTGCGGGCCAGTCCGGCAACTTTGAACTCAACGTGATGCTGCCGATCATTGCCCAAAACCTGCTCAGCAGCCTCGAACTGCTGGCTAATTCCAGCCGATTGCTGGCGGACAAGGCCATCGCCAGCTTCAAAGTCAACGAGGCCAAGCTCAAGGAAGCGCTGTCGCGCAACCCGATCCTGGTCACGGCCCTCAACCCGATCATTGGTTACCAAAAAGCCGCTGAAATTGCCAAGAAGGCCTACCAGCAAGGCCGCCCGGTAATGGATGTCGCCCTTGAGCACACCGACTTGTCACGTAGCCAACTCGAGATCCTGCTGGATCCTGAAAAGCTCACGGCCGGCGGCGTGTAATCACCGACTCTGCTTTGGAGGCTCACCATGGAGCACTGGAAACGCACGATCGAACGAGCCAATCGCTGCTTTATGCAGGGCGAATTGGTTGACGCTCGCGAGGCTTATTTGCAAGCCCTGGCCTTGGCTCAAGTGTTATTCGAGCGCTGGGCGGATGCCGACGAAGCAGTGGCGGCTTGCGTCATCTCCCACCACAACCTGGCGGACTTGCACCTGCGCCTGAACCAGCCCGAGGAGAGCGCGGAATACCTGTGCGCTATCCACCAACGCCTGTTGCAGACCATGCAGGACTCGCGCCTGAGCCCGCAATTGCGCGAGGCGGCGCTGCGCCAGAGCAGCAAGACCTACGTCGAACTGTTGAACTTCATCAGTGATCACGGCGAATACCCGCGGACCCATCGCTTGCTGGGTGGCACTGCGGCTCAACCGCAAGCGTCGACCCGCAACAGTCCCTACTACGGAGCACATTGATATGTCCTACACCTTGCCTGCTTTGCCCTACGCCTATGATGCCCTGGAGCCGCATATCGATGCGCAGACCATGGAAATCCACTACACCAAGCATCACCAGACCTACATCAACAACCTGAATGCAGCGGTCGAGGGCACCGAGTTTGCGGGCTGGCCGGTTGAAAAGCTGGTCTCGAGCGTCCAGCAACTGCCGGAAAAACTTCGCGCCGCGGTGATCAACCAAGGTGGCGGTCACGCTAACCATTCGTTGTTCTGGGCGGTGATGTCGCCCAAAGGCGGCGGCAAACCCGAGGGCGCACTAGGCACAGCGATCGAGACCCAACTGGGCGGCTTCGACAGTTTCAAGGAAGCGTTCACCAAGGCGGCCTTGACCCGATTCGGCAGCGGCTGGGCCTGGTTGAGCGTCACGCCACAAAAGACTCTGGTGGTCGAGAGCAGCGGCAACCAGGACAGCCCACTGATGAACGGCAACACGCCGATCCTCGGCCTGGACGTCTGGGAGCACGCCTACTACTTGCTCTACCAGAACCGCCGCCCGGAATACATCAACGCCTTCTACAGCGTCATCAACTGGCCGGAAGTCGCCGCACGCTACCAGGCCGCCTTGGCCTGATATTCATCCAATAACAAGATCTAAGGCCGACTATGGGCACTGAAACACTGGCGATCAGCAGCGGACGAATGTTTCGCTATGCGTTTGGTTCGCTGCTGCTATTGGCAGGTACTGCATTGCTGGTGGCCCACGGGCTGGCCTGGCTGGATCTGGAACCGCGCATCCTGCGTGCCTTGCAGGGCGGGGCAATCTGCGCGCTTGGCACGGCACTGGGCGCAGTCCCGGTGCTGGTGATTCGTCGGATGCCGGTGGCGCTCAGCGATACCTTGCTGGGATTTGGCGCCGGTGTGATGTTGGCGGCGACGGCCTTTTCGCTGATCGTGCCGGGTATTGCGGCCGCTGAAGGTCTTGGTTTATCGCCTTGGGGAGCCAGTGGTTTGATCAGCTTCGGCATCATGCTCGGTGCGTTCGGGTTGTACCTGGTTGACCGCAAGGTCTCCGGCGCCAGCCCGGAAATGCTGGTGGGCACGCCGGACAGGCCGGTGATTCCACCGCGCATTTGGTTGTTCGTGTTTGCCATCATTGCCCACAACATTCCGGAGGGCATGGCCGTAGGTGTTTCCGCGGGTGGCGGCATGCCGGATGCCGACAGCCTGGCCATGGGCATCGCCCTGCAGGATGTTCCGGAAGGTCTAGTGATTGCACTGGTCTTGGCCGGGGCAGGGATGTCGCGGACCAAAGCGTTCCTGATCGGCGCTGCGTCAGGGTTGGTCGAACCGGTCTTTGCGGTGCTCTGCGCCTGGCTGGTGAGCCTGGCGGAAATTTTGTTGCCGCTGGGGCTCGCGCTGGCAGCTGGGGCGATGTTGCTCGTGGTGACGCACGAAGTGATTCCCGAATCGCGCCGCAATGGTCACGAAAAGCTTGCCAGCCTGGGGCTGTGCATCGGGTTCTGTTTGATGATGGTGATGGATACTGCTCTGGGATAAACCTCAGCCCACTATCACAGGCCAGGCTTGGTGACGGTCGCCCGGTGAAGGTAAGGCTTGAGGGCGTCCTGCCAACAAGCCGAGTGCCTAGACGCGGTTATTCGCCTTCGTCAAAGAAGTTATTGATCAGCTTTACCAGAGCGTCCATCGCTTCCTGTTCTTGCTCACCCTCAGTCTTTAAGTGAATCCTGGTGCCCTTGCCGGCAGCCAGCATCATCATGGCCATGATGCTCTTGCCGTCGACCATGGATTCGGGCGTGCGCCCAGCCCGGATCTGACAGGGGAACTGCCCGGCCACACCGACGAATTTGGCGGAAGCGCGAGCGTGCAGGCCCAGCTTGTTGATGATTTCGATTTCCAAAGCGGGCATCGCGCAGGTGTTCCTTTCAGCTAAGGTCGCGGTGGCGAACCTGGACGTTCTTGAGGGTTTGTTGCAGCACCTGGCCCAGGCGTTCAGTCAGGTAGACAGAACGATGATGGCCGCCGGTGCAGCCGATGGCGATAGTGACATAGGCACGATTACTCGCGGCAAAACGTGGCAACCATTTAAGCAGGTAGCTGGAAATGTCCTGGAACATCTCTTCGACATCCGGTTGCGCAGCCAGGTACTCGGCCACCGGCTGATCCAGCCCGGACTGATCACGCAGCTCCGGCTTCCAGTAAGGGTTGGGCAGGCAGCGAACGTCGAACACCAGGTCGGCATCGACCGGCATGCCTCGTTTGAAGCCAAACGACTCGACGAGAAATGCCGTGCCAGGCTCTGGTTGATTCAGCAGGCGTAGCTTGATGGCGTCGCGCAGCTGATACAAGTTCAGGCCGGTGGTGTTGATCTTGAGATCGGCGAGGTCGATGATCGGTCCCAGCAGCGTGGTCTCGTCCTCAATGGCCTCGGCCAGCGAGCGGTGAGGGCTGCTCAGAGGATGGCGTCGACGGGTTTCAGAGAAGCGCTTGAGCAGCGTCTCTTCGTCGGCATCCAGGTACAGCACGTCGCAATTGATGTGCTTGGCCCGCACTTCTTCGAGCAATTCAGGAAAGCGCGAGAGGTGGCTGGGCAGATTACGGGCATCAATTGAAACGGCAACCAACGGCTGCGCCAACTCAGTATGAATCAGCGCACGCTCGGCCAATTCCGGCAGCAGGCCGGCGGGCAGGTTGTCGATGCAATAGAAGCCGTTGTCTTCAAGGACATTGAGTGCGGTGCTTTTACCCGAGCCGGAGCGGCCGCTGACGATGATCAAACGCATGATTACTGCCTGTTTTGTTCATCCAGGACAACCTGATAGAGCGCCTCGTTGCTGCTGGCACTGCGCAGTTTGTCGCGTACTTCCTTGCGGTCGAGCATGCTGGCGATCTGCCGGAGCAGCTCCAGGTGTGCATCGGTGGCGGCCTGCGGGACCAGCAGCACGAACAGCAGGTCAACCGGGGCGCCGTCGATGGCATCAAAATCGATTTTTTCTTGCAGGTGTAAAAGTGCACTTACGGGCGAAGTACAGCCTTCAAGGCGGCAGTGAGGAATGGCGATGCCGTTACCAAAACCGGTCGAACCCAGCTTTTCACGGTCAATCAGAGCCTTGAACACAACTTGCTCATCCAGCTCAGGCACTTCACGGCTGATCAGGTTAGCGATGTGTTCGAGGGCTTTCTTCTTGCTGCCGCCCGGCGCGTTCACGAGTGAACGGCCGGGGGTCAGGATGGTTTCAAGTTGGATCATGGGGGAGAGTTAACGACCTGTACCTTGCATCAGGTGCAGATACTTTTCCTTATGCTTTATGAGTTGGCGGTCCAGCTTGTCGTAGAGCGAGTCAATCGCTGCGTACATGTCTTCATGCTCCGCATTGGCGACTAGCTTCGCATTCGGTACGTGCAGGGTGGCCTCGATTTTTTGCTTGAGCTTGTCGACCTCCATGATGACCTGCACGTTGGTGATCTTGTCAAAATGCCCCGCAAGCTTGTTCAGCTTGCTCTCGGTGTACTCACGCAGGGGCTTGGTAACTTCTAGTTGGTGTCCACTGATGTTGACTTGCATACAGCTTCTCCTTCGTTGCCAGTGCATAAAGCGGCGGGTAGGAATACCCGCCACTGGAACGCTATGGCCCGCCCGTCACATCAAACGCTTACGCTCGCTGGAAGGCGCGATCCCGAGGGACTCGCGGTACTTGGCGACGGTTCGACGGGCGACCTGAATGCCTTGTGCCTCCAGTAAACCAGCGATCTTGCTGTCACTCAACGGCTTTTTCTGATTTTCCGCAGCAACCAGTTTTTTGATGATCGCGCGGATCGCCGTGGACGAGCATTCGCCGCCTTCGGAGGTACTGACATGGCTGGAGAAAAAGTATTTCAACTCATAAATACCCCGTGGGGTATGCATGAACTTCTGCGTGGTCACCCGGGAAATCGTTGATTCGTGCATGCCTACCGCCTCGGCGATGTCATGCAGCACCAACGGTTTCATTGCCTCGTCGCCATATTCCAGGAAGCCGCGCTGGTGCTCGACGATCTGGGTGGCCACTTTCATCAGGGTTTCGTTGCGGCTTTGCAGGCTCTTGATGAACCAGCGCGCTTCCTGCAACTGGTTGCGCATGAAGGTGTTGTCGGCACTGGTGTCGGCGCGGCGCACAAAGCCTGCGTATTGTGGGTTGACGCGCAAACGTGGCACCGATTCCTGGTTAAGCTCCACCAGCCAGCGTTCGTTGTCCTTGCGCACGATCACGTCGGGAACGACGTATTCGGCTTCGCTGGACTCGATTTGCGAGCCGGGGCGCGGATTGAGGCTCTGTACCAGCTCGATGACCTGGCGCAGGTCGTCTTCCTTGAGCTTCATGCGGCGCATCAACTGGCTGTAGTCGCGGCTGCCCAGCAGGTCGATGTAGTCGGTGACCAGGCGCTGGGCCTCGGCGAGCCAAGGTGTCTTGGCGGGCAGTTGACGCAATTGCAGCAGCAGGCACTCGCTGAGGGTGCGGGCGCCAATGCCGGCGGGCTCAAACTGTTGAATGCGGTGAAGGACGGCTTCGATTTCGTCCAGCTCGATGTCCAGTTCCGGGTCGAAGGCCTCGAGAATTTCATCAAGGGTTTCGTCCAGGTAGCCCTGGTTATTAATGCAGTCGATCAGGGTGACAGCGATCAGGCGATCGGTGTCGGACATCGGCGCGAGGTTAAGTTGCCACAACAAATGGCTTTGCAGGCTTTCGCCAGCGGACGTGCGGGTGGTGAAATCCCATTCGTCATCGTCATTGCTGGGCAGGCTGCTGGCGCTGGTCTGGTAAACGTCTTCCCACGCGGTATCCACGGGGAGGTCGTTGGGAATGCGTTCGTTCCATTCGCCTTCCTCAAGGTTATCCACCGTTGGGGCGGTTTCCTGGTAGGAGGGTTCCTGCACGTCGGAGTTGGGTTTTTGCTCGATGTTGTCGGCCAGCGGGTCTGCATTATCGAAGTCGTCGCCTTCTTCCTGGCGTTCGAGCATCGGATTGGACTCCAGGGCCTCCTGGATTTCCTGTTGCAGGTCCAGGGTCGACAATTGGAGCAGGCGGATGGCCTGTTGCAGCTGCGGTGTCATCGTCAGCTGCTGGCCCATTCTCAGGACTAGCGATGGTTTCATGGCAGGGGCTTAACACCTTATTCGCCGGCGCAATGCGCCATCCACGACAGGGCGCGTGAGCGCCAAACATAAGCAAATTATATGCCTGATGTCGGGGGCTTTGCCTAGAGCGCGGTAACAATAAAAAAACGAGGTTTTTATTGACTCCCGCGCGCCTTGGCGAACAGCCGTGACACCACGATGCTTACAGGCGGAACTCGTGGCCCAGGTACACTTCCTTGACCAGTTCGTTAGCCAGGATGGTGGCGGAATCGCCTTCGGCGATCAGTTGGCCATCGTTGACGATATAAGCCGTCTCACAGATATCGAGGGTTTCACGGACGTTGTGGTCAGTGATCAACACGCCGATGCCCTTGGCTTTGAGGTGATGGATGATCTGTTTGATGTCGCCGACCGAGATCGGGTCAACGCCGGCAAACGGTTCGTCCAGCAGGATGAACTTCGGTGCGGTTGCCAGTGCACGTGCGATTTCCACGCGACGGCGCTCACCACCGGACAGGCTCATGCCGAGGTTGTCGCGAATGTGGTTGATGTGGAATTCCTGAAGCAGGCTTTCCAGCTCCTTGCGGCGGCCGTCACGGTCGAGTTCCTTGCGGGTCTCGAGGATCGCCATGATGTTGTCCGACACCGACAGTTTGCGAAAGATCGACGCCTCCTGGGGGAGATAGCCGATACCTGCGCGTGCGCGACCGTGCATTGGCTGGTGACTCACGTCGAGGTCGTCGATCAATACACGGCCCTGATCCGCCTGGACCAGCCCGACGATCATATAGAAGCATGTGGTTTTGCCGGCACCGTTAGGGCCGAGCAGGCCGACGATCTGGCCACTGTCGATCGACAGGCTGACGTCGCGCACGACCTGACGGCTTTTGTAAGCCTTGGCCAGATGCTGGGCTTTGAGGGTTGCCATTAGTTTGCCTTCTTCGCAGCGGGTTTAGCCGCAGGCTGAGCGGCAGCGTCTTTCTGCTTGGGCTGGATAACCATGTCGATACGCGGCTTCGGCGTGCCGATCTTCGCGCCGGTGGCACGACCAGCCTGAGCGATCTGCTTCACGGTGTCATAGGTGATTTTCTCACCGTCCGTGGTATTGCCGTCGCTGCTCACAACCCTGGCCTGATCGATCAGGATGATACGGTTCTGCTGGGCGTGATACTGGATGGTCTTGCCGTAGCCCTTCATCGGAGCAGGATCTGCAGCAGCCTGCTTCTGTTCGAAATAGGCCAGGTTACCCACCGAAGTCACCACGTCGATGTCACCCGCAGGCGTACGCGTGAGCGTCACCGTGTTGCCGGTAATCTTCATCGAACCTTGGGTGATGATCACGGCGCCGGTGTAGGTTGCAACGCCTTGCTTGTCATCCAGCTGTGCATCGTCAGCCTGAATGTGGATCGGTTGCTGGCTATCGTTCGGCAGAGCCCAGGCGCTCACGCTTCCCAGTGCTGCGCCCAGACCGAGCAAAATAGGGAGGGTTTTAACGAGCCTCATACTGTCCTCTTACGTTCGATAGCAGGTGTATCCTGCTTTCTTTCAAATACGCTTTCATTCCCTTGCCAGTCGATACACCGCCAGCGCCGTCGATTCTAACGTCTTGCTCGGTCTGCGCATATTGCTGTTGTGGGAAAACGGTCATGCGACTGCTGGTAATAATAGTGTCGCGGTTCTTATCGTCAGTACGTGCAACACGTACCGAGTCGATCAGTTCTACCTGAGTGCCGTCCGGGTTGACTTCGCCATGCTTGCTGGTGACATGCCAAGGGAACTCAGTGCCGCGGTACAAGTTCATGTCCGGGTTGGTCAGCAACGTGACTTCGGACGACTTCAAGTGCTCGACTTTGTCCGAGGTCATTTCATACTGAACCTTGCCATCCGGCAGGAACTGTACGCTGTAGGCGTTGGTTGCGTAATAGTCGATAGCGCCTGTGTCAACCTGCCCGACAGGCTTGTCGAGAAAGCGTTCGGGGCTGATATTCCAGTAGCCTACCGCCAGAAACAGCGCGGCGATGATCCCGAACAGCAGGAAATTGCGAATCTTTTTGCTCAGCATAAAACGCTCTATAAGTAGGCGGCATGTGCCGCTTCAAGGCTGCCCTGGGCACGCAGGATCAATTCACAGAACTCGCGGGCGGCACCTTCGCCGCCACGGGCCGTGGTGATGCCATGGGCGTGCTCGCGAACAAAGGTCGCCGCATTGGCAACGGCCATGCCCAGACCTACGCGGCGGATAACCGGGAGGTCGGGCAGGTCATCGCCCAAGTAGGCGACCTGCTCATAGCTTAGGTTGAGTTGGCCAAGAAGCTCGTCCAGAACCACCAGTTTATCCTCACGGCCCTGATACAGGTGAGGAATACCCAGGTTTTGTGCACGGCGTTCCACAACCGGTGTTTTTCGACCGCTGATAATCGCAGTTTGCACGCCCGCGGCCATCAACATTTTGATGCCTTGGCCGTCGAGGGTGTTGAACGTCTTGAATTCACTGCCATCTTCGAGGAAGTACAGGCGGCCGTCGGTCAGCACGCCATCGACGTCGAAAATCGCCAGTTTGATGTGTTTACCGCGTTGCAGCAGGTCGCTGGTCATTTACATCACTCCCGCACGCAGCAAGTCGTGCATGTTCAGGGCGCCAACCGGGTGATCGTCGCCGTCGACGACTACCAGCGCAAGAATCTTGTGGTCTTCCATGATCTTCAACGCTTCGGCCGCGAGCATTTCCGGGCGTGCGGTCTTGCCGTGAGGGGTCATGACTTCATCGATCGTCGCCGTTTGAATGTCGAGATTGCGGTCCAGCGTACGGCGCAGGTCACCGTCAGTGAAAACGCCGGCCAGACGCCCGTCGGACTCCAGAATGACAGTCATGCCCAGGCGTTTGAGGGTCATTTCCATCAGCGCGTCCTTTAGCAGGGTGCCGCGCTGGACGTGGGGCAGTTCATCGCCCGAATGCATGACGTTTTCCACTTTCAGCAGCAAGCGACGGCCGAGAGCGCCGCCTGGATGCGAAAACGCGAAATCTTCAGCGGTAAAGCCGCGGGCTTCCAAGAGCGCCACGGCCAAGGCATCGCCCATCACCAGGGCAGCGGTAGTCGAGGACGTCGGCGCCAGGTTCAGCGGGCAGGCCTCGTGGGCGACGTGAACATTCAAGTTCACTTCCGCGGCCTTGGCCAGCGTCGAATCCGGGTTGCCGGTAATGCTGACCATCTTGATGCCCAGGCGCTTGATCAGCGGCAGCAGGGTCACGATTTCGTTGGTGGTGCCGGAGTTCGACAATGCCAGGATGATGTCATCCTTGGTGATCATGCCCATGTCGCCGTGGCTGGCTTCGGCCGGGTGTACGAAAAAAGCCGTGGTTCCGGTGCTGGCCAACGTAGCGGCAATCTTGTTGCCGACGTGGCCTGACTTGCCCATGCCAACCACGACAACGCGGCCTTTGCTGGCCAGAATCATCTCGCAGGCACGTACGAAATCCGCGTCGATATGGGCCAGCAAGCCTTCTACGGCTTCTAGCTCGAGACGGATGGTGCGTTGTGCGGATTGAATAAGGTCGCTGGATTGGCTCATGTCTGAAATCGTATAGCCTGACGAAAAGTCGGCGATTATAGCGGTAATGATCAATTCCCTCACGCAAGTTCGTCAGGGTTTATTCTGCTTGAGCAAGAGAATCATGCCCGGCAGGGTTTTTTTCCCTGTCCCCAATCTGAACGAGCGCTGTTCCGGCCTTGGGGGCTCTGTACCAGCAGTGATATAGTTCGCCGCCAGTTCGGTCCGCCCAACCCATGTGACTAAATAATGCGCACCCGTTGCAAACTATTGCGCGACCATTGCAAACGAATGTCGCAAACATGGTGTCTGAGTGAAAGGCTGCATCCCAAGGAGATTAGATGAGTGCCGATAACGCCTACGCGGTCGAGCTGAAGGGCCTTACCTTCAAGCGCGGGACGCGCAGCATCTTCAATAACGTCGATATTCGCATTCCCCGCGGTAAAGTCACGGGCATCATGGGGCCTTCCGGTTGCGGCAAGACCACCCTGTTGCGCCTGATGGGTATGCAATTGCGCCCTAGCGCCGGCGAAGTGTGGGTCAACGGCCAGAACCTGCCGACGCTGTCGCGCAGCGATCTGTTCGATGCCCGCAAGCATATGGGCGTGCTGTTCCAGAGCGGCGCCTTGTTCACCGACCTCGATGTTTTCGAAAACGTGGCGTTTCCGCTGCGGGTGCATACCGAGCTGTCCGATGAAATGATTCGTGACATCGTGTTGCTGAAACTGCAGGCCGTTGGCCTTCGCGGCGCCATTGACCTGATGCCTGATGAATTGTCCGGCGGCATGAAGCGCCGTGTCGCTTTGGCGCGTGCCATTGCTCTCGATCCGCAGATCCTCATGTATGACGAGCCCTTCGTCGGTCAGGACCCCATCGCCATGGGCGTGCTGGTGCGGTTGATCCGCCTGCTCAACGATGCGCTCGGCATCACCAGTATCGTGGTGTCCCACGACCTGGCTGAAACCGCGAGCATCGCCGACTACCTTTATGTAGTAGGCGATGGTCAGGTGCTGGGACAAGGCACGCCTGAAGAGTTGATGAACGCTGACAACCCGCGCATTCGCCAATTCATGACCGGCGATCCCGATGGCCCGGTGCCTTTTCATTTTCCGGCAGCGGACTACCGCTCAGATCTTCTGGGGAAGCGCTGATGCGCAAGACATCTCTCATCGAAAAGGTTCGCCTTTTCGGTCGCTCGGGCATCGACATGGTCGAAGTGCTTGGGCGTTCGACGATTTTCCTGTTTCACGCGTTGCTCGGTCGCGGCGGCATTGGTGGCGGCTTTGGTCTGCTGCTCAAACAACTGCACTCCGTCGGCGTGATGTCCCTGGTCATCATCGTGGTTTCCGGGATTTTCATCGGCATGGTGCTGGCGTTGCAGGGGTTCAACATTCTCTCCAGCTACGGCTCGGAGCAGGCAGTGGGGCAGATGGTCGCCCTGACGCTGTTGCGTGAACTGGGCCCGGTGGTCACCGCCTTGCTGTTTGCCGGGCGCGCAGGTTCTGCGCTGACTGCCGAGATCGGTAACATGAAGTCCACCGAGCAGTTGTCCAGCCTGGAAATGATCGGCGTGGACCCGCTCAAGTACATCGTTGCCCCGCGCCTGTGGGCCGGCTTCATTTCCCTGCCACTGCTGGCGATGATTTTCAGCGTGGTAGGCATCTGGGGCGGTTCGTGGGTGGCGGTTGACTGGTTGGGCGTCTATGACGGCTCGTACTGGGGCAACATGCAAAACAGCGTGACCTTCAGCGGCGACGTGCTCAATGGCATCATCAAAAGCATCGTTTTCGCCTTTGTAGTGACCTGGATCGCCGTATTCCAAGGCTATGACTGTGAGCCCACTTCAGAGGGGATCAGTCGCGCCACCACCAAGACCGTTGTGTACGCCTCGCTGGCGGTACTGGGCCTTGACTTCATTTTGACCGCCTTGATGTTTGGAGATTTCTGATGCAAAACCGCACTGTGGAAATCGGTGTCGGCCTTTTCTTGCTGGCTGGCATCCTGGCTTTACTGTTGCTGGCCCTGCGAGTCAGTGGCCTTTCGGCCAGCCCGACCGCCGATACTTATAAACTTTACGCTTACTTCGACAATATCGCCGGTTTGACTGTCAGAGCTAAAGTGACCATGGCCGGTGTGACCATCGGCAAGGTCACGGCAATCGATCTGGATCGCGACAGCTTCACCGGGCGAGTAACCATGCAGGTAGACAAGAAGGTAGATAATCTGCCGACTGACTCCACTGCATCTATTCTCACTGCGGGTCTGCTGGGCGAGAAGTACATCGGCGTCAGCGTGGGCGGGGAAACAGCCCTGCTCAAGGATGGTTCGACAATCCACGACACACAGTCGTCGCTGGTGCTTGAAGACTTGATCGGTAAATTCCTGCTCAATACGGTCAATAAAGACGCCAAATGAGGAATCTGTTCATGATCTCTACCTTGCGACGTGGCCTGCTGGTGCTGCTTGCAGCGCTGCCCTTGATGGCCAACGCGGCGGGTTCTGCGCACGATCTGGTGCAGGACACGACCAACAAAATGTTGGCTGACCTGACTGCCAACAAAGAGCAGTACAAGCAAGACCCAAGCAAGTTCTACGATGCGCTCAACACCATTGTCGGGCCAGTGGTTGATGCCGAAGGCATTTCCCGCAGCATCATGACGGTCAAGTATTCGCGCAAGGCAACGCCTGCGCAGATGCAGACCTTCCAGGAAAACTTCAAAAAGGGCCTGTTCCAGTTCTACGGTAATGCCCTGCTGGAATACAACAACCAGGGGATTACCGTTGCTCCGGCCGGGGATGAGTCAGGTGACCGCACCAGCGTCAACATGACCGTCAAAGGCACCAACGGCGCCGTCTACCCTGTGCAGTACACGCTGGAGAAGGTCAAAGGCGAGTGGAAACTGCGCAACGTGATCATCAACGGCATCAACATTGGCAAGCTGTTCCGCGATCAGTTCGCTGACGCCATGCAGCGCAATGGCAACGACCTGGACAAAACCATCAATGGTTGGGCCGGTGAAGTCGCCAAGGCCAAGGAAGAAACCGACAAACAAGCTGCCGGGAAGCCTGCGCAATGACCGAGTCGGCTGTTCGGCTTGGCGACGCTGGCGAGTTATTTCTGAGCGGCGTGCTCGATTACCGCTCCGGGCCTGACCTGCGCAAGCAGGGCCAGGCGCTGATCAACAGCAGCAACGCGCCTGCGCTGGTGCTGGACTGCTCGGCAGTGACCAAGTCCAGCAGCGTCGGTTTGTCATTGTTGCTGTGCTTCATGCGTGATGCCGAGGCGGTCAAAAAGCCGGTCAGCATCCGTGCGTTGCCTGAGGACATGCGCGAAATTGCCGAAGTTTCCGGTCTGACCGAGCTTCTGGCGCATCCTTAATAGCCAATATCAAGGAAGCCCCCCGTCAGAGTCCTGCTATGCGGGGTTCGCAGGCGCGGGGCTTTTTTGTATGATGTGCGACCCGTGCGCACTGGGCGCCGATAGAGGTTGAGCATGCAGGCCCTAGAAGTTAAAAGCTTCCTTGAAGGAAAGCTGCCCGAAACGAACGTAGAAGTTGAAGGCGAAGGCTGCAATTTCCAGCTGAACGTGATTAGCGATGAACTGGCGGCATTGAGCCCGGTCAAGCGTCAACAGCAGATCTATGCCCATTTAAACCCGTGGATCACCGATGGCAGCATCCACGCGGTCACTATGAAATTTTTCAGCCGCGCGGCCTGGGCCGAGCGCACCTGAGCCCCCAAGGCGTCGAGATTCTTATGGATAAATTGATTATTACCGGCGGTGCCCGCCTTGATGGCGAGATCCGCATTTCCGGTGCGAAAAACTCTGCCTTGCCGATTCTGGCAGCGACCCTGCTGTGCGATGGCCCGGTGACTGTGGCCAACCTGCCGCACTTGCACGACATCACCACCATGATCGAGCTGTTCGGTCGCATGGGCATTGAGCCTGTGATCGACGAGAAACTGTCCGTCGAAATCGACCCGCGCACCATCAAGACTCTGATCGCTCCGTACGAGCTGGTGAAAACCATGCGCGCATCGATCCTGGTGCTGGGCCCTATGGTTGCCCGTTTCGGTGAGGCCGAAGTGGCACTGCCTGGCGGTTGCGCCATCGGTTCGCGTCCGGTCGACCTGCACATCCGTGGCCTTGAGGCCATGGGCGCAACCATCGACGTCGAAGGCGGCTACATCAAGGCCAAGGCGCCGGAAGGCGGCCTGCGTGGTGCCAACTTCTTCTTTGATACCGTCAGCGTGACCGGTACCGAGAACATCATGATGGCCGCAGCCCTGGCCAACGGCCGCAGCGTCCTGCAAAACGCCGCGCGCGAGCCGGAAGTAGTCGACCTGGCCAACTTCCTGATCGCCATGGGTGCCAACATCACCGGCGCCGGCACTGACACCATCACCATCGACGGTGTTAAGCGTCTGCACTCGGCCACTTATAAAGTGATGCCGGACCGTATCGAGACCGGCACCTACCTGGTGGCTGCCGCCGTTACGGGTGGCCGCGTCAAGGTCAAGGACACCGATCCGACCATCCTTGAAGCCGTCCTGGAAAAACTCAAGGAAGCCGGTGCTGAAATCACCACCGGTGCCGACTGGATCGAGCTGAACATGCACGGCAAGCGGCCAAAAGCCGTCAACGTGCGGACCGCTCCTTACCCGGCGTTCCCGACCGACATGCAAGCGCAGTTCATTTCCTTGAACGCGATTGCCGAAGGCACCGGTGCCGTGATCGAAACCATTTTCGAAAACCGCTTCATGCACGTGTATGAACTTCACCGCATGGGCGCCAAGATTCAGGTCGAAGGCAACACCGCCATCGTCACCGGTATCGACAAGCTCAAGGGCGCGCCAGTGATGGCTACCGACCTGCGCGCGTCGGCCAGCCTGGTCATCTCGGCACTGTGCGCTGACGGCGACACGCTGATCGACCGCATCTACCACATAGACCGTGGTTACGAGTGCATCGAAGAGAAACTGCAGATGCTCGGCGCCAAGATCCGCCGCGTGCCGGGCTAGTCGCAGTAGCGGTAAACACCGTCACTGTGGCGAACGGGCTTGTCGAGTCGTCGTACCGGCCGCGTAGCGCCCTCCAAGACGGGACTGCTATGCAGTCCAGCGTTGGACAAGCCCGCTCGCCACGGGATGGTGTTTTGCTGTTAACTGAGTGTGTCCCTGCTGAATTTGTTTCAAATCGAGGCTGTAATGGCCTCGATCTGTGTCTGGCGCCGTCTGCGACCGGACAGCAATAGCCTGATGAAGGACTGACGTTTCCCATGTTGACCATCGCACTGTCCAAGGGCCGCATCCTTGACGACACTTTGCCGCTTCTGGCTGAAGCGGGCATCGTGCCGACCGAGAATCCGGACAAGAGCCGCAAGCTGATCATCCCCACGACCCAGGACGACGTTCGCCTGCTGATCGTGCGTGCCACTGACGTGCCGACTTACGTTGAACATGGCGCGGCCGACCTCGGTGTCGCGGGTAAAGACGTGTTGATGGAATACGGCGGCCAGGGCCTGTACGAGCCATTGGACCTGCGTATTGCCCTGTGCAAGCTGATGACCGCCGGCCGTGTCGGTGACGTCGAGCCCAAAGGCCGCCTGCGCGTGGCGACCAAGTTCGTCAACGTTGCCAAGCGTTACTATGCCGAGCAAGGTCGCCAGGTCGACATCATCAAGCTCTACGGCTCGATGGAACTGGCACCGCTGATCGGCCTGGCCGACAAGATCATCGACGTAGTCGACACCGGCAACACGCTGCGTGCCAACGGCCTTGAGCCTCAGGATTTTATTGCCGACATCAGCTCGCGACTGATCGTCAACAAAGCTTCGATGAAAATGCAACACGCCCGTATCCAGGCGTTGATCGACACCCTGCGCAAGGCAGTGGAGTCTCGACACCGCGGTTGACTCACCTGCGCGGCCCTAGGTCGCGCCCGTCTATCCGCCTCATAGCCAGAATTCTCAGGTGCCCAAGCGGATCGACTGCTAACGTTCGGCGCCTGAGCATTTTTGCCAATCCTATGAGGCCCTCGCTATGACCACGTCCACTGCAATTGCCCGACTCAACGCTGCCGACCCGGATTTCGCCCATCATCTGGATCATCTGCTGAGCTGGGAAAGCGTGTCCGACGACTCGGTCAACCAGCGGGTGCTCGACATCATCAAGGCCGTGCGCGAGCGCGGTGATGCGGCGCTGGTAGATTTCACCCGCCAGTTCGACGGCCTCGACGTCGCGTCGATGTCCGACCTGATCCTGCCGCGCGAGCGCCTGGAGCTGGCCCTCACACGCATCACCGCGCCCCAGCGTGAAGCCCTGGAAGTGGCAGCGGCACGCGTACGCAGCTACCACGAAAAACAGAAACAGGATTCCTGGAGCTACACCGAGGCCGACGGCACCGTGCTGGGCCAGAAGGTCACGCCGCTGGACCGCGCGGGGCTGTACGTGCCGGGCGGTAAAGCCTCGTACCCGTCGTCGGTGTTGATGAACGCTATCCCGGCCAAAGTGGCGGGCGTGACCGAAGTGGTCATGGTCGTGCCAACGCCGCGTGGCGAAATCAACGAGTTGGTGCTGGCTGCCGCGTGCATCGCCGGGGTTGACCGCGTGTTCACCATCGGCGGCGCTCAAGCTGTCGCGGCCCTGGCCTATGGCACCGAAAGTGTGCCGAAGGTCGATAAAGTGGTCGGCCCAGGCAACATCTATGTCGCCACCGCCAAGCGCCACGTGTTCGGCCAGGTCGGTATCGACATGATCGCCGGCCCTTCGGAAATCCTGGTGGTGTGTGACGGCCAGACCGACCCGGACTGGATCGCCATGGACCTGTTCTCCCAGGCCGAGCATGACGAGGACGCCCAGGCGATCCTGGTCAGCCCCGACGCCGAGTTCCTCGACAAGGTCGCCGCCAGCATCGACAAGCTGCTGCCGACCATGGACCGCGCCGAGATCATCGAGAAGTCGATCAATGGCCGTGGCGCGCTGATCCTGGTACGCGACATGGAGCAGGCCATCGAGGTGGCCAACCGCATCGCGCCGGAGCACCTGGAGTTGTCCGTGGCCGACCCACAAGCCTGGCTGCCGTCGATTCGCCACGCTGGCGCGATCTTCATGGGCCGCCACACCAGTGAAGCCCTGGGCGACTACTGCGCCGGCCCGAACCACGTGCTGCCGACCTCCGGCACCGCGCGTTTCTCGTCGCCGCTCGGCGTGTATGACTTCCAGAAGCGCTCCTCGATCATCTTCTGCTCGCCACAAGGCGCTTCCGAGCTGGGCAAGACCGCCTCGGTGCTGGCCCGTGGTGAATCCCTGAGCGCTCACGCCCGCAGCGCCGAATACCGCATCCTTGAAGAGGGGAACTGAGACATGAGCAAATTCTGGAGCCCCTTCGTCAAGAATCTCGTGCCGTACGTGCCCGGCGAGCAGCCGAAGCTGACCAAGCTGGTCAAGCTCAACACCAACGAGAACCCCTACGGCCCATCGCCCAAGGCGCTCGCGGCAATGCAGGTCGAGTTGAACGACAACTTGCGCCTGTACCCGGACCCCAACAGCGACCTGCTCAAGCAGGCGGTAGCCAAGTATTACGGAATCGACGCCGGCAAGGTCTTTCTCGGCAACGGTTCCGATGAAGTCCTGGCGCACATCTTTCACGGCCTGTTCCAGCACGACTTGCCGTTGTTGTTCCCGGACATCAGCTACAGCTTCTATCCGGTCTACTGCGGGCTCTACGGCATCACGTCTGAACCGGTGCCGCTGGACGAGCAGTTCCAGATTCGTGTGGCCGACTACGCGAAGCCCAATGGCGGGATCATCTTCCCCAACCCGAACGCGCCTACCGGCTGCGTACTGGCGCTGGACGCGGTGGAGCAACTCCTCAAGGCCAGCCCGGACTCGGTGGTGGTGGTCGATGAAGCCTATATCGACTTCGGCGGCGAAACCGCTATTAGCCTGGTAGACCGTTACCCGAACCTGCTGGTGACCCAGACCCTGTCCAAGTCGCGCTCACTGGCCGGTCTGCGTGTAGGCCTGGCGGTGGGGCACCCGGACCTGATTGAGGCGCTGGAGCGGGTCAAGAACAGCTTCAACTCCTACCCGCTGGATCGCCTGGCGATTGTCGGCGCGGCGGCGGCGTTTGAAGACCGTGAGTACTTCCAGAAGACCTGCCAATTGGTGATCGACAGCCGTGAAAAGCTCGTGGCGCAACTGGAAGCCAAGGGGTTTGAAGTACTGCCGTCTGCGGCCAACTTCATCTTTGCTCGGCATCCAGGGCACGACGCTGCCGGGCTGGCGGCCAAAGTGCGGGAGCAGGGGGTGATTGTGCGGCACTTCAAGCAGGAGCGGATTGCCCAGTTCCTGCGGATCAGTATTGGCACGCCTGAGCAGAACCAGGCGCTGATTGATGCGTTGGGCGAGCTCTAAGCCACACTGAAGCTCAAAAAATGTGGGAGCGGGGTTGCTCGCGAATGCAGAGGTTCAGTCACTGATGTGCTCAATGACACACTGCATTCGCGAGCAAGCCCGCTCCCACATTCGTGTTGCGTTGGCAGTTAGATCAGCGGCTCATCCGGCTTCTTGTTCTTCCAGCCATCATTGCCCGGCAGCAGCAGGTTCAAACCAATCGCTACCACCGCGCACAGGGCAATGCCCTTGAGGCCGAAATCATCCGGGCCGGTGCCGGTGCCGACCAGCACACCGCCAATCCCGAACACCAGGGTCACCGACACAATCACCAGATTGCGCGCCTCGCCGAGGTCGATCTTGTGGCGGATCAGCGTGTTCATGCCCACCGCCGCAATCGAGCCGAACAGCAGGCACAGAATGCCGCCCATCACCGGCACTGGGATGCTTTGCAGCAGTGCGCCGAACTTACCGATAAACGCCAGGCTGATGGCAAATACCGCCGCCCAGGTCATGATTTTCGGGTTGTAGTTCTTGGTCAGCATCACCGCGCCGGTCACTTCGGCGTAGGTGGTGTTCGGCGGGCCGCCAAACAGGCCGGCGGCCGTGGTGGCAATACCGTCACCCAACAGCGTGCGATGCAGTCCAGGTTTCTTCAGGTAGTCGCGACCGGTCACGCTGCCCACCGCAATTACACCGCCGATATGCTCGATCGCCGGGGCCAGGGCCACCGGGACGATGAACAGAATCGCCTGCCAGTTGAACTCCGGCGCGGTGAAGTGGGGCAGGGCGAACCAGGGCGCAGCGGCGATCTTCGCCGTGTCGACTACACCAAAGTAGAACGACATGGCAAAGCCCACCAGCACACCGGAAATGATCGGCACCAGGCGGAATATGCCTTTGCCGAACACCGCCACGATCAACGTGGTCAGCAGCGCCGGCATCGAGATCAGCATCGCCGTCTGGTAATGGATCAGCTCGCTGCCATCCCCGGCTTTGCCCATTGCCATGTTGGCGGCAATCGGCGCCATGGCCAGGCCGATGGAAATGATCACCGGGCCGATGACCACCGGCGGCAGCAGCCGGTCGATGAAACCGGTGCCTTTGACCTTCACTGCCAGGCCGAGGAAGGTATAAACGAAACCGGCCGCCATCACCCCGCCCATGGTCGCCGCGAGGCCGAACTGGCCCTTGGCGAGAATGATCGGGGTGATAAACGCAAAGCTCGATGCCAGGAATACCGGCACCTGCCGCCCTGTCACCACCTGGAACAGCAACGTGCCCAGGCCAGCGGTAAACAGTGCGACGTTTGGATCAAGACCTGTGATCAGCGGCATCAACACCAACGCGCCAAATGCTACGAAGAGCATCTGTGCGCCAGACAGGATCTGGCGCCAAAGCGGGTCGTTGAAATCATCCTGCATGCTCACGCGTCCTTCTGCTTGGTGCCGAAGATCTTGTCACCGGCATCGCCCAGGCCTGGGATGATGTAGCCGTGTTCGTTCAGGCGCTCATCGATGGACGCGGTGTAGATCTGCACGTCCGGGTGGGCCTTCTCGACGGCGGCGATGCCTTCGGGCGCAGCCACCAGCACCATGGCGCGGATGTCTTTGCAGCCGGCTTTTTTCAGCAGGTCGATGGTGGCGACCATGGAACTGCCGGTGGCGAGCATCGGGTCGATGATCATCGCCAGGCGCTCGTTGATTTCCGGAACGAGTTTTTCCAGGTAGGTGTGAGCCTGCAAGGTTTCCTCATTACGGGCAACGCCGACGGCGCTGACTTTGGCGCCCGGGATCAGGCTGAGCACGCCCTCGAGCATGCCGATACCGGCGCGCAGGATCGGTACCACGGTGATTTTCTTACCGGCGATTTTCTCGACCTGGACGGGGCCGGCCCAACCAGGAATCTCGTAGGTTTCCAGGGGCAAATCTTTGGTTGCTTCGTAAGTGAGCAGCGCTCCGACTTCCTGAGCAAGCTCACGGAAGTTCTTCGTGCTAATGTCGGCACGGCGCATAAGGCCGAGTTTGTGTCTGATCAGCGGGTGGCGGATCTCGCGAGTGGGCATGGGAAAAGCTCCGGCGGCGGGCAAAAAAACCGGCCTAGATTAATCTATCCGAGGGTGTTGTCCTATAGACATCTAGTACGTTAGTCCATTAAGGCTTGATCGTTGCGCCTCACATGCGTACCTTTGCCCGCTTTTCTTGCCACAGCACCCCCTTGGAGAGCGCCATGTCCGCTGATCTCGAGCATATCCGTCAAATCATGCGCGAGGCTGACTGCCTGTACACCGAAGCGCAAGTCGAAGAGGCGATCGCCAAGGTCGGCGCGCACATCACCCGCGAAATGGCCGACACCAACCCGGTGGTCTTCTGCGTGATGAACGGTGGCCTGATCTTCGCCGGCAAACTGCTGACTCACCTGCAGTTCCCGCTGGAAGCCTCCTACCTGCACGCCACCCGTTATCGCAACGAAACCAGCGGCGGCGACCTGTTCTGGAAAGCCAAGCCGGAAGTCTCGTTCATCGACCGCGACGTGCTGATCATCGACGACATCCTCGATGAAGGGCACACCCTGGGCGCGATCATCGACTTCTGCAAACACGCCGGCGCGCGCAAAGTGCACACCGCCGTGCTGATCGACAAAGACCATGACCGCAAAGCACGTCCGGACCTGAAAGCCGATTACGTCGGTCTGCCATGCATCGACCGCTACATTTTCGGTTACGGCATGGACTACAAAGGCTACTGGCGTAATGCCAATGGGATCTTCGCCGTCAAAGGGATGTAAGCCATGGTCCGCTTTCTTGATCAAACACTGTTCACCGAACTGGCCGAGAAAGCGGCCGCCAGCCCCCGTGGCCGGCACCATCATAACTTTCATCAGATGGAAGAGCCTTGCCATCGCCTGGCCGTTGGCATGCAACCCGACACCTATGTGCCGCCGCATCGGCACCTGAGTGCGGATAAAGCAGAGACCCTGATGGTGCTCAAGGGCACCCTGGGCCTGCTGGTTTTCAGCGAAACCGGTGAGGTGATCGCCAAGCGCGTCCTGCGGGCGGGCGGCGAGTGTGCAGGTGTCGACCTGCCGCCCGGCGTATTTCACGGCCTGGTGGTGCTGGAGCCCGACAGCGTGATGTTTGAATGCAAGGCCGGGCCGTATCGACCCGTAGGCGAGGGCGAGTTGGCTGACTGGGCGCCACACGAAGGCGATGCCGGCGCTGCCGAGTATCGACGCTGGATGCTCGCCCAGTTCGATTGAGCTACAGTGCTCGGCCATCTCTCTCGGAGCGGCCCATGAGCCTGTTGAAACGCACCTGCGCCGCCCTGGCGTTGACCCTCAGCTTGCCGCTGGCTGCGGCGCCTGCGCCGATGCACAGCCAGTTCCTGCCGCCCGACGACCTTACCTTGCGTGCCGCCACGCCCGATCAGCAGCAACTGCTGCAAATCACCGAATATGCGGTGGTGGTCGGCAATCAGCGTCAATCGACTCAGCAGCCGATCCCGGTGACGTCGCCGCTGATGATTCGCCTCAAGGGCAAACCCTTGAACAAAGGCGCGACCATCGCCCAGGTGGTGCTCAATTTTGACGCTGAAAGCAAAAGCCTGAAAAAGCCGGTGTTCGATGAGAGCAGTAAGACCCTGACCTTGTCTTACCCGGTGGCCCAGTACCGCGTGATTGTCGACCTGCTGCGCAACGACACGGTGTATGTGCAGTTCCTCAGCTATGCCAACGGGCACATTTGGGCGGACCTGCACACCGGCGCCGTTCGCGCTAAATAGTGGGACCGCAGGTGTCTACACAACTGTTGGCGAACACAAATCTGCAGCAGGCGAGCTTTTGAGGCGAGCGGGGCAAGCCCGCTCCCACAGGGGATGTGGCGGCCTTTTATGCTGCGATGGTGGCGGGTCAGTGGGCCCAACTGTCACTGATGCACCGCCATCGCAGGCAAGCCAGCTCCCCCATAGGTTCTTGGTCGCTTCCGAAGCGTGTGTGCCGCAGGTAAACTGCGTTTCCCGTGTAATGTCTGCAGGCTGGAGTCGGTAATGCGTAAAGATAAGAAACAGGTGATTGGTGACGAGATTGGCGACGACCAGATCAAGTTGTTCCTGGACTTCGAGCCGGTTGACGCGACTTCACCGTCCCTGCACAAACTGATCAAAGCCTACCGTGGCTTGCGCATCGACGACTTCGCGCGGTTCCTGGGCTTTTTCAAGGAAGCTGGCCTGGATCTGGACGGCAAGGACGAGCATGGCCAGACCTTCGTTGACCTGATCAAGGATCAGCGTAACGCCGCCGAGTACATTGAGCTGATCGACAACGCTCGCGGCTGATTATCCAAGCCACACAAAAACGCCCCGTTCTCATGCCGAGAGCGGGGCGTTTTTTATTGCGTCGAAGCCTTAAGCGTAGCTTTCGGCTTCGTTGCTTTGCTCAACCAGTTCCAGGCTGATGTTGTTCTGCGTATTGATCTTGCGATACAGCTCGGCATCGGTCTCCAGGACTTTTTCGCGCGCCGGGAAGATCTCGTGCAGTTTGGCCGCCCACTCGCCCGCAGCCTTTTGCGGGAAGCAGCGCTCGATCAGTTCCAGCATGATCGACACGGTCACCGAAGCACCTGGAGACGCGCCCAGCAGGGCGGCCAGCGAGCCGTCTTTGGCTGCAACCAGCTCGGTGCCAAATTGCAGCACGCCGCCTTTTTTCGGGTCTTTCTTGATGATCTGCACTCGCTGACCGGCCACTTCCAGGCGCCAGTCTTCGGCTTTCGCCTCAGGGTAGAAGCGGCGCAGGGATTCCAGGCGCTGCTCCATGGATTGGCGCACTTCGCTGACCAGGTACTTGGTCAGGTCCATGTTGTCGCGAGCCACGGCCAGCATCGGGCCGATGTTGCCGGCGCGAATCGACATTGGCAGGTCCAGGAACGAGCCGTGCTTGAGGAACTTGGTGGTAAAGCCGGCATAGGGCCCGAACAGCAGGGATTTCTTGCCATCGACCACGCGGGTGTCCAGGTGCGGCACGGACATCGGCGGCGAACCTACCGCGGCCTGGCTGTAGACCTTGGCCTGGTGGTGCTTGACCACCTCCGGGTTGTCGCAGCGCAGCCACTGGCCGCTGACCGGGAAGCCGCCGAAGCCTTTGCTTTCTTCGATGCCCGAGGCTTGCAGCAGCGGCAGGGCCGCGCCACCGGCGCCGAGGAACACGAACTTGGCGTCGACTTCACGGCTGTTGCCGCTGTTGACGTCCTTGATGCTCACGGTCCAGCCCGCGCCGTTGCGCTTGAGGCCAGTGACGCGCTTGCAGTACTTGACCTGAGCATCCGGTGCGCTGGTCAGGTGCGACAGCAATTGATTGGTCAGGGCGCCGAAGTTGACGTCGGTGCCATTCATCACGCGGGTGGCAGCGATTTTTTCGTCGAGCGGGCGGCCCGGCATCATCAGCGGCATCCACTCGGCCATCTCGCTGCGGTCTTCGGTGTAGTGCATGTCCGAGAACGCGTGGTGCTGGCTGAGGGTTTCAAAGCGTTTCTTGAGGAAGGACACGCCCTTTTCGCCCTGCACGAAGCTCAGGTGCGGCACGGGGCTGATAAAGGATTTGGACGAGCCAAAGGTGCCTTTTTTGGTCAGGTACGCCCAGAACTGCTTCGACACCTCGAACTGGGTGTTGATGTGCACGGCTTTCTTGATGTCGATGGAGCCATCAGCGGCCTGCGGTGTGTAGTTCAGCTCACACAGCCCGGCGTGACCGGTACCGGCGTTGTTCCACGGGTTGGAACTTTCCGCGGCACCCGAATCCATCAGCTCAACGACTTCCAGCTTGAGGCCGGGGTCGAGCTCTTTGAGCAGTACGGCCAGGGTGGCACTCATGATGCCGGCCCCTACCAGTACTACGTCGACTGCTTCGTTATGCGCCATTTAACGCGTCTCCAAAATCTGCAGCACCAAATTGACGGCATGGCTGCCAGGAGTGACGGGGCGGTTCACGTGTTGCCCCAGATTACCCATGGCCAGGATCGCCATGTCCGATTCGCAATTCTTTGCAACTTCAGCACACGCTTCCTGCCGGGCTAATCTGCCTATGAACGCATTCATAGGCGCCTGTGGCAATTCGACTTATGGTCAAAGCGTGCGATTTGTGCAACCAATCCGTAGCGGACAGGCTCAAGCTCCGGTGTTTGAGGAGTGCTCGGTCCTGTGTGGTTGGGCTGTTCCAGACGCTGATGGTGCTTGTACAAACGCCAAACTATTCATTTGCTCGCCACACTCTTGTGAAGTTGTGAAAACCCGTTTTTTCACGCTCTTTTGAAGACGTGAACCTCAAAAAAGGGCTGCCCCAGCCTGGCACCTGGCCCGCAAACCTCTGCCGACACGCGGCAAAACAGGCAAACAACTCAAGTGGCCGAGCGCAATGGCAGCTCTGGCAGATTCGGTAAGGCGGGTGGGTTGCAAAGAAAACAGCAAGCGCGCCAGCTTCACTCGATCTGTGTGGGCGGCTCTCTGTGGGCGATTCATGGGTTAATACCGAGGCATTAACGATGCTGCGAGGCCCGATCAGGAGACGTCCTTATAATCGGGGGGAGATTGTAGCGAAGAACGCCGGGGAAATGGGCGTGTTTTATGACTTTTATTCGTGTCTCGGTCAGGAGGCCAACGCATGCCGGGGTTGTGCGTGCATAACCTTCGGGCTGACCCGCGCGCTTGCCGGCAGCGGGCGGTGCATCCAGCCCAGATGAGTCTCCGAGACTTCCACCCAACCTTCGCCGACAGGCGGCAGGTTGCACTGCTTGAACGCCAGGCAATGGCCGTGCGCATCAAGCAGCGCATAGTGGCGATGACGGGTGTGTTGCATGAACAATGACTTGAGAAGGCGCATGGCTTTGTACCTGTTGCGTTACATGCTTGAAGGTTGCCAGTGTGGCATGACATTGGAATGACGGATTTATGCGAAATTGTAATTTGAGCATGCCTTCAGCTGCCGTTCAGGATGGCTGGTGAGTGGCGCGCATGCACCGTTATACTGGCGCCCTGTTTGCATCTAGTCCTGGAGAAATGAGTATGTTGCAACGCCTGTTGTTCGGTTTGATCACTGTGACCAGTTTGACCCTGGTTGGCTGCGCCAACAGCCCGCAACAACTCAGCCCGCAACCTAAAGTCACCGCGCAGCTGGCGCCTGTCGGTCACGGCCAGCCGGTATCGGTGCGTGTGGTGGACGGTCGTCCGTCGCCGACGCTGGGTTCGCGTGGAGGGCTGTACCCTGAGACCGCGCTTATTTCGGTCACCGGTCAAGACGTGCTGCCCAAGCTGCAGGCCCAGGCCGAAGCCGCCGTGCGCCTGTTGGGCTTCACACCGGCCAACTCGCCGGGCGCGCCTCAGCTGACCATCACCCTGGCCGAACTGAAATACCAGTCGCCCAAAGAAGGCTTGTACGTGACTGAAGCCTCCATTGGCGCGACGTTCAAGTCCGACGTCAGTGCCGGCACCCGTCGCTACAGCGGCCGCTACGGCGCATCGCTGAATCAGCGTTTTGGCATGTCGCCCAATCAAGAGACCAACACCAAGCTGGTCAGCGACGTCCTCAGTGACGCCCTGACTCGCCTGTTCAAAGACCCAAGCATCGGCCAACTGCTCAGCGCGCAGTAACCCTGCATAAAAAAACCGGGCTCAGCGATGAGCCCGGTTTTTTTACGCCTGTCGCTTCATGCCGCGGTTTCGACATAAAAGTCCAGCACACTCACACCGGTGAGCAGGTCCAGCTCCGGCAGGTCGGCGTGCTGGTGCCCGCCCAGCGCGCAATACACCAGCCAGTGGCGATCCTGGACGTTGAAGGCGAGTGCGCCAACCAGCGCCTCTTGCTCATCGTTTGGGGCGATCAAATACAGCCGATCCTGGTTTTGCGCATGCAGCATGACAAGCTCCCGGGTGTTCGAAGGGCAACAGCGTGGCTTGTTAAGGTGACGTTCAGGTGACGCTGTAAATTAATGGATACATTGATCGTACTTGGGGGACGGAACGTTTCAGCGGCAGGAGGCCAATATCACTCAGGTTTGTATCTGAATTGATACCAGCACACTGTACGACTGAGGTTTGCGATGGCGCTGCCTGCACTGCTGATCAATGTTGTGGCTCTACTGGTGGCCTGCCCAGGCGCAGCGCTGCTGTTCATCACCCGTTTGCGCGAGCAGCGCGCACTGGCCGATCTGACCGCGCAAAGCGAAGATCGCGCGATTGACCAGCCGATGTTGTTTCTGGATGTGCGCACCGAACGGGCGCATCGTCTGGCTTATCGCTTAGGGTTTGCCTGCCTCGGGCTGGCGCTGGCCACGTCCTGGCTCAGTACTCACCTCTAAAAACACCACAAAACAAATGTGGGAGCGGGCTTGCTCGCGAAGGCAGGGTTTCAGTCGATACATCCTTGACTGAACCCGCGCTTTCGCGTGCAAGCCCGCTCCCACATTTTGCTTCGGTGTTTACAGTGCAATCCCGGCTTTAACCCGATATTGATTCCTCACCGGCGTCGCGTACTGCACCACCAGATACGGCCGGTGCTCGGCCGGGCACTCACTCAAGCGCCGTTCCCACTCCGCTTGCGCCTTGGCCAGCTCGTCGGCCGGGAACACCTCGGCCGCCGTCGGCACCTGCAATTGCGGGTCGGCGTCGCTCCACTGCGCGTACGCCAGGTAATGCACCGGGAACAGGCGATAGCCGCCGAGAATCTGCCGGTCCATTTCCACCGCCAGCAACTTGGTGTCCTCGAAACGTTCGGTGATCGGCGGCGCAAAGTTCACATGCACACGGCCCTTGTAGCCGGTGATGCCCAGAGCGATGCTCACATCATCCTCGCCCGGCGCCTTGCTGTAGGTGCCGGTGGTGGCGCGGATATACAGTTCGCGGGCCTTGGCCGTGTCGCAGGGGTCGTATTCGTAGCTGATCGACACCGGCGTCAGGTTCAGCGACTGGATCACCTCGGCAAACGGCTCATCCTTGCGGCTGACGTGAAACATCTTGAGGATCGCCGACTCGGTGCGATCATCGCCATCCTTGGCCCGGCCTTCGGCCTGGGCGATCCAGATCGACTGACAGTCGTTGCGGATCGAATGGTTGATGTAGGCCGACAGCAGGTTATACGCCGCCATCTTTTCCTTTCGCCCGGTGATCGAGCGGTGCACGATGAAGCTCTTGTTCAGGCGCATCAGGTCGCTGACAAACGGCTTTTGCAGCAGGTTGTCGCCAATGGCAATGCGCGGCGTCGGCAGGCCGGCGTGGTACACGGCGTAGTTGACGAAGGCGGGGTCCATCACGATGTCGCGGTGGTTGGCCAGAAACAGGTAGGCGGTGCCCGACTTCAGCTGTTCGACGCCGGTGTACGTCACCCCGTCGGTTGCGCGGTCAATGGTGTGGTCGACGTAATATTCGACTTTGTCCTGCAGCGTGGCCACGGTGGTGACACCGGCGAACTCGCGGCGCAGCTTGCGGGCGATCATCGGCTTGAGCAGCCAGCCCAGGGCGCCGGCAAAGCGCGGGAAGCGGAAGTGGGTCAGGATGTCCAGAAAGGCCTTGTCACTGAACAGACGCGCCAGCACTGCCGGGACTTCGCTGTCGTTGTAAGGTCGGATGGTATCGAATTCGCCCATCATGCTCTCTTGTTAGAAACGGCTAGTGTAAGTAAAGGAAATATCAGGGTGCGGCCGCAATATTGGCTCTGCCGTGAATAGCCCTGTAAATAGACCGGCGATTATACGCACAAGTCACCTGGGAGACCGCGATGCTGGAAACCGAGTCGTACGATTGTCCTTATTGTGGTGAGCCGGCTGAGGCCGTGCTGGACCTTTCCGGCGGCGATCAGTCATACATTGAAGACTGCCCGGTGTGTTGCCGGCCAATAATTTTTGATCTGCAGGTACACGATGACGAATGGATGCTCACGGTCCGCAGCGAAAACGAGTAACAGGTACGTCCATGCAGCGAATCTATGAACCGGAAAACCTGATGGAAGGCGAGTTGCTGCAACAAATGCTCGCCAGCGAGGGCATCGAGGCGCACCTGGTGGGGCGCCATTTGCTCGGCGGTACCGGCGAATTGCCGATTTTCGGCCTGCTGGGCCTGGAGGTGGACAACGACCAGGCCGTTTACGCCCGTGAGCTGATTACGGCCTACATCGGTGCGCAACCGTTGCCCGGCGATGAACCCGACAGCTTTCCCGACGTATTGGTCTGTTAGGCTGTCGGTCGGTTTACCCAAGAGTCGTGTTACCCCATGTGTGGACGTTATGCCCTGTTTCGCTGGAACCCTACGTTTGCTGCCTTGCCGGGCTTCCCGGCCGACCAGCAGGCGCAGTGGAACATCTCCCCGAATGATTCGGTGCTGATTCAGCGCTTGAGCGAAGGCCAGCGCACCTTGGCGCGGGCGCGCTGGGGCCTGACGCCGCCCTGGCTGACTGACCTTTCCCGCACCCCGGCCCACGCCCGCGCCGAAACCCTGGCCGAGCAACCGATGTTCCGCGAAGCCTTCCGCCAGCGCCGCTGCCTGCTGCCCGCCAACGGGTTTTACGAATGGCGCGGCACCCAGCGCAAGCGCCCGTACTGGCTGACGCCGGGCGAGGGCTCGACGCTGTTTTTTGCGGCGATCTGGGAGGCGTATCCGGTGCAGGAACAGGTGTGGCTGAGCACCGCGGTGGTGACCCAGGCGGCGCAGAGTCAGCGGCGGCCGTTGATCCTGGATGCGGCGGGGCAGGAGGCGTGGCTGAATCCGCAGACGCCGTTGCCGGTGTTGCAGGGTTTGCTGGCCAGTGAGCCGGCTGCGTTGCGCGAGCGGGTGTTGGCCAATATGGTCAATGATCCGAAACTGAATGGGCCGGAGTGCCTGACCCCAGGCTGAAGTCGGGCTCACTCCATGCCAGCTCCTCCATTTGAAGGTGTTCACACATCAAAATGTGGGAGCTGGCTTGCCTGCGATAGCGGCCTGAAGACCACCGCCAATTCCTAAACCTTAAACTGATTGATCAAGCGCCGCTGCTGCTCCGCCAGCTTGGTCAACTCCGCACTGGCTGCGCTCGATTCATCCGCGCCGCCCGCCACTTCATTGGCCACCTGGCCGATATTGATCACATTGCGATTGATGTCCTCGGCCACCGCGCTCTGCTCCTCGGCGGCGCTGGCGATCTGGGTATTCATGTCGTTGATCACCGATACCGCCTGAGTGATCGTCTCCAGCGCCTCGGCCGCCTTCGCCGCATGCTGCACGCTTTCATCGGTGCGGTTCTGGCTGTCTTCCATCACCTTAACCACATCGCGCGTGCCTTGTTGCAACTGCTGGATCATGGTCTGGATTTCTTCGGTGGCCTTCTGCGTCTTCTGCGCCAGGTTGCGCACTTCATCTGCCACCACCGCAAAACCACGGCCTTGCTCGCCGGCCCGCGCGGCCTCGATGGCGGCGTTAAGCGCCAGCAGGTTGGTCTGCTCGGCGATCCCGCGAATCGCTGTGAGGATCGCGTTGATGTTCTCGCTGTCCTTGGCCAGGGTTTGCACCACGCCCACCGCTTTACCGATTTCCTGCGCCAATGCGCCGATAGACGTCGAGGTATCACGCACGATGCGCATGCCCTGGCTTGCGGCCTGGTCAGCGTGGCTGGCGGCTTGCGCGGCCTGGGTGGCGTTGCGCGCCACGTCCTGGGCGGTGGCCGTCATCTCATGCACGGCGGTGGCCACCTGGTCGATCTCGACCATCTGTTTGTGCACGCCCTGGTTGGTGCGAATGGCGATGTCGGCGGTGTGCTCCGACGAATCGCTGACCTTCTGCACCGAGCTCACCACCTGGGTGATCATGCCCTGCAGCTTGATCAGGAAAGTATTGAAGCCGGTGGCAATCGCGCCCAGTTCATCGGCCCGGTCACTGGTCAGGCGGCGCGTCAGGTCGCCTTCGCCCTGAGCGATGTCATTGAGCATGGCCACCATTTGCTTGAGGGGGCGGGCGATGCCGTGGCCCACCAGCCAGATCACCAGCAAGCCGAGGCCGGCGATCAACAGGCCCACCATGGCCATGCCGAAAGTGTCGGTCTTGCGCTGGGCTTGCAGGTCGCTTTGCAGTTTTTGCGAATCGGCCATCACCGCGTTCAGCGGCAGTTGCAGCATCAAGGTCCAGCGCGCTTCGGCCTGGCCGATGCTGAAGGGCAGGAACAGCTCGATGTGCCCGTGTTCCTTATCGATGTCGTAGCGCACTTCGCCGACTTTCAACTGGCCGAGATTGGCCAGCGCGTTGCTGTCGAGCAAGTCAGCGGCTTTTTCGCCCAGCTTGCTCGCATCCTTGGTGTAGGCCACCAGGCGACCGTTACTGGAAATCAGCGCCAGTTCGCCGGCGCCGTTGTAGAGGTTCTGGTCGGCGCGGGTGAGCATGTCCTGAATGAAGTTCACCGACAGGTCGGCGCCGACGATGCCCTGGAAAGTGCCGTCGATCATGATCGGTTCGATAAACGAGGCCAGCATCACCATCGCATCGCCGACCTTGTAAGGCGCAGGGTCGATGGCGCAGGGCTTCTTGCTTTCTTTGGAGCACAAGTAGTACTCACTGGCCCGCACGCCGGTGGCGAGGATGTTCTGGTCGTTGACGTCGGCGAGTTTATCCAGGCCCAGGCTGCCATCGGCGTTGCGGTACCACCACGGCAGGAAGCGCCCGTCGGCGGCCATGCCGACGATCGGCGTGTTCACGTAGGCGGCGTCGTTATGGTCGATCGCATTGGGTTCCCAGCCGATATAGGCGCCGAGAATTTTCGGGTTGCGCACCACGGTTTCGTGCAACAGGTTGATCAGTTGCTCGCGGCCCACTTGCAAGGCCGGTTCGCCCTTGGCGTCTTTCATGCCGAGCAGGGCGTTGGCCGTGGCCAGGCCTTTGGCGGTCACCAAGGGCGCTTCCAATTCACGCTGGATCAACGTGGCCTGGGTGTGCGCCAGGGCGGTGAGCCGTTGCTCGATGATCTGCTCGAACTGCGCCTGGGTGCGTTCCTGCACCAGTTCCTGGGTGCGCGCGCCGGCGAACACCGCGTAGAGCACCAAAACGGCGACCACACTCAGCACGATGGCCCCGGTCAGTGCTGCGACAGAAAACTGAATCGACTTGAATTTCATGAAAGCTCCGGGCGCAGGGGCAGGTGGGCTGCCTTTGTGTATCGGCCACGGGCTCGGGAGGCTTAAGTCTCGGTGGGTGAAATAGTGCCGGATGTCGCAAATGGACTGTTGGCCGCCGCTGTGGGCAGGTGGGATGTATCTGAAAGTTAGCGGTTACACGTCTGTTGTATCTGGCGCCGATACACATGAGCGCCTAGGATACGCGCCATGTTTTCAGGGAGCGTGTTCATGAAGAAGTCATTGGCGGTAAGTGGGTTGGTTGCGGCGATGCTGCTGGCGGGTTGCCAGTCGGTTAACACCACCAGCGGCGGCGCCGTCGGGGTAGAGCGCAAGCAGTACATGTTCAGCATGTTGTCGAGCCAGGAAGTCGACCAGATGTATGCCCAGTCCTACCAGCAGACGCTGGGTGAGGCGAGCGGCAAAGGCATGCTCGATAAAACCAGTGCCAACGCCAAGCGCGTGCAGGCCATCGCCAATCGACTGATCGCCCAGGCGCCGACCTTTCGCCCGGATGCGGCGCAGTGGAAGTGGGAGGTGAACCTGATCAAAAGTGATGAGATGAACGCCAACTGCGGGCCTGGCGGCAAGATCTTCGTGTACAGCGCGTTGATCGACAACCTCAAGCTCACCGATGACGAACTGGCCGCGGTGATGGGCCATGAAATCGCGCATGCCTTGCGCGAACACGGCCGTGAAGCCATGTCCAAGGCCTACGGCATCGAGATGGCCAAGCAGGGCGCCGGTGCCTTGTTCGGTCTGGGCCAGGACAGCCTGGCGCTGGCCGATACGGTGGCCAACTACGGCATGACGCTGCCCAACAGCCGCGCCAATGAAAACGAAGCCGACCTGATCGGCCTGGAGCTCTCGGCTCGGGCCGGTTACAACCCGAACGCGGCTATCACGTTGTGGAACAAGATGGCCAAGGCTTCGGAAGGTGCGCCGCCTGAGTTCATGAGCACGCACCCGGCCTCCGACAGCCGGATCGCCTCGTTGCAGGCGGCGATTCCGAAAGTCATGCCGCTTTACCAGCAGGCCAAGAAATCCTGAGTTAACGCGGACCCATGTGGGAGCTGGCTTGCCTGCGATGCAGGCGGGTCGGTCCTTCAGAAATACCGAGTTGATGCCATCGCAGGCAAGCCAGCTCCCACATTGGATGGGGTTTACAGGTCTAGATCCAGCCGCTGCTTTGCATGGCCTTGTACACCGCCACCACTGCCAGAACGAAAAACGCCGTAGCCGCCAGTCGACGAATCAGGGTCAGCGGCAGTTTCTCCGCGGCGAAATTCCCCGCCAGAACCACCGGCACGTTGGCAATCAGCATGCCCAGGGTGGTGCCGATAATCACCAGCCACAGCTCAGGGTATTGCGCCGCCAGCATCACCGTGGCGATCTGCGTCTTGTCACCGATTTCGGCGAGGAAGAACGCAATCAGCGTGGTCAGAAACGGGCCGAACTTGCGCGTGGTACTGGCTTCGTCATCGTCGAGTTTGTCCGGCACCAGGGTCCACAGTGCCGTAGCGCAGAAGCTCGCCGCGAGGATCCAGTGCAACACCGCATCCGAGAAGAAACTGCCGAACCAGGCGCCCACGGCACCGGCAGCCGCATGGTTGGCCAGGGTCGCGGCGACGATGCCGGCGATGATCGGCCAGGGCTTGCGGAAGCGAGCAGCAAGGATGAGCGCGAGCAGTTGCGTCTTGTCGCCGATTTCGGCCAAGGCAACGATTGCGGTAGGAACGAGTAATGAATCCAGCATCAGGTAAGTTTCCAGGGGCGGGTCGACACGGCTATGACACGTACAGCCTTCCCGCCCCGGGTAAGGTGTGCGTGTCATAGGTCTTGTCAAACCCCGGTCCGTCTGTGCGGACTCCTGGGTCGCATACGCCATGGTCTGCTGACCAAGTATGTTGACGTATGCCGGACGAGCGTGGCGCTCGTGGGAGACTACTCCCCTAGGACGGAGCGGATTCTGCCTAGGCAAAATCCATTCGGCAAGCCTTCTTTTTCAAAAAGCCATCAGCCGCGTTTGGCACGATAAATGCGAAAACCGTTGCCTTCGGCCTTGATTGCACACACGCCCAAGTGCTCTTCGATCAGCGGTTGGTATTTGAGGAAGCTGTTGGCCACCAAGCGTAGTTCGCCGCCTTTTGCCAGGTGTTTCGCCGCTTTTCGCAGCAAGTTTTCCGTGGCGAAATAATCGGTGTGCACGCCGACATGGAACGGCGGGTTGCTCAAAATCGCGTTCAAACCCATCGGCGCAGCGTCGATGCCGTCACCGGTCAATACCTCGGCTTCCAGGCCATTGGCCGCCAAGGTCAGGCGGCTGCTGGCGGCGGCGAACGCATCCACGTCAAGCATCGTCACCGTGTTGTGCGGGTAGCGACGCTTGACCGCAGCGCCTAGCACGCCGGCGCCGCAGCCAAAGTCGAGCAAGTGCCCGTTGGGCAACTTGTCCAGGTGTGCAAGCAACAGCTCGGTGCCGCGATCCAGGCGACCGTGGCTGAACACGCCCGGCAGGCTCACCACCTTGAGCGGCCCTTCGGCCAGCGGCACTTCAAACACCTGCGCCAGGCTTTGCAGTTCGACCGCTTGCGGGGCATTGGCCACGGTGACCTGCCACAGCTGGCAGTGCCGCGCGTTGTCGAGCTTGCGGGGCTTGCCGAACGGAATCATCTGCTTGGCGGCGCTTTCGATACCGCCTTTTTTCTCGCCGACCAGAAACAGCTCGGCGCCGGGCAGGCGTGCGGCCACGGCGTTGAGCAGGTAATCGGTGAGGTCCTTGGATTTGGGCAGGAAAATCACCGCCGCATCAAACCCGCGTTCGGGCACGTTCACGCCGAAATGGCTGCGTTCGGGGAAGCGTGCGTCGAGCGCCGCCTGGTCGCCGGCATGCCAGCTCCAGCCGTGGGCATTGGGCAGGCGGCCGAGCAAATCGTCGGCGGGCAAACCTACCAGCAGCAGGTTGCCTTGAAAAAGTTCGGCCTGACGAAGCAGTACTTCACTGCGCGGATCCATGGTCTGCTCCTTGAAAAGGGGCGCAGTTTATCAACTGACGACGCGCAGCGGGGTGCCGTTGAAAAAGCCGCGGGCGTTTTCCGCCAGTTGGCCAACGATGCGCTGCCGCGCTTCGCGACTGCCCCAGGCGTTGTGGGGTGTCACGATCAGGCGAGGAATGTCGCCGGCCAGCAGCGGGTTGCCGTTTACCGGTGGCTCCACGCTCAGCACATCGGTGGCCGCACCGCCCAGATGGCCGCTGCGCAACGCGTCCGCCAGGGCTTGTTCGTTGATCAAACCACCGCGCGCGGTGTTGACGATAAACGCGCCGGGCTTGAGCAGCGCCAATTCGCGAGCGCCGATAAAGTCGCGGGTGTGTTCATTGAGCGGGCAGTGCAGGGTCAGCGCGTCGACTTGCGCGAGCAGTTCATCCAGTGGCACGCGGTCAGCGCGGGCAGGGCGGCCCGGAATCGCGCCGAGCACCACGCGCATGCCGAAGGCTTCGGCCAGGCGCGCGACGGCGCTACCCAGTTCGCCGTGGCCGAGCAGGCCGAGGGTTTTGCCCTCTAGCTCGACAATCGGGTAATCCAGCAGGCAGAACTGTTTGGCTTGTTGCCATTTGCCCGCGCTGACGTCGCGTTGGTAGTCGTTCAGGCGCGTCGCCAGATTCAGCAACAGCATGATTGTGTGCTGCGCCACCGACGGCGTGCCGTAGCCCTGGCAGTTGCTCACCGTAATGCCATGGGCGCGGGCCGCGGCGAGGTCGACGTTGTTGGTGCCGGTGGCCGATACCAGGATCAGCTTGAGTTCGGGGCAGGCTTGCAGCGTTTCGGTATTCAGCGCGATCTTGTTGCTGATGACCACTTGAGCGCCTTGCAGGCGTTCGACCACATTCTGCGGCGTGGTGTGCGCGTAAAGCTGCAGGTCGCTGAAGCTGTTGCGCAATTCGCTGAGGTCCAGGTCCCCCAGGTCCAGGGACGGGTGATCAAGGAAGACGGCGCGGCGATTGTTCGTCATCAACTGTACCTTTTGCGACAGGGTTCGAAGGCGTAATCTGCCGAGCCTATCAGATGAAATAATCAGTTACTTAATGGAGTGAGCATGTACGCCGCCGAGTTTTTGACCGTAGCCTTGATTCACTTGTTGGCGGTGGCCAGCCCCGGCCCGGATTTCGCCGTGGTGGTGCGCGAGAGTGTGACCCATGGCCGTCGCGCCGGCACCTGGACCGCTTTGGGTGTGGGCTCGGCGATTTTCCTGCACGTGGGCTATTCGCTGCTGGGGATTGGTTTGATCGTGTCGCAGTCCATCGTGCTGTTTAACGCACTGAAGTGGGCGGCGGCGGCGTACTTGTTGTACATCGGTTTCAAAGCGTTGCGTGCGCAGCCGGCCAAGCCGGTTGCCGAGGGCGAGTTGCGGCCTGAAGTGGGTGAGCGCACTCCGCGTGCGGCGTTTACAGCGGGGTTTGTGACCAATGGTTTGAACCCCAAGGCCACGCTGTTTTTTCTGTCGCTGTTTACTGTGGTGATCAACCCGCACACGCCGCTGGCGATCCAGGCTGGGTACGGTGTGTACCTGGCGGTGGCGACGGCGTTGTGGTTTTGCCTGGTGGCTATGTTGTTCAGTCAGCAGCGGGTACGCGCGGGATTTGCGCGGATGGGGCATTGGTTTGATCGGACCATGGGGGCGGTTTTGATTGCGATTGGTGTGAAGCTTGCGTTTACGAGTATGAAGTGAGGGGTGGGCTTTGGTTTGTGCTGTGGGAGTGAGTGCATATCCGTTGCTGCGGTAACGGCCACGTATGGTTCCGCTCTTACAGCGGGTCACTTTTGGCAAACGCCCCAAAAGTAACCAAAAGGTCTTTGCCCCACCACTCGGCACCTCGCTTAGGCTCGGTGTGCCCTCACTCCGGCTTGAATCCGTGGGCCGCCGCGACGGGCCATCCATGGCCCAACGCGGCTAACCCGGCGTCCTGCCGGGTTACCCACGGATTCAAGCCTGCGTTCGGCCAGCGTGGTTGACGGGGCCTGTCAGATCAAGAGCAAGATCAAAAGCAGAGCACGGCGGCCTAGTAGCCGACCTGAGTGGTTGAAGCAAAAGCAGGGCAGAAGCACAGCAACACACTTCTATCTGATGCACAGAGTTCTAAATGTGGGAGCGGGCTTGCTCGCGAAGGCGGTGGGTCAGTTAGCTCATGTGTAGCTGACCCACCGCCTTCGCGAGCAAGCCCGCTCCCACAAGTTGACCGAGTTCAGCCGCCGCCACCGCACTGCTTGGCTTTTCTGTGGGAGCTGGCTTGCCTGCGATGCAGACACCTCGGTGTATCAGGCACAACCAGTCGATGCCATCGCAGGCAAGCCAGCTCCCACATTTGATTGAGTTCATCTTCAAGAATCAGGTCGGCTGTCAGGCCGCCTCGCGTCCGCTTTTGATCTAACCACTCAGGTCGGCTACTAGGCCGCCGTGCTCTGCTTTTGATCTTGATCTTGATCTGCTTTTGACTTTGATCTTAGGCGCCCCGTTAAACCACGCTGGCCGAACGCAGGCTTGAATCCGTGGGTAACCCGGCAGGACGCCGGGTTAGCCGTGTTGGGCCATGGATGGCCCGTCACGGCGGCCCACGGATTCAAGCCTGCGTGAGGGCACACCGAAGCGTGAGCGAGGTGCCGAGTGGTGGGGCAAGAGCCCTTTGGTTACTTTGGGGCTTTTCCAAAGTGACCCGCCGTAAGGGCGGAACCCATACCCGCCGTCACCCAAATAACGGATATGGTCCCAGCCCTGCAACCACCGCAAGTCCCAGCCCTACCACCTCATCGCAAACAATCCCGGCCCTCACGCTGAACTCACACACCACCTAAATGGTGGCGCAAAGCTAGCATTCATCGGCCTCTGCAAATCATTCCTTTGGCTGATTTAGCTGACACATAAGCTCTCTAAAGTGCAGGTCTTCAAGCCAACACCGTGCAGTCAGATAAGGGATTCGTATGTTGCAGACCCGTGTTATCCCACCCGCCGAAGGCGCTTACCAATACCCACTGTTGATCAAACGCCTGCTGATGTCCGGGACCCGCTACGAAAAAACCCGGGAAATCATCTACCGCGACAAACTGCGTTACACCTACCCCACCCTCATCGAGCGCGTTGCGCGCCTGGCCAATGTGCTGACCGAGGCCGGGGTCAAGGCCGGTGACACCGTCGCCGTGATGGACTGGGACAGCCACCGTTACCTCGAATGCATGTTCGCCATCCCGATGATCGGCGCGGTAATCCACACCATCAACGTGCGCCTGTCGCCCGAACAGATTCTCTACACCATGAACCACGCCGAAGACCGCTTCGTGCTGGTCAACAGCGAGTTCGTGGGGCTTTACCAGGCCATCGCCGGCCACCTGACCACGGTCGACAAAACGCTGCTGCTCACCGATGGCGACGAAAAAACCGCCGAGCTGCCCAACCTGGTCGGCGAGTACGAAACCCTGCTGGCGGCCGCCAGCCCCACGTACGACTTTCAGGACTTCGACGAAAACTCCGTCGCCACCACCTTCTACACCACCGGCACCACCGGCAACCCCAAAGGCGTGTACTTCACCCACCGCCAACTGGTGCTGCACACCATGGGCGTTGCGACGATCATGGGCAGCGTCGACAGCGTGCGCCTGCTGGGCACCAACGACGTGTACATGCCGATCACGCCGATGTTCCACGTGCACGCCTGGGGCCTGCCGTACGTGGCAACCATGCTCGGTTTGAAGCAGGTCTATCCGGGCCGCTACGACCCGGAATACCTGGTGGAGTTGTGGCGCAAGGAAAAGGTCACTTTCTCCCACTGCGTGCCGACCATCCTGCAAATGGTGCTCAACGCCAAGGCGGCGCAAGGCGTGGATTTTGGCGGCTGGAAAATCGTCATCGGCGGCAGCGCGCTCAATCGCACGCTGTATGAAGCCGCCAAGGCGCGCGGTATTCAACTGACTGCCGCGTACGGCATGTCCGAGACCGGGCCGTTGGTGTCGTGTGCCCACCTCAACGAAGAACTGATGGCCGGCACCGAGGACGAGCGCACCACCTACCGCATCAAGGCCGGCGTGCCCGGGCCGTTGGTGGAAGCGGCAATTGTCGACAGCGAAGGCAACTTCCTGCCCGCTGACGGCGAGTCCCAGGGTGAGCTGGTGCTGCGCGCACCGTGGCTGACCGAAGGCTATTACAACGAGCCGCAAAAGGGTGCCGAGCTGTGGGAGGGCGGCTGGATGCACACCGGCGACGTGGCCACGCTGGACGCATTTGGCGTGATCGACATTCGCGACCGCATCAAGGATGTGATCAAGACCGGCGGCGAGTGGATCTCCTCCCTGGCCCTCGAAGACCTGGTCAGCCGTCACCCGGCGGTACGCGAAGTAGCGGTGGTGGGCATCGCCGACCCGCAGTGGGGCGAGCGCCCGTTTGCGTTGCTGGTGGTGCATGATGGCCAAGTGATAGGTGCTCGCGAGCTCAAGGAACACCTCAAGCCTTTTGTCGAACTGGGCCATTTGAGCAAGTGGGCGATTCCAAGTCAGATTGCCGTTGTTACTGAAATTCCCAAGACCAGTGTCGGCAAGCTCGACAAAAAACGTATCCGTATCGACATCATTGAATGGCAGGCCAATAACAGCACGTTCCTGTCCACCCTCTGATGCCTCCCGCCGCACCCGATCGGGCGCGGCAATGCTCTATCTCAAGCCTTCACTTGTGATTTGCCAATTTTCAGCCATCCTTGCCGCGCCGGCCTTCGTCGGCGTGGCGAAAGGACTGTGGCAGACGGGTTGGTGATGCAAATCACACTTTAGAGGGATCAAGCGGTACCCCCTGCTGGCTATAGTCCATCTCAGAGTTTTTCAAGGATGTTGCGCTTCGGGCCATGGGGGCTCGGTTGCCGTTCGGCATTGGAATCGTTGTATTCCGGCCGGTACATGCATCCAGAAGAAAGAACTCACTGCCATAACAATAATGCACATGGAGTAGCGTCGATGACCTCAGTAAACCAGTTCTGGCGCCGGGCAAGACTGCCCCTGGCCGTCAGTCTCGCTTCTACGCTCGCCGGGCCCGCATTCGGCGTCAGTTTCAACATCGGTGAAATCGAAGGTAGTTTTGACTCCTCCCTGTCGGTGGGGGCGAGCTGGTCGACTGCGGGTCGCAATAAAGACCTGATTGGTGTCAACAACGGCGGCAAGGGGCTTTCGCAAACCTCCGATGACGGCCACTTGAACTTCAACAAGGGTGATTCCTTCTCGAAGATCTTCAAGGGTATCCATGACCTTGAATTGAAATACGGCGACACCGGCATTTTTGTGCGTGGCAAATACTGGTATGACTTCGCGCTGCAAAACGAAGACCTGGACTTCAAGAACGTCAGCAACAACAACCGCAAAGAGGGCGCCAAGTCCTCTGGCGGGCAGATCCTCGATGCGTTCATTTATCACAACTACACCGTTGCCGATGAGCCAGGCAGCGTGCGCTTCGGCAAGCAGGTAGTGAGCTGGGGCGAAAGTACGTTCATTGGTGGCGGTATCAACTCGATCAACCCGATCGACGTATCTGCATTCCGTCGTCCGGGCGCCGAGATCAAGGAAGGCTTGATTCCGGTCAACATGTTCTACGTGTCCCAGACCCTCACTGACAACCTCTCCGCAGAGGCGTTCTACCAGTTGGAGTGGGACCAGACCGTGGTGGATAACTGCGGCACGTTCTTCTCCCAGCCAGACGTGATTGCCGACGGTTGCAGTAATAACCTGCGGGTCTTGAACAAGCGTTCCACCATCCCTGGCGCGGCCTTGCCGACATTGAATGCTCTGGGTGTGGACGTTAACAATGAGGGCGTGCTGGTAAAACGTGGCGGTGACCGTGATGCACGGGACAGCGGCCAGTTCGGCGTGGCCATGCACTACAACTTCGAACCGCTGGACACCGAGTTCGGCGCGTATTTCATGAACTACCACAGCCGTGCGCCGATCTTCAGCGCGACAGGTGCGCCCAACTCGGCCTACACCCGTCCACTGGGACCGTTGGCGGCATTGCGTCCGCTGATCGTGGCGGGCAGTTCCCAGTACTTCGTCGAGTACCCGGAGGATATCCGCCTGTATGGCTTGAGCTTCTCCACCACGCTGCCTACCGGCACCGCCTGGAGTGGTGAATTGAGCTACCGGCCGAACGCGCCGGTGCAACTGAGCACCACCGATATTCTGTACGCGGGCGTTACGCCGATTCCGGGCTATGGCAATGCGTCGGTGCTCAAGGGCACGCCGGGCCAGGATCTGCACGGCTACAACCGCAAGGAAGTGACCCAGTTCCAGACCACCTTCACGCACTTCTTTGACCAGGTGATGGGCGCGACCCGCCTGACCACCGTGGGCGAAATCGGCGTGACCCATGTGGGCGGGTTGGAAAGCAAAAACACTGCGCGTTATGGCCGCGATCCGGTGTTCGGCCCTGGCACGCTGCCGGGTGGTTTCTGCAACGCGCTGAACAATTCGACCGCTCAGGGGGCGGGCCTGCCGAATGCATCCGGCCTGAACACCAACTGCAACAACGACGGCTACACCACCGCGACGTCCTGGGGTTATCGCGCCCGGGCGATCTGGGAATACCCGGATGTGTTTGCCGGTGTGAACCTCAAGCCCAACGTGGCCTGGTCCCATGACGTCAAAGGTTATTCGCCAGGCCCTGGCGGCAACTTTGAAGAAGGTCGCAAGGCCGTCAGCCTGGGCGTCGATGCCGAGTACCAGAACACCTACACCGTCGGCTTGAACTACACCAACTTCTTTGGTGGCCGGTTCACCACGGTGGATGATCGCGACTTTATCGCCTTGAGTGCCGGCGTGAACTTCTAAGACTTTCTTTTTCAGATGCATGCATTTCAGGAAGAGCCAGAACATGAAAATAACTAAAAGTCTGTTGCACGTGGGTGTGCTTGGGCTGTCGATCATGGCGGGTAGCGTCATGGCGGCAGTCTCGGCCGATGAAGCCGCGAAGCTGGGCACGACCCTGACCCCGATGGGCGCAGAGATGGCCGGTAACGCGGCCGGCACCATCCCCAAATGGTCGCCGCTGCCCACCAATGCCGGCGCCGTGGATGCCCGTGGTTTCCTCGCCAACCCGTATGCCAGCGAGCAGCCGCAGTTCACGATCACCGCGCAGAACGTCGAGCAATACAAAGACAAGCTGGCGCCGGGGCAGTACGCGATGTTCAAGCGTTACCCGGACACCTTCAAGATGCCGGTCTACCCGACCCATCGCGGCGCCACCGTGCCGGCTGATGTGTTCGCCGCCATCAAGAAGAACGCCACCAATACCAACCTCGTGTCTGGCGGCAACGGCCTGGAAAATTTCGAAACCGCGGTTCCGTTTCCGATCCCCAAAAGCGGCGTGGAAGTGATCTGGAACCACATCACCCGCTATCGCGGCGGCAGCGTGACGCGTCTGGTCACCCAGGCCACGCCGCAAACCAACGGCTCGTTCAGCCTGGTGTACTTTCGCGATCAGTTTGTGTTCCGCGACAAGATGAAGGACTACGACCCGAAAAACCCGGGCAACGTGCTGTTCTACTTCAAGCAGCAAGTGACCGCGCCGGCACGTCTGGCCGGTGGTGTGCTGTTGGTGCACGAAACCCTCGACCAGGTGAAGGAGCCGCGTTCGGCGTGGGTCTATAACGCCGGCCAACGCCGTGTTCGCCGGGCGCCGCAAGTGTCCTATGACGGGCCGGGCACTGCCGCCGATGGCCTGCGTACCTCCGACAACCTCGACATGTACAACGGCGCACCGGACCGCTACGACTGGAAACTGGAAGGCAAGAAAGAAATCTACATCGCCTCCAACAGCTACAAGATCGACGATCCGAAGCTCAAGTATGTCGACATCATCAAGGCCGGCCACATCAACCAGGACCTGGCACGTTATGAGCTGCGTCGCGTCTGGCACGTGGTCGCAACCTTGAAGGAAGGCCAGCGCCACATCTACGCCAAGCGTGACTTCTTCATCGACGAAGACACCTGGCAAGCCGCTGTGATCGACCACTACGATGGCCGTGGCCAATTGTGGCGCGTGGCTGAAGCTCACGCTGAGAACTACTACGACAAACAAGTGCCGTGGTATGCCCTCGAAACCCTCTACGACCTGCAGTCCGGCCGTTACCTGGCCCTGGGCATGAAGAACGAAGAGAAGCAGGCGTATGACTTCGGCTTTACCGCCACCACCAGCGACTTCACCCCGGCGGCCCTGCGCCAGGATGGCGTGCGTTAAGCAACACTCACTCGACAATGTGGGAGCTGGCTTGTGTAAAGCTGGCTTGTGTGGGAGTCGGGCTTGCCCGCGATGCAGGCGCCTCGGTGTATCAGTTACACCAAGTTGATGCTATCGCAGGCAAGCCAGCTCCCACACAAGCCAGCCTCGCGCACGGCAGCTCCCACATTTTTTGTCGTAGTTCTTTTTCAGGTAAATGTTGCAAAGATCTACAACCCTGCCGCTTTTACCGCTAGTCTGCGGACATCTGCAATGCCGACAACAGCCTTCTACAAGAGCCCGGCGATGACTGATCTGTCCCGAATCCAAGGGCCTGCAAGCGCAGTAATTCCGACCCTGGAAGCGCGCTTCTACAGGCCACCTCTGCCTGATGGCTATGTGCTACGCCCGCGCCTGTGCGAACGGCTGAGTGCTGGCCTGGAGGGGCGATTGCTACTGGTCAGCGCTCCGGCGGGGTTCGGCAAGAGTTCGCTGGCGGTAGAGTTCTGCCAGAGTTTGCCGGCGCATTGGCAAAGCCTGTGGCTGGGCCTGAGCCCACGCGATAACGACCCGGGCCGTTTCCTCGAGCGCCTGCTCGACGGTTTGCAGCAGTACTTCCCGCAACTCGGCGCCCAATCCCTGGGCCTGCTGAAAATGCGCCAGCGTCACCAACCCTTTGCCTTTGAAGAATGGCTCGACGGCCTGCTCGATGAGCTGACGTTGCACTTGTCCACGCGTGCGCCCTTGTTGCTGGTACTGGATGACTACCATCTGGCTCAGGGCCCGGTGCTGGATCGTTGCCTGCAGTTTTTCCTCAATCATTTACCCGATGGGCTGGTGGTCATGGTCACCAGTCGCCAACGTCCCGACTGGCACCTGGCGCGCCTGCGGCTGTCCCGGCACCTGCTGGAGCTGCACGAACAGGACCTGCGCCTGACCCACGACGAATCGCTGGCCGTGCTGGATCGGCACAGCAGTTCGTTGCGCGGCGAGGCGCTGGACAATTTGATCCGGCGCAGTGAAGGGTGGGTCGCCGGCCTGCGTTTCTGGCTATTGGCAATCGCCGAAGCGGGCAATGAAAGCGCGTTGCCGCACAGCTTGCACGGTGGCGAAGGGCTGATTCGTGATTACCTGCTCGAAGAGGTCATCGACTGCCTGCCGGTTGAAGTGCAGGCGTTCCTGTACGACACGGCGCCTCAGGATCGTTTCTGCAGCGAGCTGTGCGACGCCGTGCGCGAGGCCCACGACAGCGCGGAAATCCTGCGCTATTTGCAGGCCCATCAGGTGTTTCTGGTGCCGCTGGACGAACAGGGCCACTGGTACCGTTACCACCATTTGTTTTCCGATTTGCTGCGCACGCGCCGCGTGAGCAATGCCACCTTGCCGATTGCCAGCCTGCACTTGCGGGCCTGTCGTTGGTTCAACGCCCAGGGTTTTATCGACGAAGCCGTAGAGCAGGCATTGCGCGCCGGCCACCTCGATGTGGCGGCAAACCTGGTGCAGAACCTGTCAGAGGAGCAACTGCTGGCCGAGCAGAATGTGGGCATGCTGCTGCGCTGGAAGATGGACTTGCCCGACAGCCTGCTGATCAGCACGCCGCGCTTGATCGTGCTCTACAGTTGGGCGCTGGGGTTGGCGTGCCAGTTGGATGCGGCAGAAGAATTGTCAGGCTACCTCAGTCGCTTCCTGCCGGCGCCGTCGGCCACTGCGCAAAAGTCGATGCTGGCCCAATGGCTGGCGCTGAGCGGGATCATCGCCCGCGGGCGAGGTGATCGTGAATTGACCCAGCGTTATTGCAGCGAGGCGTTGGAAAGCCTGCCGCACAAACGCTATGGCCAGCGCCTGATGTGCCTGTCGACCCTGTCCAACCTGGCCATTGTCGATGCCGACCTGTGGCGCGCGCGTGGCCTGAATCGCGAATCTCTGGAGCTGGCGCAGCGCGTCGGCAACCCGCTGTTCGAGGCCCTGGCCCATTACGACCGCGCGCGCGTGTTGCAGGCGCGCGGCGAAATTCTGCGTTCTCTGGACGAAGTGCGCCAGGGGCTGCAACGCCTGCAGGGCCTTGCGCCTCAACGGCTGTACGCCGTACGCGCGCGGCTATCGCTGTACGAAGGTTATCTGCTGCTGGTGCGTTATCAGTCTGACGCTGGCCTTGCTCGCTTGCGTGCTGGCCTGAGCGAAGCGCGCGCGTGCCGCGATATCAGCGTGCTCATCGGGCATTGTGTGATCGCCAATTTCGAAGGGCGGCGCGGTGATTTCGCCAAGGCCTTCGCCGAACTTGCCGAAGCCGAGCGCTTGATGCATATCTGGGACGTGCCGCCGATCTATTACCTGGCGATGATCACCCTGATCAAATGCGAATTATGGCTGGCCCAAGGCCGCACCGACCTCGCCGACGCCTGGCTGACCCGCCTGGGGCAGACCTATAACGGTGAGCACGCCGCCGCCGCACCGGAGTTTCATCCGCACCTGGCGCAACACATCGGGCTGCAGCAGGCCGCACTCGACGCGATCCGCCATCAACCGGCTGCGGCCCTGCAGCGCCTCGAAGAGCTGGCGCAGCAGGCGCATAACAGCGGGCGCCAGATGATTGCCCTGATGGCCCTGACACAGCAGGCGCATGTATTGCTGGAGTGCGGCCAGGAGGCCAAGGCGCGACCGATCGTGGCCCAGGCGCTCGAGGCGGGCGTTGGTGGCGCGCTGCAACCGTTCCAGCGGCTGCTGGAACGTTATCCTGACTGGATGCGCGAGCAACTCGGCAAGACCCCGCATGCGCTGTTGAACCAAAGCCTGTTGGCGCTGCTGCCGGTGGTTGCCGCCGCCGAGGCCCTGCCCACGCACGAAACCCTCAGCACCCGCGAGCTGGCAGTGCTGCAACTGATCGCCCAAGGCTGCTCAAACCAGGAGATCAGCAACCAGTTGTTTATCTCCCTGCACACGGTCAAAACCCACGCCAGCCATATCAACAGCAAGCTGGGCGTGGAGCGCCGAACCCAGGCGGTAGCGCGGGCGCAGGAGATGGGGTTGTTGGGGTAGGGGGCAACGCATTTGTGCCAAAATCGCTGACTTACAAATGATCGAGTTCGCTCTGATGTCTCAGCTACCAGCCCTGATTCGCGAAACCTTCCCCGTCGGCCCGTTGCAGTGCAACTGCACCATCATCGGTGACCCGATCACCAAAAAAGCCATCGTGGTCGACCCCGGCGGCAATCACGAGCTGATCCTGGCTCGCCTGGAGGCGTTGGGCCTCAAGGTGGTGAGCATCATCCATACCCATGCGCACCTCGATCACTTCCTGGCTTCCGGCCAATTGAAAGAGAAAACCGGCGCCACTTTGCATCTGCACAAGGACGATAAATTCCTGTGGGATAACCTGGAAATGCAGTGCCAGATGTTTCGCGTGCCTTATACGCCGGTGCCGTCGCCGGATCGCTGGTTGGAAGATGATGAGGCGTTGGCCTGTGGTTGCGGCGTGGCCTTGCACACGCCAGGGCATACGCCAGGTTCGATGAGCTTCTGGTTTGCCGATGCCAAGTTGTTGATTGCCGGCGACACGTTGTTCAAGCGCGGCGTAGGGCGGACCGACCTGTGGGGCGGGGACCAGGCGACTATCGTGCGTTCGATCAAGCAGCGTTTGTACACCCTGGATGAGGGCGCGACGGTGGTTACCGGGCACGGGCCGGACGCCCGGTTGGGCGATGAGATGCGTGAGAATCCGTTTGTGCGGGCGTAGGGAATAACCAAGGGTGTGAGGCTGTTCTATACAAAGAATCGTCGTCGCAGCTCGCGTTCAGCCTGGGTCTGCTACGGTTTCCTTAGCGGTGATGCTGGCCAGCCTTTGTCACAGCAAGGGCGATGGCCACGGAATTTTTACCGTTTGTCGCGTTCAAAACCCGGCACAGGTCCATTGCCAATGTCCTTTGCACCACAGAATGCAAAAGTAGGAGCTCCCTTCATGTTTACTCCACGTCGTCTTCTTGTTGTTGCCACCGCCGTAGCCCTGTTGTCCGGCTGCGCCTCGCCCAATCCTTATGACGGCAGCCAGGGGCAGGCAAATGATGGTTCGCAAGGCGGTATCAGCAAAACCGCCAAGTATGGCGGCCTGGGTGCGCTGGCTGGCGCATTGGCCGGTGCAGCCATCGACCATAACAACCGTGGCAAGGGTGCACTGATCGGTGGTGCTATCGCCGGTATCGGCGCCGCCGGTTACGGCTACTACGCCGACCAACAGGAAAAGAAACTGCGTGAAAGCATGGCCAACACCGGTGTTGAAGTGCAGCGCCAGGGCGACCAGATCAAGTTGATCATGCCGGGTAACATTACCTTTGCCACCAACTCGGACGCGATTGCCAGCAGCTTCTATACGCCACTGAACAACCTGGCGAACTCGCTGAAGCAGTTCAACCAGAACACCATCCAGATTGTCGGCTACACCGACAGTACCGGCAGCCGCCAGTTGAACATGGACCTGTCCCAGCGTCGTGCGCAGAGCGTGGCCAACTACCTGACGTCGCAGGGCGTGAGCCCGACCAACCTGAGTGCGCGCGGTGCCGGCCCGGATAATCCGATTGCCAGCAACGCCGACGTGAATGGCCGTGCGCAAAACCGTCGCGTAGAGGTCAACCTCGGCCCGATCCCAGGTCAGCAATACGGCCAACCGGGTCAGCAGCAACAACAGCAACAGGCGCCACAGCAGAACAACCAGTTCCAGGGCAACCCGTACCAGCAGTACCAATAAACGCAGGCCACTAAAAAGGGCGTCGTGCAGTCAATGCACGGCGCCCTTTTTTGTGGCTGCGAATGACATCAGTCGATGTATTCGAACACTTTTACGATCTTCTGTACGCCGGACACACCCTGAACCAGGTTGGACGCGCGGGTGGCTTCCGCCTGGGTCAGCAGGCCCATCAGGTAAACGATGCCGTTATCGGTGACGACTTTGATGCGCGAGCCCGGCACGGCGCTGTCGGTAAGCATCTGCGCCTTGATTTTGGTGGTCAGCAACGCATCGTTACTGATGGCCAGCAGGGTAATAGGGTCCATGACCTGCAGTTCATTGTGGACCTTCTTGACCCGCTGAACCGACGAGGCGGCTTGTTCTGCCTGGGCCTTGAGCTCCGCACGCGGCGTCTGGCCGGCCAGCAGTACCACGCCGTTGAAGCTGGTCACCACAATGCGCGAGGCACCATTGCCCAAGTCTGTAGCGGCCTTGGCGACGTTGACCTTGACCTTGGTTTCGATGAGCGAGTCGTCGATTGTGCTGCCGAAAGTACGTGTGCCCCGGTCATCCTGAATCGGTGTGTCACGTGTCGCGGTGATTGCCGTGCTGCAGCCGCTGATGGCAAGGCACAGCGTAATGGCCAAAAGGCTGAGGCGGTTAACGGTCATTCTTCACTCCCGAACAGTTGGCTGTCGATCAGATCGCACAGGCAGTGGATCGCCAGCAGGTGGACTTCTTGAATGCGTGCAGTGACATTGGCCGGTACGCGGATTTCAACGTCCTCCGGCAACAGCAGCGAGGCCATGCCGCCGCCGTCACGACCGGTCAATGCTACGACAATCATTTCGCGATCATGTGCGGCCTGGATCGCTTGAATAATGTTCGCCGAGTTGCCGCTGGTGGAGATCGCCAGCAGCACGTCGCCGGGTTGGCCCAGGGCGCGAATCTGTTTGGAGAAGATTTCGTTGTAGCTGTAGTCGTTGGCGATCGAGGTGATCGTCGACGTGTCGGTGGTCAAGGCAATGGCCGGCAGGCTCGGGCGCTCGCGCTCGAAGCGGTTGAGCAGCTCGGAGGAAAAGTGCTGGGCATCACCGGCCGAACCGCCGTTGCCGCACGAAAGCATTTTGCCCTCGTTGAGCAAGGCATTGACCATGACCTGACTGGCTTGCTCGATGTGCGGTGCAAGTACGTCCATCGCCTGTTGCTTGGTGTCGATGCTGGCCTGGAAAAGCTGGCGAATTCGGGATTGCATGTCCATCTGTGTGACCTTAAGTAGCGCGGCTGTTTGGCACAGGAATGTGCAGCCCGCAAAGCAAAGAGCAAAAGTGTGTGGTGAAGATGTCCGGTGAATCAGCTGTCGAAGGCATCTTTAAGCCAATTCAGATCAGCGGGGCCAGACGGTGTGCTTTCTATGGCAACCACATCGAAACGGCAGGGGGAGTCAGCCCAGCGATGCTCTTTTTGCAGGAAAAACTGCGCGGCGAGTATCAGCTTCTGACGCTTGCGCCCGTCGATACTGGCGAGCGCGCCACCCCATTGTGCGTGTTTTCTGTAGCGGACTTCGACGAATACTACTGTATCGCCGTCAAGCATGACCAGATCAAGCTCACCGCGTTTACACAACCAGTTCTGCGCCAGAAGGCGCAGACCCTGTTGTTGCAGATATTGGAGGGCTTGAAGTTCGGCATCCTTGCCGCTTTGTGCGCTGGACCGCTCGGGCATCAGCGCGAGGTGTCCGGCAGGCGCTGGATGTCGCCACCAACGAATTTCGCCCACGGCATCTGGCGGTCGACACGCTGGTTGGCGCTGATGCCCAGGCTGCCCGAGAGGCCGTCGACGCGCGTATCCGGCAGCGCCTTGAGTTGACCCAGGCGCGGTGCCAGGCGGTAGGCGTCGGCGCCCATCGCGTACAGGCGGCCCAGGCTGCCATTGGCTTGTGGCCATTGCGCGGCAACCTGGTTGCGCAGCGGGTCGGTGGTGTTGAGCAGCCAAGGGGTTTCGCAGAACATGACGTTGGTCATGTCCAGGTACTGGTTTTTGTCGCCGCTGGCGCTGAACACATGGGACGTCGCATACACAGGCACGTCGCCGGCGTACTGGAAGTTCAGGGTCGGCTTGATCTGCTGGGCTAATTGCGGCGTCACAGCCAGGAAGATGAACTCGATGTCCTGGCGGCGCGACGGTTGCGCCGCTACGTCAGTGCCAACGGCGCTTTGCAGGCTCTTGGCGCGACCTTCGCTTTTGCGCAGCTGGAACAGGTCGGCAATCTGCTGGGCGAGGGCGACCGGCTGGTCAACGTACTCGACGCCGACGACGGTGCCGCCATTGGCTTCCCAATCCTGGCGGAAGGCTTTGTAGACACGCTCACCCCATTCGCCACGCGGCACCATGGCGGCGGCGCGGTGCAAGCCGTCGGCGCGGGCACGGCGCGAGACTTCGCGGGCTTCGTCTTCAGCGGCCAGGCCGAACTGGAACAGCTGTGGCGGGTTTTCATTCAATTCACTGTAGTTCAGCGCCAGCGTCGTGATCGGCAGTTGCGGGCGAGCTGCGAGTTGTTTGACCAGCGGTTTTTCCAGCGGGCCGACGACCAGTTGTACGCCGGCTGCCTGGGCCTTGGCATAGAAGTCGTCGAGGGAGGTCAGGCGCGAGCTGTCATAGAACTCGATGACCGGCGGTTTCTGCCCGGCTTGTTCGGCCTGGTAGTGAGCCGCCATGAAGCCTTCGCGCAGCGCCTTGCCGACCGCAGCCAGCGGACCGTCCTGCGGCAGTAGCAGGGCGATCTTGTTCAGCGGCTGGCTGGCCAGTTCCTTGAGCTTGGTCAGCGGCGTCGGCAGTTGCACTGCGGCCGGGTGCCCAGGGTTCTGCGCGCGCCAGGTGTCGATCGCGGCTTGTTGTTGCTCCAGGGTGCCGGCGCCTTTGACGGCTTTGGCCAGGCTGATCCAGCCATCAAGCGTCGGGTTACCGCTGGCTTGCAACTGGTCAGCCGGCAGCGCGGCAATCAGCGCCCAGATGGCTTCGTGGTTGCTGTTGGCAGCGTCGCCCGTCAGCAGCGCAGCCATGGCGACACGCTCTCGCGCGGCGGCCAGGGTCTGCCCATCGGCCTCATAGGCGCGGGCATGCACGGTGCCGGTACGGATCTGCTGATCGGTCGGCAGCTCCTTCAGGCTCTGCAGGCTGGGATGGTTCAGGGCTGCCAATGCAGCCTTGGGCTGATTGCGCGCCATGGCCAGTTCGGCGGCCAGGGTGCTGGCAAACACTTGCGCGGCCGGCTTCAGGACATCCAGGGGCACCTGCGCGAGAATCTGCGACGAACGCCCAGGGTTGTTCTGGTGGTAGGCCAGGTCAGCCGCACTCAGGCGCAGCATCGCGGCCTTTTCTGGCGTGTTGGCGGAGGTAGCCTGTTCGAGCAGTTGCTCGATACTGGCATCCGGGGTCCGGGGGAGGTCGCCAAGGCTGGACGAGGGCGAGCTGGCGCAGGCAGCCAATAAGGCAGCGAGGCAGAGGGCGGAGAGCAGCCGCAGGCAAGCGATCATGTAAGTGTTCCTGATACCGATCAAATTAGCGTGGAATTGTACCCAAGCACTGGCCCAGGCGCGATGTTACTGGCGTGAAACCGTCGATTTAGGTCGTGCAAATGCTGCCAACAGCCATCGAAGGCCGACCTTGAGGGCATATTATCGAGGCGCCTACGCGCTACAATGCGACTTTTCCCAACCATCGAGGTGTGCGTTTTGACTGCTCCAGGTCCTTTGAATTCCACTGCAGGCTCGCTTTTTGTCGTGGCGACGCCCATTGGCAACCTGGACGACATCAGTGCCCGGGCGCTGAAAGTGTTGCGCGACGTAAAATTGATCGCGGCGGAAGACACACGGCATTCCCAGCGGTTGATGCAGCATTTTGGTATCAGCACGCCCTTGGCCGCCTGCCACGAACATAACGAACGCGAAGAAGGCAGCCGTTTTATCACGCGCCTGCTGGCCGGCGACGATGTGGCGCTGATCTCCGATGCCGGTACGCCGCTGATTTCCGATCCCGGCTACCACTTGGTCCGCCAGGCGCGAGCCGCTGGTATCAATGTAGTGCCTGTTCCGGGAGCGTGCGCGCTGATTGCTGCATTATCGGCTGCCGGGTTGCCGTCGGATCGTTTTATTTTTGAGGGCTTCCTGCCGGCCAAGACCGTTGGGCGCCGCGCGCGGCTTCAGGCACTCAAGGAAGAACCGCGTACGTTGATCTTCTATGAAGCCCCGCACCGCATCCTTGAATGCCTGCAAGACATGGAGCTGGTGTTTGGCGGCGAGCGCCTTGCGCTGCTGGCGCGTGAGCTGACCAAGACGTTCGAAACCCTCAAGGGTCTGCCGTTGGAAGCGTTGCGTGCCTTCGTCGAAGGCGACAGCAATCAACAGCGTGGCGAGTGTGTGGTGCTGGTGGCCGGTTGGGCGGCGCCGGAGGATGAGGATGCTGTGGGCAGCGAGGCCGTGCGCATTCTCGATCTGCTGCTCAAGGAAATGCCCCTCAAGCGTGCTGCAGCGCTGGCCGCTGAAATTACCGGCGTGCGCAAGAATGTGCTGTATCAGGTCGCGCTGGATAAACAGAAAGCCGAATAGTTCCGGGGGCGAACCGGCATTCCGTCCGAACGTGATGGCATTGCTGCGCTTTTAATACTTGTCCTCAGCCCGCCGTGCCGTTAACCTGCGCGGCGGAGAGTCGATTGGACAGTCGCTGCCTTCTATGAAAATTAGGGGGGGGAGGAAAGTCCGGGCTCCATAGGGCGAAGTGCCAGGTAATGCCTGGGAGGCGTGAGCCTACGGAAAGTGCCACAGAAAATAACCGCCTAAGCACTTCGGTGCCGGTAAGGGTGAAAAGGTGCGGTAAGAGCGCACCGCACGACTGGCAACAGTTCGTGGCTAGGTAAACCCCACTTGGAGCAAGACCAAATAGGGTCCCAAGGCGTGGCCCGCGCTGGGACCGGGTAGGTTGCTAAAGATGTCCAGTGATGGCCATCGTAGACGAATGACTGTTCAAGACAGAACCCGGCTTACAGATCGACTCTCCACCTTTTTTCCTTCTGTCCGAATCTCGTGCAGAAACCCGGTAGTAACGCAAGAATCCCTCCCTGCCAAATCATTGGCAGATGCATCTTCGTAATACCAAAAAAATCTTACTCTTAATAAATTACTTTAACTTTAAGCCATAGCTCCATGAGCTATTTGCGGTTGTTGAGTCAAAAACATCGCCGAACTCGCGTTTCTCCTCCTTTTACACTCCTAAATCTCCGTTCTGTAAGGCTTTTCCTTGAATCCGCGCCTTGACGGTGTGGTGGGCGCATTCCTATAGTGTGCGCAAGTGGCGGAAAGTGGCACAAAGTGGGTTTTTTGAACGTAAAACGCTAAAATTTGGAGAAACGCATCTGTGTTTCGCGGAGCTAACGCTATCAGTCTCGATGCAAAAGGCCGTCTCGCCATGCCGAGCCGGTATCGTGACGAGCTCATTTCGCGAAGTTCTGGCCAGTTAATCATCACGATTGATGCCGTTGACCCTTGTTTGTGTGTTTACCCGCTCGATGAGTGGGAGTTGATCGAAACCAAGTTGCGCGCTCTGCCTTCATTGCGTGAAGAAAACCGCCGCCTGCAGCGTTTGCTGATTGGTAATGCCGTCGACCTCGAACTCGATGGCAGCGGTCGTTTCCTGGTGCCTCCGCGTCTGCGCGAGTACGCCAAGCTGGACAAGCGCGCAATGCTGGTCGGCCAACTGAACAAGTTCCAATTGTGGGACGAAGATGCCTGGGATGCTGTTTCTGCAGCTGACCTGGCTGCTATTCAACAACCGGGCGCCATGCCTGATGAACTGCGTGATTTGATCCTGTGACTATTGATAGCGGCTTTAACCACATCACCGTACTGCTTGACGAAGCCGTTGAGGCTCTCGCCGTACGCGCGGATGGCTGCTATCTGGATGGCACTTTCGGCCGGGGCGGGCACAGTCGGTTGATACTCAGCCAGCTCGGGTCCGACGGTAAGCTCCTCGGGTTCGACAAAGACCCTCAAGCGATTGCCACCGGGCAAGCGCTAGCGGCCGAAGACGGCCGCTTTGTCGTTGTGCAGCGTAGCTTTGCCGAGCTGGGTGCCGAAGTCGCCGAGCGCGGCATGGCAGGCAAGGTGGCCGGGGTTTTGCTCGATCTGGGCGTGTCTTCGCCGCAGCTCGATGACCCGGAGCGCGGCTTCAGTTTCATGAACGACGGCCCGCTCGACATGCGCATGGACCCCACCCGTGGTGTCAGTGCCGCGCAGTTCATCGCCACCGCGCCGGTGGAAGAAATTGCCCGCGTGTTCAAGGAATACGGTGAAGAACGCTTCGCCGGGCGCATGGCCCGCGCTGTGGTCGAACGCCGTGAAATCCAGCCGTTCGAACGCACCGCTGACCTGGCCGAAGTGCTCAAAGTCGCCAACCCTGCCTGGGAAAAGGGCAAGAACCCGGCGACCCGTGCGTTCCAGGGCCTGCGCATTCACGTCAACAACGAATTGGGCGATCTGGAAGCCGGTCTCGAAGCCGCGCTGGAAGCCTTGGAAGTGGGCGGTCGCCTGGTGGTGATTAGCTTCCACTCCCTGGAAGACCGCATCGTCAAACTGTTCATGCGTCGTCTGGTCAAGGGCGAGTCCGATAACCTGCCGCGCAACTTGCCGGTGCGTTTCGAAGCCTTTGTGCCGAAAATCAAAATCCATGGCAAAGCGCAGTTCGCTTCCGAAGCCGAACTCAAGGCCAACCCTCGTTCCCGTAGCGCCGTCATGCGCGTTGCGGAGAAGTTGCGGTGAGCAAGCTTTTCGCCAAGCCCCTTCCGGGCGGCAGCTTCTTTATGTTGCTGCTGTTTATCGGCGTGCTGGTGTCCGCAATTGCGGTGTCCTACAGCGCCCACTACAACCGTCAATTGCTCAATACCCTGTACGGGGAATTGAGCGTGCGTGATAAAGCGCAGGCGGAGTGGGGCCGGTTGATCCTCGAGCAAAGCACCTGGACCGCCCATAGCCGCATCGAAGTGCTGGCGACCGAGCAGTTGAAAATGCACATTCCGGGCGCGGCCGAAGTTCGGATGGTGGCGCCATGATGAAACTTGAAGGCGCACTCTACCCTTGGCGCTTCCGCCTGATGCTGGGTTTGCTGGCGTTGATGGTGGGCGCGATTGCCTGGCGGATTATCGACCTGCAAGTGGTTGACCGTGACTTCCTGATCGGTCAGGGCGACGCCCGGAGCCTGCGGCATATCCCGATTCCTGCACACCGCGGTCTGATCACCGACCGTAATGGCGAGCCTCTGGCCGTCAGTACTCCGGTAACCACGCTGTGGGCCAACGCCAAGGAATTGCAGGTCGCCAAGGACAAGTGGCCGGAACTGGCTGCCGCCCTGGGCCAGGACCCAAAAGCCTTGTCCGAGCGCCTGGAAGCCCAGGCCAATAAAGAATTCATCTACCTGGTTCGCGGGCTGACCCCTGAACAGGGCCAGCAGGTGCTCGACCTTAAAGTCCCCGGTGTCTATGGCATCGAGGAGTTTCGTCGTTTCTACCCGGCCGGTGAAACCACCGCGCACATGGTTGGCTTTACCGACATCGATGACCACGGCCGTGAAGGCGTGGAACTGGCCTACGACGAATGGCTGGCAGGGGTTCCCGGCAAACGGCAGGTCATCAAGGATCGACGCGGCAGACTGATCAAGGATGTCCAGGTCACCAAAAACGCCAAGGCCGGTAAGCCCTTGGCGTTGTCGATTGACCTGCGCCTGCAATACCTGGCCAACCGCGAGCTGCGCAACGCGATCATCGAGAACGGCGCCAAGGCCGGCAGCCTGGTGATCATGGACGTGAAGACCGGCGAGATCCTCGCCATGGTCAACCAGCCGACCTACAACCCGAACAACCGTCGCAACCTGCAACCGGCGATGATGCGTAACCGCGCAATGATCGACGTGTTCGAGCCGGGTTCGACCATGAAAGCCATCTCCATGAGTGCGGCCCTGGAAACCGGGCGCTGGAAGCCGAGCGACAAAGTCGAGGTTTACCCAGGCACCTTGCAGCTGGGCAAATACACCATTCGTGACGTGTCCCGCACTGAAGGTCCGGTGCTGGATTTGACAGGTATTCTGATCAACTCCAGTAACGTCGGCATGAGTAAAGTCGCCTTCGATATCGGCGGCGAAACCATCTATCACCTGGCGCAGAAAATCGGCCTGGGCCAACCCACCGGTCTGGACTTCCCAGGCGAGCGCGTGGGCAACCTGCCGAACTATCGCGACTGGAAAAAGGCCGAGACGGCCACGCTTTCCTATGGCTACGGCCTGTCGGTGACCGCGATCCAGCTGGCTCACGCTTTCTCTGTATTGGCCAACAATGGCCGCATGGTTCCACTGAGCCTGATCCATGTCGACGAAGCCCCGAAAGCCACCCAGGTGATCCCGGAAAACGTCGCCAAGACCATGCAAGGCATGCTGCAACAAGTGATCGAAGCACCGCGCGGCGTGTTCCGTGCCCAGGTGCCGGCGTATCACGTGGCAGGCAAGTCCGGTACCGCACGTAAAACGTCGGTCGGTACCAAAGGCTACGCCGAGAACTCGTACCGCTCGCTGTTCGCCGGCTTCGGCCCGATGAGCGATCCGCGTTACGCCATCGTTGTTGTGATCGATGAGCCAAGCAAGGCCGGCTACTTCGGTGGCCTGGTATCGGCGCCGGTGTTCAGCAAAGTGATGTCCGGCACCCTGCGCCTGATGAACATTACGCCGGACAACCTGCCGCCGACTCAACAAGCGAACGCCGGACCACCGGCCGCTGCTGCCAAAGCCAATGGAGGGCGCGGCTGATGTCTCTTAGCTTGAACAAGATTTTTGCCCACGCCGGACGCGATCTGCTGATTCGCGAGTTGAGCCTGGACAGCCGTAACGTACGCGCCGGTGACCTGTTCCTGGCCGTGCCTGGCGGCAAGTTCGATGGCCGTGCGCACATCGCCGATGCCCTGCAACGTGGCGCGGCAGCCGTGGCGTACGAAGTGGAAGGCGCCACCGTGCTGCCAATCACCGACGTGCCGTTGATTCCGGTCAAAGGCCTGGCTGCGCAGCTCTCGGACATCGCCGGGCGCTTTTATGGCGACCCAAGCCGTCAACTGAACCTGATCGGCGTGACCGGCACCAACGGCAAGACCAGCGTGACCCAATTGGTCGCCCAGGCGCTTGACCTGCTGGGGCAGCACTGCGGCATTGTCGGCACGCTCGGTACCGGTTTTTATGGCGCGCTGCAAAGCGGCCTGCACACCACGCCAAACCCGATTGCTGTGCAAGCGACCCTGGCCGACCTGAAAAAGGCCGGTGCCAAGGCGGTTGCCATGGAAGTCTCTTCACACGGTCTGGACCAGGGCCGTGTTACCGCTCTGGCTTTCGATGTGGCGGTGATGACCAACCTGTCCCGCGATCACCTCGACTACCACGGCACCATGGAGGCGTACGCCGCTGCCAAGGCCAAGCTGTTCGCCTGGAATGACCTGAAATGCCGAGTGGTGAATCTTGATGACGCTTTTGGCCGCCAGTTGGCAGCCGAGGACAGCGAATCGCGCCTGATCACCTACAGCCTGGAAGACTCCAGCGCGTACCTGTATTGCCGCGAAGCCCAATTCAATGACGAAGGCGTGCTCGCCACGTTGGTCACGCCGCAGGGCGAGCACCACTTGCGCAGCACCCTGCTCGGCCGTTTCAACCTGAGCAATGTGCTGGCTGCCATCGGTGCGTTGCTTGGCCTGGATTACGCACTGGATGAAATCCTGCGCGTGTTGCCCAAGCTCGAAGGCCCGGCCGGTCGCATGCAGCGTTTGGGCGGGGGTTCGCAACCGCTGGTAGTGGTCGATTACGCCCACACCCCGGACGCTTTGGAAAAAGTCCTCGAAGCCCTGCGCCCACACGCCAAGGGCAAGTTGCTGTGCCTGTTCGGCTGCGGCGGCGATCGTGACCGCGGCAAACGGCCGTTGATGGCCGAGATCGTCGAGCGTCTCGCCGATGGCGTGCTCGTCACCGACGACAACCCGCGCAGCGAAGACCCAAGCCAGATTTTCGACGATATCCGTGTCGGCTTTAAAGACGCGTCCAAGGCTACTTTCGTGGCCGGTCGCGGCGCCGCCATTGCCCAGTTGATCGCCAGCGCCAGTGCTGACGACGTGGTGGTGCTGGCCGGCAAAGGCCACGAGGACTATCAGGAAATCAACGGCGAGCGCCATGCCTTCTCCGATCTGGTCGAGGCCGATCATGCCTTGACCGCCTGGGAGGTCGCCCATGCTTAAAGCGATGACGTTCAGCGAACTGACCCAGGCCCTGTCGGCCCGCGTAGTGTCGAGCGATTGCAGCTTCGACGGCGTCAGTATCGACAGCCGGAACATCAAGCCCGGGCAATTGTTTGTCGCCTTGGCCGGCCCGCGTTTTGATGGTCACGACTACCTGAACGACGTCGCCGCCAAAGGTGCCGTGGGGGCGTTGGTGCAGCGTGAAGTGACCGATTCCACCTTGCCGCAATTGCGGGTTGCAGATACCCGTTTGGCCTTGGGCCAGTTGGGTGCATTGAACCGCGCCGCCTTCGATAAACCGGTTGCAGCCATCACCGGCTCCAGCGGCAAAACCACGGTCAAGGAACTGCTCGCCGGTGTCCTGCGTACGCGCGGGCCGGTGCTCGCCACCCGTGGCAACTTGAACAATGATTTCGGCGCGCCGCTGACCCTGCTCGAGCTGGCCCCGGAACACACGGCGGCAGTGATCGAGCTGGGCGCGTCGCGCATCGGCGAAATCGCCTACACCGTGGCGCTGACCAAGCCTCACGTGGCGATCATTAACAATGCCGGCACCGCCCACGTTGGCGAGTTCGGTGGCCCAGAGAAAATCGTCGAAGCCAAGGGCGAAATCCTTGAAGGCCTCGATGCATCCGGCACCGCAGTATTGAACCTCGACGACAAGGCCTTCGAAACCTGGCGTGTACGTGCCGCCGGTCGCAAGGTGCTGACGTTTGCCGTGGCCAATGCCGCCGCTGATTTTCACGCCTCCCACATCACCGTTGACGCCCGAGGCTGCCCGTCCTTCACCTTGCACACCCCGCAAGGCGACGAGCACGTGCAATTGAATCTGCTCGGCAACCACAACGTTGCCAACGCCTTGGCCGCCGCCGCCGCCGCGCATGCCCTGGGTGTGTCGCTGTTTGGTATCGCTACCGGCCTGGGCGCAGTGCAGCCGGTCAAGGGCCGCACCGTCGCGCAACTGGCGACTAACGGCATGCGCGTGATCGACGACACCTACAACGCCAACCCGTCCTCCATTAATGCTGCTGTTGACCTGCTGAAGGGCTTTGCCGGGCGCAAGGTTCTGGTGCTGGGTGATATCGGCGAATTGGGCGACTGGGCAGAGCAAGGCCACCGCGAAGTCGGCGCCTACGCCAGCGGGAAAGTCGACGCGCTCTATGCCGTCGGCCCGAACATGGCACACGCCGTCGACGCCTTCGGCCTCGGCGCGCGGCATTTCGCAACCCAGGCCGAGCTGATCCAGGCGCTGGGCGTGGCTGAACAAGACAAACACACAACCATTTTGATCAAGGGATCGCGCAGCGCGGTGATGGAAAACGTCGTCGCGGCCTTGTGTGGCTCAAGTACGGAGAAACATTAATGCTGCTGCTGCTGGCTGAGTATCTGCAACAGTTCCACAAAGGCTTCGCGGTCTTTCAGTACCTGACCCTGCGCGGGATTCTGGGTGTGCTGACCGCGCTGTCTCTGTCGCTGTTCCTGGGGCCGTGGATGATCCGCACCCTGCAGAACCTGCAAATTGGTCAATCGGTTCGCAATGACGGCCCGCAGTCGCACCTGTCCAAATCCGGCACCCCGACCATGGGCGGCGCGCTGATCCTCTCGTCCATCGGCATCAGCACCTTGCTCTGGGCCGACCTGCATAACCGCTACGTGTGGGTGGTGCTGTTGGTGACCTTGTTGTTCGGCGCCATCGGCTGGGTCGATGACTACCGCAAAGTGATCGAGAAAAACTCCAAGGGGCTGCCAAGCCGCTGGAAGTATTTCTGGCAGTCGGTATTCGGCCTTGCCGCCGCGATCTTCCTTTACACCACTGCACCAAGCGCAGTTGAAACCACCCTGATCATTCCGATGCTCAAGGACGCCAGCATTCCACTGGGCATCGGCTTCGTGGTGCTGACCTACTTCGTGATCGTCGGCTCCAGCAACGCGGTCAACCTGACCGACGGCCTCGACGGCCTGGCGATCATGCCGACGGTGATGGTCGGCGGCGCGCTCGGCATCTTCTGCTACCTGTCGGGTAACGTGAAATTCGCTGAATACCTGCTGATCCCGTACGTACCGGGCGCGGGTGAACTGATTGTGTTCTGCGGCGCGCTGATCGGCGCCGGCCTGGGTTTCCTGTGGTTCAACACCTACCCGGCACAAGTCTTCATGGGCGACGTCGGCGCACTGGCGCTGGGCGCAGCCTTGGGCACCATCGCGGTGATCGTTCGCCAGGAAATCGTGTTGTTCATCATGGGCGGTGTGTTCGTGATGGAAACCCTGTCGGTGGTCATCCAGGTGGCTTCCTTCAAATTGACCGGGCGCCGCGTGTTCCGCATGGCGCCGATTCACCACCACTTTGAACTCAAGGGCTGGCCCGAGCCACGCGTGATTGTCCGTTTCTGGATCATCACCGTGATTCTGGTACTGGTCGGCCTTGCCACCCTGAAACTGAGGTAGAAACGAGTGTCCCTGATCGCTTCAGACCACTTCCGCATCATTGTCGGCCTCGGCAAGAGCGGCATGTCCCTGGTTCGCTTCCTGGCGAACCGGGGCACGTCGTTTGCCGTCGCCGATACGCGGGAAAATCCACCGGAGCTGGTCACGCTGCGCCGTGACTACCCGCACGTGGAAGTGCGTTGTGGCGAGTTGGATGTCGAGTTTCTGTGCCGCGCCGATGAGCTCTACGTGAGCCCCGGCCTGGCCCTGGCGACACCGGCTTTGCAAGCCGCTGCCGCACGTGGCGTGAAGCTCTCCGGCGATATCGACCTGTTCGCGCGCAACGCGAAAGCGCCGATTGTGGCCATCAGTGGTTCCAACGCGAAAAGCACCGTGACCACCCTGGTCGGCGAGATGGCGGTTGCGGCCGGCAAACGCGTGGCCGTGGGCGGTAACCTCGGCACGCCGGCGTTGGACCTGCTCAGCGACGACGTCGAGCTGTACGTGATGGAACTGTCGAGCTTCCAGCTCGAAACCACTCACGACCTGGGCGCCGAAGTCGCCACCGTGTTGAATGTGAGTGAAGACCACATGGACCGCTACAGCGGCCTGCCGGCCTATCACCTGGCCAAGCACCGGATCTTCCGCGGTGCCCGGCAAGTGGTGGTCAACCGCCAGGACGCCCTGAGCCGTCCGCTGATGGGCGAGGGCCTGCCGTGCTGGACCTTCGGCCTCGGCAAACCGGACTTCAAAGCCTTCGGCATCCGCGAAGAGAACGGCGAGAAATACCTGGCCTTCGAATTCCAGAACCTGATGCCGGTGCGCGAGCTGAAAATTCGTGGCGCGCATAACCAGTCCAATGCCCTGGCGGCGCTGGCACTCGGTCACGCTGTTGGCCTGCCGTTCGACGCCATGCTCGCAAGCCTGCGCACATTCGCCGGGCTTGAGCACCGTTGCCAGTGGGTGCGCGACCTCAACGGCGTCAGCTATTACAACGATTCCAAGGCCACCAACGTCGGTGCTGCCCTGGCTGCCATCGAAGGCCTTGGCGCCGATATCGAAGGCAAGCTGGTGCTGATCGCCGGTGGCGATGGCAAAGGCGCCGACTTCAAGGACCTTAAAGGCCCGGTGGCTGCCCATTGTCGCGCCGTGGTGCTGATGGGCCGTGATGCTGACTTGATCGCCGCTGCCCTCGGTGACGCCGTGCCGCAAGTGCGCGCGACGTCCCTGGACGACGCCATCGCTCAGTGCAAAGCCCTGGCCCAGCCGGGTGATGCCGTGCTGCTGTCGCCAGCGTGCGCCAGTTTCGACATGTTCAAGAACTACGAAGAGCGCGGTCAGCTGTTCGCTCGCGCCGTGGAGGCCTTGGCATGAATTTCAGAAATATCATCAAACCGTACCCGTCGCCGATCATTACCGGCCGTGGCGTCGACCTTGATTTCCCGATGCTCGCCGGTTGCCTGGCGCTGCTGGGCCTGGGCCTGGTGATGATCACCTCGGCGTCCTCCGAAGTGGCCGCCGTGCAGTCGGGCAACACCCTGTACATGATGATCCGCCACTTGGTGTATCTGGTGATCGGCCTTGGCGCGTGCATCGTCACCATGATGATCCCGATCGCCACCTGGCAGCGCCTGGGCTGGATGATGCTGATCGGTGCGTTCGGCCTGTTGATCATGGTGATCCTGCCCGGCATCGGCCGCGAGGTGAACGGTTCGATGCGCTGGATCGGCTTCGGTGCGTTCAACGTGCAGCCGTCGGAAATCGCCAAGGTGTTCGTGGTGATCTACCTGGCCGGTTACCTGGTACGCCGTCAGAAGGAAGTGCGCGAAAGCTGGATGGGCTTCTTCAAGCCATTCATCGTGCTGCTCCCAATGGCCGGCCTGTTGCTGATGGAGCCCGACTTCGGTGCCACCGTCGTGATGATGGGCGCGGCCGCCGCAATGCTGTTCCTCGGTGGCGTCGGTCTGTTCCGCTTCACCTTGATGGTGGTGCTGGCCGTGGCCGCCGTGACGGTGCTGGTGCAGGCGCAGCCTTATCGGATGGCCCGTCTGATTACCTTTACCGACCCGTGGTCCGATCAGTTCGGTTCCGGCTACCAGCTGACCCAGGCGCTGATCGCCTTTGGTCGCGGCGAGTGGCTGGGTGTGGGCCTGGGCAACAGCGTGCAGAAGCAGTTCTACCTGCCCGAAGCGCACACCGACTTCGTGTTCTCGGTACTCGCCGAAGAGCTCGGCGTGGTGGGTTCGCTGTGCACCGTCGCGCTGTTCGTGTTCGTGTGTGTACGCGGCATGTACATCGGCTTGTGGGCCGAGAAGGCCAAACAGTATTTCGCCGCCTATGTGGCGTACGGCTTGTCGTTCCTGTGGATCGGCCAGTTCCTGATCAACATCGGCGTGAACGTCGGCTTGTTGCCGACCAAGGGCCTGACCTTGCCGTTCCTCAGTTACGGCGGCAGTTCGTTGGTGATTTGCTGCGCGTGCCTGGGGTTATTGTTGCGCATCGAGTGGGAGAGTCGAACCCACCTGGGCAGCGAAGAGATGGAATTCAGCGAAAGCGATTTTGCCGAGGAGCCGAACCATGGGCGCTAACGTGCTGATCATGGCGGGCGGCACCGGGGGCCACGTGTTCCCGGCCCTGGCGTGCGCGCGTGAATTCCAGAACCGCGGCTACACCGTGCATTGGCTCGGCACGCCGCGCGGCATCGAAAATGAATTGGTGCCCAATGCCGGCTTGCCGCTGCATTTGATCAACGTCACCGGCTTGCGTGGCAAGGGCAAGTTGTCCCTGCTCAAGGCGCCGTTCGTGTTGCTGAAGGCGGTGTGGCAGGCGCGCAAAGTCATGCGTGCAGTGAAGCCGGTATGCGTGCTGGGGTTTGGCGGTTATGTGACTGGCCCTGGCGGTGTTGCCGCCAAGCTGGCTGGCGTGCCGGTGATCGTGCACGAGCAGAACGCCGTCGCCGGTACCGCGAACCGCCTGCTGGTGCCGTTGGCCTCGCGCGTGTGTGAAGCGTTCCCGAACACCTTTGCGACCTCGGACAAGTTGCGCACCACCGGCAACCCGGTGCGCACCGAACTGTTCATGGCCATTGCCCGTGAGGCGCTGGCGGGGCGCAAGGCGCATCTGCTGATCCTCGGCGGAAGCCTGGGTGCCGAGCCGCTGAACAAATTGCTGCCCGAAGCGCTGGCTCAACTCCCCGTGGAGTTGCGCCCGGAGATCTTCCATCAGGCCGGCAAGAATCACGATGAAATCACCGCTGCCCGCTATCGCGAGGCCGGTGTCGAGGCGAATGTGCAGCCCTTCATCAAAGACATGGCCCACGCCTATGGCTGGGCCGACCTGGTGGTCTGTCGCGCTGGTGCGCTGACCGTCAGTGAACTGGCCGCCGCCGGTCTGCCGTCCTTGCTGGTGCCTTTGCCCCACGCGATTGACGATCACCAGACCCGCAACGCCGAATATTTGGCCGGGGAGGGCGCTGCCTTCCTGCTGCCGCAAAGAACGACTGGCGCCGCCGATTTGGCCGCACGCCTGACCGAGGTTTTGATGCAACCGGAACGACTCAACAGCATGGCGAGCACCGCAAGCCGCCTGGCCAAACCTGACGCAACCCGCACCGTGGTCGACATCTGCCTGGAGGTGGCCCATGGTTGAGAATCAGAAAGCCATGCCACAACCCGAGATGCGCCGCATCCGTCGCATCCACTTCGTCGGCATCGGCGGCGTGGGCATGTGCGGGATTGCCGAAGTGCTGCTGAACCTGGGCTACCAGGTGTCCGGCTCTGACTTGAAAGAGTCGCCGGTCACGGATCGCCTGAAGTCGTTCGGTGCGCAGATCTTTATCGGCCACCGCGCCGAAAACGCCGCCGAGGCTGATGTGCTGGTGGTTTCCAGCGCCGTGAACACCTCCAACCCGGAAGTGGCCACCGCCCTTGAGCGCCGTATTCCGGTGGTGCCGCGCGCCGAAATGCTCGCCGAGCTGATGCGCTATCGCCACGGTATTGCCGTTGCCGGTACGCACGGCAAAACCACCACCACCAGCCTGATCGCTTCGGTGTTCGCGGCCGGTGGCCTGGACCCGACGTTCGTGATCGGTGGCCGTCTGAATGCAGCTGGCACCAATGCCCAGCTCGGCACCAGCCGCTACCTGATCGCCGAAGCCGATGAAAGCGACGCGAGCTTCCTGCACCTGCAGCCGCTGGTCGCGGTGGTTACCAACATCGACGAAGACCACATGGCAACCTACGACGGTGACTTCAACAAGTTGAAGAAAACCTTCGTCGAGTTCCTGCACAACCTGCCGTTCTACGGTCTGGCTGTTGTATGCCTGGACGATCCGGTGGTGCGTGAAATCCTGCCGCAGGTCAAGCGTCCGACCGTGACCTACGGCTTCAGCGAAGACGCTGACGTGCGCGCGATCAATGTGCGCCAGGAAGGCATGCAAACCTTCTTCACCGTGCTGCGCCCTGACCGCGAGCCGCTGGATGTGTCGGTGAACATGCCGGGCAACCACAACGTGCTCAACTCCCTGGCGACCATCTGCATCGCCTCCGACGAGGGCGTCAGCGATGAAGCCATCGTTGAAGGCCTGTCGCGTTTTGCCGGTGTTGGCCGTCGCTTCCAGGTCTACGGCCAACTGCCGGTAGACGGCGGCGACGTGATGCTGGTCGACGACTACGGTCACCACCCGACCGAAGTGGCCGCCGTGATCAAAGCCGTGCGCGGTGGCTGGCCGGAGCGCCGCCTGGTGATGGTTTACCAGCCGCACCGCTACAGCCGTACCCGCGATCTGTACGACGATTTTGTCAATGTATTGGCCGATGCCAACGTGCTGCTGCTGATGGAAGTCTACCCGGCCGGTGAAGAGCCGATCCCGGGCGCCGACAGCCGCAAGCTGTGCAACAGCATCCGCCAGCGTGGCCAGTTGGACCCGATCTACATCGAGCGCGGTGTGGACCTGGCGCCGATCGTCAAGCCACTGCTGCGCGCCGGCGACATCCTGCTGTGCCAGGGCGCCGGCGACATCGGTGGCCTTGCGCCTAAATTGCTTGCGAGCCCATTGTTCGCCGTGGCGCAGGGGAAGTCGAAATGACCACGAACTACGACGCCCTGTTTTCCACGATCACGCCTGCCGACTTCGGCCGCGTAGCCGTGCTGTTCGGCGGCAAGAGCGCTGAACGTGAGGTCTCGCTCAAGTCCGGTAATGCCGTGCTTGAGGCACTGCAAAGCGCCGGCGTGAATGCGTTCGGTATCGACGTGGGCGATGACTTCCTTGCCCGCCTGCAGGCCGAAAAGATCGACCGTGCCTTTATCATCCTGCACGGCCGTGGCGGTGAAGACGGCAGCATGCAAGGCTTGCTTGAGTGCGCCGGCATCCCTTACACCGGCAGCGGCATTCTTGCCTCGGCACTGGCGATGGACAAGTTGCGCACCAAGCAGGTGTGGCACAGCCTGGGTATTCCAACCCCACGCCACAGGGTGCTGTGCAGCGAAGACGATTGTATTTCTGCAGCCAAGGAACTGGGCCTGCCTTTGATCGTCAAACCAGCCCATGAAGGCTCCAGTATCGGCATGGCCAAAGTGAACTCGGCCGCCGAATTGATCGACGCATGGAAAGCGGCAAGTACCTACGATTCGCAAGTGTTGGTGGAACAGTGGATTTCCGGTCCCGAGTACACCATCGCCACCCTGCGTGGCCAGGTATTGCCGCCTATCGCATTGGGCACGCCCCACACCTTTTACGATTACGACGCCAAGTACCTGGCTTCCGATACTCAGTACCGGATCCCGTGTGGCCTTGACGCAACCAAGGAACAAGAATTGATGGACCTCACGGCGAAAGCCTGTGAGGCGCTGGGTATCGCCGGTTGGGCGCGGGCAGACGTGATGCAGGATGACCAAGGGGATTTCTGGTTCCTTGAAGTCAACACTGCGCCGGGTATGACCGATCACAGCCTGGTACCTATGGCAGCCCGTGCAGCCGGTCTGGATTTCCAGCAGTTGGTGCTGGCGATCCTCGCTGACAGCATTGAGCCAAGAGGCTAAACACATGAACGGCGCATCGCTTCGTCATCAGCCCCCACCAGCACCCGGCCGCAAGCCGGTGCCACGGGGTGCCAGCCGGATGGTGGCTAAAGAGCCGATGTCGGCGCGCCTGCCGAAAGCCAACTTTGGTTTCCTCAAGGCGCTGTTCTGGCCGGTGCTGCTGGTGGCGTTGGGCTTTGGCACTTACGAAGGTGCGCAGCGCCTGTTGCCGTATGCCGATCGGCCGATCACCAAGATCAGTGTGCAGGGCGACTTGAGCTACATCAGCCAGCAAGCGGTACAGCAGCGCATCGGCCCGTACCTGGCGGCGAGCTTCTTTACCATCGACCTGGCCGGTATGCGCTCGGAGCTGGAGCAGATGCCATGGATCGCCCATGCCGAAGTCCGCCGCGTGTGGCCGGACCAGGTGACGATCCGCCTGGAAGAACAACTGCCCGTGGCCCGTTGGGGCGATGAAGCGCTGTTGAACAACCAGGGCCAGGCGTTCACCCCGCGTGAGCTGGCCAACTATGAGCACCTGCCGCAGCTGTTCGGGCCGCAGCGGGCGCAGCAGCAAGTGATGCAGCAGTATCAGGCCTTGAGCCAGATGCTGCGGCCACTGGGCTTCTCCATCGCACGCCTGGAATTGCGTGAACGGGGCAGCTGGTTTTTGACCACCGGGGCAGGCAGTTCCGGCCCGGGCATCGAGTTGTTGCTGGGACGCGACCGCTTGGTGGAAAAGATGCGCCGCTTTATTGCCATCTATGACAAGACCTTGAAAGAACAGATTACGAACATTGCGAGCGTCGACCTGCGTTACGCCAACGGCCTGGCCGTCGGCTGGCGTGAACCAGCTGCGCCGACGACAGCCAAACCCGCTGTCGCGAAGAATTAAGAAGAGGCAGGACCCATGGCAAACGTGCAAAGCGGCAAAATGATCGTCGGTCTCGATATCGGCACCTCCAAGGTGGTGGCGCTGGTCGGCGAGGTCGGGGAAGACGGTGTTATCGAAATCGTCGGTATCGGCACGCATCCGTCCCGGGGCCTGAAGAAGGGCGTGGTGGTGAACATCGAGTCCACCGTGCAATCGATCCAGCGCGCGATCGAAGAAGCGCAGCTGATGGCCGGCTGCCGGATTCACTCGGCGTTCGTCGGCGTGGCCGGCAACCATATCCGCAGCCTGAATTCCCACGGCATCGTGGCAATCCGCGACCGTGAAGTCAGCTCGGCGGACCTTGAGCGTGTACTCGACGCGGCCCAGGCCGTGGCGATCCCGGCTGACCAGCGCGTGCTGCACACCCTGCCGCAGGACTACGTGATCGACAACCAGGAAGGCGTTCGCGAGCCGCTGGGCATGTCGGGCGTACGTCTGGAAGCCAAGGTTCACGTAGTGACCTGCGCCGTCAATGCTGCACAGAACATTGAAAAATGCGTGCGCCGCTGCGGTCTGGAAATCGACGACATCATTCTCGAGCAGCTTGCTTCGGCGTATTCGGTACTGACCGACGACGAAAAAGAGCTGGGCGTGTGCCTGGTGGACATCGGCGGCGGCACCACCGACATCGCGATCTTCACCGAGGGTGCGATCCGTCACACCGCCGTGATCCCGATTGCCGGCGACCAGGTCACCAACGACATCGCCATGGCGCTGCGTACACCGACCCAGTACGCCGAAGAAATCAAGATTCGCTACGCCTGCGCCCTGGCCAAACTGGCCGGTGCCGGTGAAACCATCAAGGTGCCCAGTGTCGGCGACCGCCCACCGCGTGAGCTGTCGCGCCAGGCCCTGGCCGAAGTGGTCGAGCCGCGCTACGACGAGCTGTTCACCCTGATCCAGGCTGAGCTGCGCCGCAGCGGTTACGAAGATTTGATCCCGGCCGGCATTGTGCTGACCGGTGGCACCTCGAAGATGGAAGGCGCGGTCGAACTGGCCGAGGAAATCTTCCACATGCCTGTCCGTCTGGGCGTGCCCCATGGCGTCAAAGGCCTGGGCGACGTAGTGCGCAACCCGATTTATTCCACCGGTGTGGGCTTGCTGTTGTACGGGCTGCAAAAGCAGACCGACGGCATTTCCCTGTCGGGCCCGAGCATTCGTGACAGCTACCGCGGTGGCGACGACGAAGCCAAAGCGCCGTTGTTCGAGCGCCTGCAGGCTTGGGTGAAAGGCAATTTCTAAAGATTTACCGCAACACCGTAATAAGCAGTAGGCGAAAAAACTAGAGAAAACGAAAGGAGAGGGAACATGTTCGAACTCGTAGACAACATCCCCGCAAGCCCGGTTATCAAAGTAATCGGTGTCGGCGGTGGCGGCGGCAACGCTGTCAACCACATGGTCAAGAGCAACATTGAAGGCGTTGAATTCATCTGCGCCAACACTGATGCCCAGGCGCTGAAAAGCATCGGCGCGCGGACCATCCTGCAATTGGGCACAGCCGTGACCAAGGGCCTCGGCGCTGGCGCCAACCCGGAAGTCGGCCGTCAAGCCGCGCTGGAAGACCGCGAGCGTATTGCTGAAGTGCTGCAAGGCACCAACATGGTGTTCATCACCACCGGCATGGGCGGCGGTACCGGTACCGGTGCGGCCCCGATCATTGCCGAAGTGGCCAAGGAAATGGGCATCCTGACCGTTGCTGTCGTAACGCGTCCGTTCCCGTTCGAAGGTCGCAAGCGCATGCAGATCGCCGACGAAGGTATCCGTCTGCTGTCTGAAAGTGTTGACTCGTTGATCACCATTCCCAACGAGAAACTGCTGACCATCCTGGGCAAGGACGCAAGCCTGCTGTCCGCATTTGCCAAGGCTGACGATGTACTGGCCGGTGCCGTTCGCGGTATCTCCGACATCATCAAGCGCCCAGGCATGATCAACGTCGACTTTGCCGACGTACGTACCGTGATGAGCGAAATGGGCATGGCGATGATGGGCACTGGCTGCGCCAGCGGTCCGAACCGTGCACGTGAAGCCACTGAAGCGGCGATCCGCAACCCATTGCTTGAAGACGTGAACCTGCAAGGCGCACGCGGCATCCTGGTGAACATCACCGCCGGTCCTGACCTGTCCCTGGGTGAGTACTCCGACGTGGGTAGCATCATCGAAGCCTTCGCTTCCGAGCACGCGATGGTCAAAGTCGGTACCGTTATCGATCCGGACATGCGTGATGAACTGCACGTGACCGTGGTTGCTACCGGCCTGGGCGCAAAAATCGAGAAGCCTGTAAAGGTCATCGACAATACCGTTCACACCGGCCACAACAGTCACGCCAGCCAGCAAGCTGCCGCTCCAGCGCCTGCGCGCCAGGAACTGCCGTCGGTGAACTACCGTGATCTGGACCGTCCGACCGTGATGCGCAACCAGGCTCAGGCCGGTGCTGCGGCGTCCCGTAGCCCGAATCCGCAAGATGATCTGGACTACCTGGACATCCCGGCATTCCTGCGTCGTCAGGCCGATTAATGGAATGTATCAGGGCTATGAAGGTGATTGGTGTTCAGCAAAGGTCTGGTCTGTTATTATCGCCAGCCTTTGTTGATACCAGTTCGCAATTTGCGCTGAAGCGGTCCAAGCCATGATTAAACAACGCACCCTGAAGAATATTATCCGTGCCACAGGTGTAGGTCTGCACTCCGGGGAGAAGGTATACCTGACCCTCAAGCCCGCACCTGTCGACACCGGCATCGTGTTTGTTCGTGCCGACCTGGACCCTGTGGTGCAGATTCCTGCTCGCGCGGAAAACGTTGGCGAAACCACTATGTCGACCACTCTGGTCAACGGTGACGTCAAAGTGGACACGGTGGAGCACTTGCTCTCGGCCATGGCTGGCCTGGGCATCGATAACGCCTACGTCGAGCTCTCCGCGTCCGAAGTCCCTATCATGGATGGCAGCGCTGGACCCTTCGTATTCTTGATTCAATCTGCCGGCCTGGAAGAACAGGACGCAGCCAAGAAGTTCATTCGCATTCTGCGGGAAGTGACAGTAGAAGACGGCGACAAGCGCGCCACCTTCGTCCCGTTCGAAGGCTTTAAAGTGAGCTTTGAGATCGATTTCGATCACCCGGTATTCCGTGACCGCACACAAAGTGCAAGCGTGGATTTTTCCAGCACTTCGTTCGTAAAAGAAGTCAGCCGCGCCCGTACCTTTGGTTTCATGAGTGACATCGAGTACCTGCGCAAGCACAACCTCGCACTCGGCGGCAGCGTTGAAAACGCCATCGTGGTCGACGCGGATGGTGTACTGAACGAAGACGGCCTTCGCTATGAAGACGAATTCGTGAAGCACAAGATCCTCGATGCAATCGGTGACCTCTACCTGCTGGGCAATAGCCTCATAGGCGAGTTCAAAGGCTTCAAGTCGGGCCACGCCCTTAACAACCAGCTGCTGCGCAAGTTGATTGCACAGACGGATGCTTGGGAAGTCGTGACCTTCGAAGATGCCAGCACCGCACCGATCTCTTACATGCGTCCCGTTGCGGCGGTGTAAGTAACAACTCTCTTCTTTAGTTTTGAAAGGCCACCCTCGGGTGGCCTTTTTTTATGCTTAAAAAATAGCAAGTTGCGCGGTAATGACATTGTCGTGAAACGTGCTGCAACTTTCGACGGTGTTTTTGTAGGAACTGATACTTTTTCGTGTACCACACAGTCTTCGTGAGGCCGTTGAATAAAGACCCAACAGCTAAACGAGTTTTGAACTAACGCGAGATAAGTGAATACATACCTATTACTGTTGAAGGAATATCGATCATGAACGCTATCGCTCCAGCCGCTGTATACCGTAGCCCTGACCCTCAGCAACAAAACGTCAACAATAATCCACCCGAGCGCTCTTTTGCCGCGCCCTATACGGCGAATGTGTTCGGCGGTGTAGCGAAGTTTCAGCCGATCCCCACGGTGTCTTTTTTTCCGCGAACCTATGCCACCATCGCCGCCAGGCTCACGCCGATTCCTGGCGGCCCGAGCGCGGGTGTGAGCGCAACGGCGCGCTTTGATCCCGTCATCAGCTTACGTCCCAACGACAGCGGCGGCCTCACCGTCAGCTTCGCACCAAAGATGCAGCTGGAAGTCGGCGGCAGTTTGAGGGCCGGCATTCCAAATATTTTAGGCACGGGCGTGGGTTTCAATGTGGGCGGCAGCCTTTCACAGCGGTTTACGTTTGGCGCACCTGAATTCAGCGCCACTGTCCAACCCAGTGGTGAACTAAACTTTAACGCTAATCTGAAGCCTTCAATTGTCAGCCAGCAACTAATGAGTGTGAATGGTGGTCTGGAGGGCAGCCTTGCCAGTTCTGGCGTTAGTGTGGGCGGTGGTGTGAACCAAAGTGTGACGCATATAACCGGGCAACATATAAATGTCGGCGGGCCGGGTCTTCAATTCACACTGTCTCCCACCGGTAAACCGACGATCACGCAAAATTTCGACAACACATTATCTATCACCAATAGTTATACTTTTTCTCCCCGCACAAGTGTTAACGCAAATGTTCGAGCAGGGCAGGTTGGCGCCAATGGCGGAGGCGGCGTGTCACCGTCATTTACCCTTCAACACAAAGTTACCTTCAGCACTGACCTGACCAGCAAGTCCGCGCCAAAACACGAGTTTTCCGCTATCTCGGGCGTTTTCGTCGATGGCTCTTTCGGTTTAAGCGTGTCTCTGTTGCCCCCGCAGTTTCCATTGAGTGTGACAGCGCAAGTCGGTGCTGACCCAAGAGTCTCAGTGTCAGGAGGTGGCAGCTACACGCTGTAAAAGCTTCCCTGTGAAGCACGTACTGATTCACTGTCATCAGCAGCAGGCGCCGTCAGCATCGGGATCAAACCCGGGCTGGCGGTGCGGCGAGCGTCCTTGCTCCAACCGCACTGACTGAGTGGCCCAGGTGGCAGGCTTTTCAGGGAAGGGCTGCGGCGTCCACGATGCGATTGCGCCCGCTGTGTTTGGCCTCATACAGTGCCTGGTCCGCACTCAGCAACAATGCCTCCAGCGACACGCGGCTGCGTTTGTCCCAGGTACTCATGCCGATACTCACCGTAATCGGCCGTTCGGCGCCGGCAAACCGTGGCAAGTGCTCGACGCTGCTGCGGATATGCTCGGCGATCACCCAGGCGCCCTTGGCGTCGGTGTGCGGCAGCACCACTGCAAATTCCTCCCCGCCATAACGCGCCGCCAAGTCAGCCGGGCGGCGGATGTTGTCATCAATAACCCTGGCCACCGTGCGCAGAGCCTCGTCACCACCGTGGTGACCATGGCGGTCGTTGAAGGCCTTGAAGTGGTCCACGTCGATCATCAGCAGCGTCAGCGGTTCGGTCGAGCGCTGCGCGCGGTCCCATTCCAGGCGCAGGCGCTGATCGAGGGTGCGACGGTTTGCCAGGCCGGTCAGGGCATCGGTGGCTGCCAGTTCTGACAGCACTTGCTCGGCGCGGTGACGGCGGCGCAGCTCGTTGCTGAGCATCCAGCTGAGCCACAGCAGACCGATACACAGCACACCCGTCGCCAGGCTGATCAGCAAGGCTGCGCGTTTCCATTGGGCGAAAACTTCATCGCTGGACAGTGCCACTGCGACGATCAGCGGCAAATTGCCGACCGTGGAAAAGCTGTAGAGCCGCTCTCGGTGGTCAACACTGGAGACGCCGCGAAAGCTGCCGTCGCGCTCCTTGAGCATGCGCGCTACGTTCGGTCGCTGGCTCAGGTCCTGGTCGATCATGTTCAGTTCGAGCATGGGATGCTGCGCCAGCAGGATGCCCTGCTGGTTGATCAGGTTGATGGTGCTGTTGCTGCCGATATTCAGGCTGCTGAACAGCTGGTGAAAGTAAGACAAGCGCATGGAAGCCACCGCCACCCCCTGGAAGCGCCCGTCCGGCCCGGAAACGCGGCGGCTGAATGCAATGCGCCATTGGTCGTCACACACGCAGCGCGCCATGAACGGACGGCTGATGTACAGCCCGATTTCGGGGTCTTTGCGCTGCACCTGGAAATAGTCGCGATCAGCGAAGTTGCCGGACTTGGGCGTGAGCAAGGACGAGTCGGCGATCACCTCGCCATTGGCGTCCAGCAGCAGGATGTCGCCCTTGTAGGGCGCGGCGGCGGAGCGGTCGAACAGCACCAGATGGCGGATATCGGCAGAGACGCTTTGCAGGTCGTTGCGCTCGGCGGCGGCGATCAGCCCCTTGAGGGCCATGTCGTAGAGTTCGACGTTGCGCAGTACATCGGCGTCAATCAGTTGGGTGATGTTGTTCGCGGTGCGCGTGGCGGTCTGCAGGGTATTGGCGTGTTCGCGAATCAGCAGCACCGCCACGATCGCCACGATCAGCAGGGCTGTGAGGACACTGCCAAGGGTCAGCAGGCGTTCCGGGCGACGTGTAGGGCGAGAAAGGCTTGGGCTCATCGGGCGTACTTCTGCGTCGAGGATGCCATTAGCGTAGTCCGTGTATGGCGTTGCAGCAGGTCAGAGCCCGGTGGCCTCCCTTATGCGATTTCGCCCACTGTGCTTGGCCTCATACAGTGCCTGATCCGCGTGCAACAGCAGCGTCTCGAGTGACAGGCGACTGCGTTTATCCCAGGTACTCATGCCGATACTCACGGTGATCGGCTGTTCGGCGCCGGCGACGCGCGGCAGGTGCTCGACTCCGCTGCGGATATGCTCGGCGATCACCCAGGCGCCCCTGGCGTCGGTGTCCGGCAGCACCACCGCAAACTCTTCCCCACCATACCGCGCGGCCAGGTCAGCGGGACGACGGATGTTGTTGCCGATCACCTGGGCGACCGTGCGCAGTGCCTCATCACCGCCGTGGTGGCCGTGGCGGTCGTTGAAAGCCTTGAAGTGGTCCACGTCGATCATCAACAGCGTCAGCGGCTTGGTGGAGCGCTGCGCGCGGTCCCACTCCAGGCGCAGGCGCTGGTCCAGGGTGCGACGGTTGGCCAGGCCGGTCAGGGCATCGGTGGCGGCCAGCTCCAACAGCACTTGCTCGGCGCGATAGCGCCGGCGCAGTTCGCGGCGCAGCATCCAGGTCAGCCATAACAGGCCAATGCAGAGCACGCCGGTGGCGCCGCTGGTGAGCAGCGCGGCGCGTTTCCACGGGGCGAACACGTCTTCGCTGGCCAGCGCCACCACCACAATCAGCGGTAATTCACCGACATTGGTGAAGGTGTACAAACGCTCGGTGCCAGTGATGGTCGAGATCGCCCGAAAGCTGCCTTCGCCTTCGCGCAGTATGCGTTTGAAGTTGGGCCGATCGCTGAGGTCCTTGTCGATCATGTCGCGCTCCAGCAACGGCTGCTGGGCGAGAAGAATCCCCTGATTGTTCAACAGGTTCACCGAACTGCCATTGCCGATGGTGAGGCGGTTGAACAATTGATCGAAATACGCCAGGCGCATCGTTGCCACCGCGACACCGGCAAACTCGCCGTGCGGCCCCGTGACGCGACGACTGAATGCGATGCGCCAGACTTGATCGCAGTTGCAGCGAATCCTGAATGGGCGGCTGATAAACAGCCCGGCCTGGGCATTCTGTCGATGCGCCTGGAAGTAATCACGGTTAGCGAAATTGCGTGGCGTTGGCCACAGCGTCGAGGAGTCGGCAATCACTGCACCGTCGGCATCGAGCAACAGCACTTCGCCTTTGAAGGGCGCGGCGGTGGATTGATCAAACTGCACCATGTGCCGAATGTCCGGCGACGCCCGCGTCAGGTCTTTGCGGGTGGTGGCCGTAATCAACCCCTGCAGCGCCAGGTCATAGAGCTCGACGTTACGCAGCACGTCGGCATTGATCAGTTGGGTGATATTGGTGGTCGCGCGCTGGGCGGCCTGGACGGTGCTGGCGTGTTCGCGGGTCAGCAGCGCCGCGACGATAATCACAATCAGGGTGACGGTCAGGCCGCTGCCCAGAATCAGCAGAAGCTCCGGGCGTGCAGGTAAGGAAGGAGGGCGGAGTTGACTCATCGCGCAGGCTTCAGCAGGGAAGATTCTGGCAGTTTAGTTCTACGCGATGAAAATTAGATCACGGGTTAAAAAGAAAGATCAGCGGGTTAGAACACGTTGATCGGGTAATCCACGATCACCCGGTATTCATCCACATCCCGATCCACCGCCGAGTAGCCCTCGCCGCCGCGGTTGGTCGCCCACTGCAGGCGCACGGCCAGGTCCTTGGCTTTGCCGCCTTGCACCACGTACTTCAAGTCGATGTCGCGCTCCCAGTGTTTGGCGTCCTTGCCGTCGGCGCTGTACCAGGCACTGTAGCCACGGCTGTTGGGGTCGACCTTGGTCAGGTCGGTCTTGCCGCTGATGTAGGATACGGCGGACGTCAGCCCCGGCATGCCCAGGCCTGCGAAGTCATAGGCGTACTTGAGTTTCCACGAGCGCTCGTTGGGGCCGTTGAAGTCCGAGTATTGCTGGGAGTTGTCCAGGTAGATGCTGTCGCCCTGGCTGATGTAGTCGAACGGCGTGTTGCCGTTAACCCGCTGGTAGGCGGCGGTGAGGCTGTGGTTGCCCACGCCCACGGTGAAATGCAGGCTGTAAGTGTTGTTGTCGATGCTGCCCAGCAGCGACCGGCCGGTGTCCTGGGTGTGGTAGTAGTGCAGGCCGGGGTTGAGGCTGACCAGGTCGTTCAGCGCGTAGGTGTAATCCAGGTCGTAGTAGTACTGGTGCCACACGTCCTTGAGTTCGGAAGCGTACAGGTTGCTGGTAACGCCCGGGATGGCGCTGAACGACACACCGGCCCAGTTCAGGTGCTGGCTGTCGGCGTGGTCCGGCAGCGCGCCGTAGCTGGTGCCGATGCGTCGGTGGCCGCTCTGGTTGTAGAGCTTGGTGAAACTGGCTTGGCCGCCTTCAAGCATCCAGCCGTCGAAGCTGTGGTTGGTCAGGCTAACGCCGCGGAAATCCTGCGGCAGCATGCGTGTCATGCCGCCGGCGATTACCGGGTTGTTGAGGAACAGGTCGCCGGCTTTCAGCTCTGTGTCGAAGGCGCGCATTTTCAAGGTGCCGCCTGCGGTGGAGAACGAGCCGGGCGCTTTGCCGTTGCCGCTGCCATACGGCAGGATGCTGGAGCCGTCGGTGCCGCCACCGCCGTCGAGCTTGAGGCCGAGCATGGCGTTTAGGTCCAGGCCGAAGCCGACCGTGCCTTGGGTGTAGCCGGATTCGAAGGTGCCGATGAAGCCTTGGCCCCATTCCTTGCTGTCATCGGTGTGGATGTCGCGACGGTCGCGGTTCATGTAGTAGTTGCGGGTGTTGATCTTGAGGCTTGCGCCGTCGACGAAACCGTCGGCGGGGGTGGTGTCTGCCGCTTGGGCCAGGGGGGCGATCGTTGTTGCAATCGCTAGGAATAGCGGGGTGAACGTCAGCGAGTTCTTCACCGGTGGAGCTCCTTTGGTCAATCGTAAGCGGCCAATGTCGTGGGGGTGTGCCTGGCCTTTTTTTACTGCAAAAAAAAGCCGCTGAAGTCAGCGGCTTTGAACAGATTCCCAGTGTAGAGCCCTGGAAATAAGTCGAGGGAAATTTGGGTGAGCGGGAAGCTGTGTTTGCCGTCGCTCAAGGGTGCGTCAAATTAACGCAGGTGAGCGGTGGGGTACAGAGTGTAACAAGATAATGACTGTTGCCCAAATCGCAACAGTCGTGGGGTGGGGTTGGTGGTTTGGTTGTCGGGGGATTGAGTACATATCCGTTGCTGCGGTCGCGGCCACGTAGGGTTCCGCTCTTACAGCGGGTCACTTTTGGCAAACGCCCCAAAAGTAACCAAAAGGTCTTTGCCCCACCACTCGGTGCCTCGCTTAGGCTCGGCATGCCCTCACTCCGGCTTGAATCCGTGGGCCGCCGTGACGGGCCATCCATGGCCCAACACGGCTAACCCGG